>DAOTIQ010000064.1:0-9112 GCA_035448245.1 Thermovirgaceae bacterium | reverse complement strand
ACCCCCGGCCTCTTCCGTGCGAAGGAAGCGCGCTCCCGCTGCGCCACAGCCCCTTTTCCAAGTGACGGCGATAATTCTAGAGATGGAACGGAGTGTTGTCAAGGCAAATCAGCTCTAACATGATAAATATATTGCCATGAACGGATTTTCTGCACAGAGGTTAAAATATGTACTGTGAACCGGGAAAGTATTTTCTCACCAATTCATTTACAGGAGAACAAAGATGCCTCTAGCACCGGAACTGTTTAACGAAATCCGAACATCATTGGCCGAAAGGTTTTCAGGCAGGATCTGCTCCTCTTTCGATTCCGGGTCATCGTGGTTTTCGCTGACCTTCAGACCCTCCGGAGAAAACCTGTTTTTTTCCTGGAGTGACTCATTTCAGGGTATCTGTACAGCAAGCCGGGAACAGGTTTCTTTTCTTTCAGCCTCGGACAGGAGCAATCCCCTGATCAGGGATGTTCTGAACAAGTATTTTCAAAACTTCCGTCTTGAAAAAGTTTCCCGGAGTAAAGGAGACCGGATTCTTATTCTGGATTTCAGGAAAATGGTTGGTGCAGGGATCGGGGTGGGTTCGACGATCGTTGCCGAATTCTCAGGAAGAGCTCCCAACGTGATCTTTCTCAGGGATGACGGAACTGTAATTGAATCCGCACGATCAGTATCTTCCGGAGGCTATGATTCCCTGCGTTATCGTCCAGGGGAACCCTATCTTCAGCCGGATCCCTTTATTGGCAGGGAACTATCAGATTCTTGCGACCCATCCATTTTTTTCTCTCTTGACAGTCTGTCAGGATATGGGAAAAAAGCCGGCGAAGCCATAAACAATTCCTGGCATCATTATCCTTTATCCTCCTGGAAAAGTTTTTTTATGACTTCACAATACGTAAGAGAGCCGGGGGAGAGATCTTCGGCAATTATCCAGTCTCTGAATGGCGTTCTTTCTGTTTTTCCGATCCAGACCATTAATGGAGAACGGGCCGGTGAAGATCTTCTCCGAACTCTAGGCAAATTCGTTGTTGAACCCCTTTTCCATGATTTTTTTAAACATAAAAAAAGAAGATATATTTCTCAAATAAAAAAATCCATCTCAAGACTGAGATCACTTAAAAAAGGTTACCGAAACCGGATGGAACAATCTTTGAAAGCTGAAGAATACAAACTTGCCGGAAATCTCCTCTTGACCTGGAAAAAAAGAGTCCCAAAGGGTGCCAGCTCTGTTTCTCTTCCCCTGTGGAATGACAATGGAGGGGACACAGTGATACCGGTGGACCCGTCAAAAACTGTTTCCGCCAATGCCCAGGATTATTTTCGTAAATTCAGGAAATACTCCGTTGATCCCGAAAAAATTGAAAAAGAACTTGATGAGGTCATTTCAAGAGAAAATGATCTTGCCGCATTAATGTCACGAATTCAAAACGCCCCCGACCCTGGGGAGCTTTCAGTTCTTGCAAGGGAATTGGAAGAGGCAACGGTAAGAACCAAAAACAGGAAATCCCATGGTCCGGTAAAGGTCTACGACCTGCCAGGAAACCAGATACTGGCTGGTTCAAGTGCCAAGGGCAACAGAAAAGTTACCTTTGTTCTTGCTGACGGCGACGATCTGTGGTTTCACGCAAGGGGGGTCCCCGGAGGCCATGTAATTCTGAAAAAAACAATTGCCGGTGGTTTTGATGACGTTATTGTTATTCAAATAGCGGCGTCCGTAGCAGCATGGCTTACAAGATCAAGGGAGGCAGAAAAAGTAGCAGTGGATTATACCTTCAGGAAATACGTGAGACCGATTCCGGGAACCACGGCAGAAGTTACATACAGTCGGTCCAGGACCATCACGGTCTCGCCTGTTCTCTGGAAAGAACATTTATCAGAAACTCCTTGAGTTCCGGATGCAGAAAGGACCGGAAATCCATCGTAAGTCCCCTTTTTGGGTGTTCAAAACCCAGGATCCAGGAATGCAGGAAAACCCTGTCGAATCCCGCAAAATCCTTTTTTCTGGGAGCATAGAGCCTGTCGCCGACAAGGGGGCACCCGATATGCTTCATATGGACCCTTATCTGGTGTGTTCTGCCTGTCATTAGTCTGCAAGTGACAAGTGAAAAACCCGCCCGGCTCCAAATTGTGCGGTAAAGAGTTACCGCCTTTTTCCCGCCGGGTGTAACAGCCATCCTGTATCTGTTCCTTGGATCACGACCGACGGGAAGATCTATTGTGCCTTCCCGTTTTTTCGGTTTGCCCCACACCAGAGCAAGGTAATCCTTCATCACCCTCCTTTCCTGGAAGGCCCTGGAAAGAAGTTCGTGCGCCTTTTCGTTCCTGGATACAACCATAAGGCCAGAAGTAGATCCATCAAGCCTGTGAACTATCCCGGGTCTTTCCGTAGCCCCCATATCTCCTATTTCGGGAAATCTGTGAAGAAGACCATGAACAAGCGTCCCGGTCCAGTGTCCCGGTGACGGGTGAACGATAAGCCCTGCGGGTTTATCTACCACGAGAAGATCTTCGTCCTCGTAAACTACGCCAAAAGTCACGGGCTCGGGACGGAGATCAGCTGTCTGCCTCGGTTCCACTCGAACGGTGATCTCCATCCCCTTTTTTACCAGCATGGAGGATTTGGGGTTCCTTGGAGGAAAGAGGCTCACCTTTCCTTCCTTGACGAGGGACTGAATCCTGGATCTTGTTTTGTCCAGCTTCCATGCAAGGAAAAGGTCAAGCCTCTCTCCTTCGTTCTCCCCCCCCACTGTCAGCCTGTAAGTTTCTTCCGTTACAATAAACTCAGGCAATGTTTCACACCATTTTTCCCCGTTTCTGCATAACAGTTTACTGTGTAGCAGATCTTTCAAGTACTTCCCGGCATCTTGTACAGACCGAATCCCCGGAAACCCCGGAAGAAATCTTCCAGCACCTGGGGCATTTGTTTCCGGGAGCCTTCCTGACGAAAAACTCAAGACCCGTTTCCTGATCTTCCCAGATGTAACCCTCACCCTCAGGTTTTTCTCCAAAACGGAAAGAAGAGACAATAACGAGAGTCTCCCAATCCTTTTCCGCAAGCATTGAAGAAGGATCCTTGTCTCCTCCTTTTGAAAGGGAGAACACTTCCGCATCCAGTGAATGGCCAATTATCCCTGTCGACCTGGCCGATTCAAGAGCACGGCAAATAGCACCGCGAACATCAAGGATTGTTTCCCACCTGCTTTCGATATCTATGGCAGGAATGCTCTCGTCAATAACAGGCCAGGGTGCAAGAAAAACGCTTTCCTCAAGGGAGGGGTCGATCTTTCTCATTTCCTGCCATATCTCCTCGGATGTAAAACTAAGAACTGGAGCCAGCATTCTAGTTAGTGCGCCCAGCATTATCCACATAACCGACTGGCAGCTCCTTCGCGCTTCTCCATCTTTCGACTCGGCATAAAGGCGATCCTTGCAGACATCCAGATATACGGCGCTCAGGTCATTCACACAAAAATGATGGATCATGTAGGTGGGAACATGAAATTCAAACTCGTCGTAACCCTTGGTAGCCCTTGATATGAGTCTTTGAACCTTTGAAAGTATCCATTGGTCCATTTCCGGCATATCTTTGAAATCTGTCATGAGAGATGGGTCAAAACCCGCCAGATTACCAAGCATGAACCTTGCGGTGTTCCTGATCCTCCTGTAGGATTCCACAAGATTGGCAAGGATCTGGTCGGATATACGGACATCATTCCTGTAGTCTGTCGATGCGACCCAGAGTCGCAGTATGTCCGCCCCGAATTTTTCTATTATCTCCTGGGGGGCTATGACATTCCCGATCGATTTCGACATTTTACGCCCTTCACCATCCACAATGAATCCATGTGTGAGAACGGTCTTGAAAGGGGCTTTCTCCCTTGTCGCGACGGAAGTAAGAAGTGAGGTCTGGAACCATCCCCTGTGCTGGTCGCTTCCCTCAAGATAGAGGTCGGCTGGCCAGACCATTTCTGGTCTCGTCTCCAGGACAGCCACGTGACTGCACCCTGAATCGAACCATACATCCATGATGTCCGTTTCCTTCCTCAGTTTACTCCCCCCGCAATGAGGACAAAGGGAAAGGTCTCCCAATATTTCCGGTGGATCCAATCTCCACCAGGAGTTTGAGCCCTTTTCCCTGAAAAGAGCCTGCACTTTCCTGATCCTCTCGGGGTCAGCAACGACCTTCCCGCAAGACTCGCAGTAAAAGGCGGGGATGGGGACTCCCCAGATCCTCTGGCGACTTATGCACCAGTCGGACCGGTCCCGAACCATGTTGGAAATCCTTTCCTTTCCCCAACCAGGAACCCATGAAACGTTGTCTATCTCTTCCATGGCTTTTTTTCGGAAATCGTTCACAGAGACGAACCACTGTTCCGTGGCCCGGAAAATCACCGGTTTTTTGCATCTCCAGCAATGTGGATAGGAGTGCCGGATCTTTCCGCTTCCCAACAGCCTTCCGCTTTCTTTAAGGAGGGTCAGGATCTTTTCCGTGGCATCTTCAAGGGACAAGCCCCCGACTATTTTTGTTTCGGGAAGGAAATATCCCCGGTCGTCTACAGGGTTAAGGATTTCAAGACCGTACCTGATCCCGGTTTCAAAGTCTTCCACACCGTGTCCCGGGGCTGTATGGACACATCCGGAACCCTGGTCTGTACCGACATAATCGGCCAGGGCAAAGGGGATGATCCTGTCCTCGTAAAAGGGATGAACTGCCCTTGCGGATTCCAGATCCTTTCCCTTGACGGAAAAAACCGGTTCTTCAAAATTTATTCCTGTTTCAGCGGAGACGCGGGCTACCATTGCCTTGGCCATGATATAGATCTTGTTGCCGGAGGGAACAAAAACATATTCCAGTTCCGGGTGAACAGCCACGGCAAGGCTTGCGGGAAGCGTCCAGGGTGTGGTGGTCCATACGAGAACAAAACACTCCCTGCCTCCGGCGGCATCCTTGAAAAATGAGTTGCCACAGCCCTCCATGGGGTAGGCAACAAAGATGGAATGGGAGGTTTCGTCCTCATACTCAATTTCCGCTGCAGCTAGGGCTGTCTGACAATCAATGCACCAGAAAACCGGCTTTCGGCCCTTGTAGACAAGACCTTTTTCCATCATGTCGGCAAATACTCCTACCTGGGCAGCCTCATACTCCGGTTTGAAAGTAATATACGGGTTGTCCCAGTCACCCAGAACACCCAGTCTTTTGAATTCCTTGCGTTGAATATCCAGGAACTTTTCTGCGTATTTCTGGCAGTGCTCCCTGAGTTCAACAGGGTCTATCGAATCTTTTGTTGCCTTCTTTTCACGAAGGACGTGGAGCTCGATCGGCAATCCGTGGGTATCCCATCCCGGCAGATAGGGAGATCTGAAGCCTCTCATCCACTTGTATTTCGGTATCAGGTCTTTGAGGATCTTGTTGAATGCTGTTCCTATGTGAATATTGCCGTTCGCGTAGGGGGGGCCATCATGAAGAATAAATTCGGGTTTTCCCGTCCCCTTCTCCACAAGTTTGTCGTAGATATTTTCTTTCTCCCAGAAGGATAAAAATTCAGGTTCCCTTTTGGCAAGGTTCGCTCTCATAGGAAATGATGTTACCGGGAGATTCAGAGAATTTTTATAATCCGTTGTCATGAAATTTCGCCTCCTTGGATAGAAGGAGGCCGTCCCGGGACCGGGACGGCCTCCTCAGGTTCATTCATGGATCAGAAGCATGCACAGTTTACTCCTGGTCAGCCAGTAACCGCCGGGTTATCCAGGCTGCGTGCCTTTCTGACCTGAATTATATGTATCCCCGCAAGGACCGCAAAACCTATGGCATCGGAATAGATACCCGGTACCAGAAGGTTGAGTGCTCCGGCAACGGCAACGGCCCTTAGCCAGAGAGGCATGGAAACCTTGTAAAAGCCTATCGATCCTGCACCAAGCAGGAACACCCCGAGAAGAGCGGTCCCTATGGAAATAGTGAAGGGTATCACTTCAAACCCTACAAGGACCAGCATGGGGTTATAAACATAGATGTAAGGAACAAGAAAACCTGCTATCGCAAGCCTTATGGCTGTTCCTCCGGTCTTCATGGGATCGTCCCCGGCTATTCCTGCTCCAGCGTAGGCTGCAAGGGCTACAGGGGGGCTAAGATCAGCGGCGATGCCGAAGTACAGAACAAACATGTATGCCGCCATCGGGGCTACTCCAAGCTGCAAAAGGGCTGGAGCCGCCATTGTGCTGGTAACAATAAAATTGGCTGTTGTGGGAAGTCCCGCGCCAAGAAGTATGCAGGCAACCATTGTGAGCATAAGGGATATGATCAGGACCCCTCCTGACAGCGTAATGATCGCGCTGGCGATCCTCAATCCCAGTCCGGTAAGGGTCGCAGTACCTACAATGATACCTACAGTAGCACAGGCACAGGCAACCCCCAGGGCGCCTCTTGCACCAGAGTCGAGGGCATCCTTGAGTTTGGGAATTGTCATCCTGGTTTCCTTGTTGAAGAATGATACGATCAGTGTGGCCAGTATCCCGTTATAGGCCGCCTTTAACGGTGTAAAACCGGCAAGGAGAAAATAGACTATCGCGACGAGAGGGATCAGGAGGTGTCCCTTGGTCTTGAGAAGGGGCCATACCTTTGGGAGTTTCTCCCTCGGCAGTCCCTTAAGACCCAGTCTCGTTGCCTCGAGATGGACCTGCACAATAACGGCAAAATAATAAAGCAGTGCAGGGACGATAGCGGCCATCGCGACCTGGATATAGGGAACGCCAAGAAACTCTGCCATGATAAATGCGGCGGCTCCCATGACGGGAGGCATTATCTGTCCGCCCGTTGAGGCAACTGCTTCAACCGCTCCCGCAAAATAGGGTTTGTAGCCAACGCTCTTCATCAACGGGATCGTGAACATTCCAGTAGTACAAACGTTGGCAACGGAAGAGCCGGAAATGGAACCCATCAGCCCGGAGCTGAGAACTGCCACCTTGGCAGGGCCTCCGGTGCTTCCACCGGCAAGGGCCATCGAAAGATCGATAATGAATCGTCCCATACCCGTCTGTTCAAGGAATGATCCAAAGAGGATGAACATGAAGACAAAGGTTGAGGAAACACCCAGCGGAATACCGAAGACACCCTCGGTCCCCATATACATGTGATTGATAATACGAGTAATATTAAAACCTCTGTGGGCGAACATTGCCGGGAAATGCCTTCCGAAATAGCAATAAAAAAGGAAAAAGATCGCTATTCCAGGCAGGATGGGATTGGAAACCCTTCGAGTAGCTTCAAGCAGAAGGGTAATCCCTATAAATCCCATGGCAAGGTCCATAGTGGTGGGAAGACCCGATCTCATGATTATGTCATTGAAGAAAATTACGTGATATAGAACAGCATAGACCGCCAGGCCGGCAAGGATGAAATCATACCATGCCACTTTGTCCTTTCTGGCTTTTGCACCGGCCGGGTAAAGCATGTAAACAAGGAACAGGACAAATGCAAGATGGACCGACCTCTGCTTGATAGCGAGAAGAAGGCCGAAACCGGAAGTATAAAAGTGGAAAAGAGAGAGTGAGACCGCAGCGACCAGGACCATCATGGCCTGCCATCCGCCCAGCATTCTTGTCCTGGCTTCAGTGTCAAACTGTCTTCTCAGTTCATCCAGATCTATCGACTGGGAACCGGCCTGCGACGTTTCAGAATTATTAACGTCATCGTTGTGTTTTTCTGCCACGCTTATCCCCCCATAAAATAATTACCAGAAATAAAAGTCCTTCCAAAAATAAAACAGATTGATTTTACCACACAGAGGCATTAATTATCACAGTTCGACTCCCTTCAGCAGGGCAAGAAACAAACTATCCTTCCTGACGGAGAACAGAAGGCGTCTTGATGGAAGTAATTCGAAAAGACGAAAATATCCGGTCCATGGAGAATGCCCAAACATCTCATTCTCGCCAAATCGGTTGTCACCAATCCTGACATAGAGATCCTCCCAGGAATACCTCCCTCCCCGGAACCTCATCCAGTCTTCATCCATTATCAATCTTCCGTTCCTTGGGCGGACAAATGGCATTCCGGCGTTCTGTGAAAGAACCCTTTCTTCCCAGGACCATATACTTCCGCCGACGACCCGGTAATCGTCCTCTACGGGTGTTTTCTCAACCGAATGGATATAACGGGAAACGAAACGGAATCCTACCGGTACCGGTCTCCTATAGTATACCGAATCTCCCTCCGTTATTCCCAGAACATCAACCGGGTAGGTCGCTGCCATTAGGACGGCAGATACCATAGAGATCAAAAAAAACACTGCTTTTTTCTTTAACACAACATAGATTCTCCCCAACCAATGGTTTTTAACTATAATCCCCTGTTTTGGAGGTGTTTTCAAGAAGTGGAACAAAACGGCAGTATTCTCCCCATGTGACGGATTGAAGTATGCCATCTATTCTTTTGACCATCAACCTCTCCGCGCCATTTTCCCTCCTGACAGGAGCAACGATAATCGCCTTTTCTTTCGCTTGTTCAAGAAGGGGAGATGGGATTGCGTCGGAAGCAGCCGTAATGAGGATCCTGTCAAAGGGAGCTTCAGCCAGATGTCCTTTCCTTCCGTCCCCGAAATACACGCGCACGTCAGGGGCGATCGAGGAAAGTGTTTTTTTGGCCTCCTTCATGAGGGGCATTATTCTTTCCACGGAAACCACTCTGGCCCCTAAAAAGGAAAGAATCGCTGCCTGGTAACCCGATCCCGTCCCTATTTCAAGGACTTTCATTCCAGGAGAGATCTCAAGAAGAGCCGTCATTGAAGCCACGATCCAGGGTTGGGAAATGGTCTGACCGAATCCGACGGGAAGTGGGCGATCCTCATACGCGAATTCTCTGACCGAAAGGGGAACAAAAAGATGTCTGGGGACTTTCTCCATCGCAAGAGTTATCGGACCTTCAGCCATTCCTCGATACAAAATCTGGTTGCGAACCATATTCCTGGCTTTTCCGGTCCAGTCATTCAACTGGTTACCACCTCCCGAATGGAGGGTGAGGGGTGTTCCCCGGCAAAAGACCTTAAATTGGCGGGCCTGAGGCGATTCGAACGCCTGACCTACGGCTTAGGAGGCCGTTGCTCTATCCTCTGAGCTACAGGCCCGC
>DAOTIQ010000063.1:0-9386 GCA_035448245.1 Thermovirgaceae bacterium | reverse complement strand
TGTTGTCACAGACTGCAGCAAACTACCTTCGGAAGGAATAATCTTCAAATTGCCGGGACCCGCAAGGGCCCCGGCAATACTGGCAGGATCAGAAAAACTTCACTGCCTCCAAAACCGGAAACCACGGCCGGACCTGATCAACAACGATTTGAACTGCGGCATGGACCCTGAAAAACCATCTCCCCTTCCAGGATGGTAACTGCCGAACCGCCGACCTTTACCTGCGAAATGCTTTCGCCCTCGCGGAGCAAGGATATCAGAACCTGTCCGGGGCGCTGGACCTCGTAACCGGCCTCGCCGGAGAGGTCTGCACTTTTTTCAAATTCCACCAGCCTGTTTTGCCCGATATAGGCACCAGCACAACCGTTACCCGTACCGCAGACAGGATCTTCGTTCACTCCAACCAGAGGAGCGAAAGCCCTCATATGAAAAGTGAACGAAGGGTCAAGGGCCTGCAAAGAGAACGGAATCATTCCGACAAGTCCGTGACGTTCACTGAAACTGCTCATTGCGGCAAAATCCGGTTTCAGGTTCATGACAGTATCCAGCCGTTTGAGTCCTGCAACGAACCACCATATCCCTGTCGAAACTTTCAGGGGAAGGGTGTCGGCCAGTTCGCCTGCATCAACCCTCAATATTCCGGCGATCTCTTCTCTTGACGCATCTGTTTTTTCGAAAAGCGGTTTTGCCTGGGTCATCATAAAAACGGGGCGACCGTCAACAAAAATCCGCTCCACTTCGAGCACCCCGGCCTTCGTCTCCTGAGAAAAAACAGAACGCCCGGGATCGAGGCGTCCCTCCTCGTGCAAGGCATGAAAGCTCCCTATGGTCGCGTGTCCACAAAGGTCGACCTCAGAATAGGGGGTAAAGAAGCGAACCTTGAAATCAGCTCTTTTCGATGGAGCAACAAACGCCGTCTCGCTCAGGTTCATCTCCCTCGCG
Organism: Thermovirgaceae bacterium; assembly: GCA_035448245.1. Taxonomy (GTDB): domain Bacteria; phylum Synergistota; class Synergistia; order Synergistales; family Thermovirgaceae; genus DAOTIQ01. The sequence goes on along the minus strand of DAOTIQ010000063.1, from coordinate 8,444 downwards.
ATAGACTGCATCTGCTCTTCGTCCAGAGAATCCGCCACAGTGACTACGCCGGCCGGATTGCCACCAAAAGGATCTTTCGTAAATGCATCAACCTGCTTTATCCCGATCCTCACCATTCCCTTTCAGACCTCCCCCGATTGTGGATTATTTTTTTGTTCACGTTTTCTGTTTCCAGACACATACCGGCCCCCAGGCCTGGAGCCGGACGCTTTTTGAAACCATACCTGGCGTAGAAACCCTCTTTACCTTCCGCGGACATCAATCCGACAAAGAGACCTTCCCTGCCGTTTTCCCTGATATGCTCCATGATCCTGTCCATTATCATTCCTCCGATGCCCATACCCTGCCACCTGGGCCTGACAATTATGTCCTGTATGTAAAAGAACATGCCCGAATCACCGATTATTCTCCCCATACCGACCACATCTCCCGTGGTGGCATCTCTGGCTGTAACAAAAAAGGTACTGTTCTCCGTGGCCAATACCAGGTCTTCTTCCCTGTGGGTCTCCCACCCCACGGATCTCCTCAGTTCGTTGAAGGTCACGGGGTCAACCTTTTCTTCAGTGATCCGGATCTTGCCCCTGCTCATCCTCAAAACCTCAACTGGCTGCCGTTTCGTGGCCATAGATCTGCCGGAGAGCCAGACCAAGCCTCCTGACTCCCTCCTCGATCTCATCTTCGTCAAGGCAGGAAATGGACATGCGGAAATGTTTTCTCGACGGGGAACCCGGGAAAAACTCCTCTCCGTGACAGAGATCGACTCCTGCCTGGACAAAAAAGTCATCCCACAAGATCGTCCTGGGCGGCGTAGACATGGTAAGCCAGACAAGATAACCTCCACGTGGTTTTGTCCAGCCAACCCGTCCGGCTGGAAGATATCTCTGCATCGCAGCCAGGGCACTCTGCATTCTCCGCCGGTAGATCCTGTGCATCGAGGAAACATGCCGCTCGTAGTGACCGTCGGCACAGAATCTTTGGAGAGCAGCCTGAAGCAGGGATGGGGGTGAAAGTTCCCCGAAGCGGCGAAGGGCGGAAAGGCGGCTGATGCAGTCCCTGTGAGCCCCTATCCAGCCAATCCTCAAACCGGGGAAAAGAACCTTGGAGAAGGTTCCGCAGTAAATCACCCTGTTCTCGCTGTCCATTGATTTGATGGGCATGACTACCTTGCCCGAATATTTCATTTCCTCCTCGAACCCGTCCTCGAGGATCGTCACCCCGTAGTGCGAACACAGAGAGAGAAGACGTTCCCTGTGTGGCTGGTCCGTAGTTATCCCTGTGGGATTCTGGAAATTGGGCATGGTATAAACAAGGTGAGGCGGCTTTACCCTGCAGGTCTCCTCGAGGAGATCAAGATCCATACCGTCGTCCTTCATCGGTATCTCCACGATTTCCAGACCATGGTGACGCAACAGGGGGATCATCTGGGAGTACCCCGGCACTTCTATGGCCACCGACCTGCCCGGCGCGGACATCATTCGGAGAACAAGATCAAGCGCGTGTTGTGCCCCGTTAGTAACGAGTATTTCGTCGGAGTGTGAATCCATACCATGAGCAGCCATCCGGTTCGCTATTGTTTCCCTTAACGGACCATATCCCATCACATCGCCATATGAGAGAAGATTCGCTCCCTCCTCGCGAAAAGATCTTGTCAGACATGTACGGAAGGACTTGAGCATAAAAAGTCTTTTGTCCATCCTGAAGGGAACAAAGGAAATGGTTCCTCCCGGAAGATTCTCGCCGGCCGGCCTCCTGCCCCGAGCCAGGGAATAGTCGCTCCAGAGTTCTTCCGTAGACGGGGAAGAAAAAGAAGCCCAGTCGATGGTGCTTTCATTCGAACTCCCCTTCCTCGAAACCACAGGGAAACGCTCCCGAACCAGGGGGACAGCCCCGGATCTCATCTCCAGATATCCCAATGCCCAGAGATCCTGGTACGCCGAAGAAACAGTGGATCTGTGGACCTGCAGGATATCGGCCATCTTCCTCGAAGAAGGTATCCTCTCACCCGCCCGGAGAACGCCGGAGGATATCATGTTCCGTATCTGTTCGACGATCTGACTGCTTTTGGAGACACCCGATCTCTCGTCCATACGGAAAAGTATCATTCTTCTCCCCCCCTGAAATGACATCCAGGGAAACAATACCTCCTAAGCGGCCTGTCCGCTACAGCCAGTTCAGAGTTGTTTTATCCATCCACTTCCGCAAGTTGCCCCCGGGTAAGACCTCACGAAAGTTCAATTGGTTTGGATGGTGAACGGGGATCATTACCATCGGGTGGTTTTACTTCGTGAGATATTTACCCCTTGGGGTATTTTGCTCTATAATGCTTCCCGGTTCCTTATTCAGGACGATAGTCCGAAAAAATGACAGGAAAATCAAGGGAGGAGATCTTTATGATCAAGACCGATGTTCTGGTCCTTGGGGGTCTTTCTGGCATCACGGCAGGAGTCAGTTGCAGAAGACACTATCCTGACAAGAAGATCATGCTTGTCCGCAAGGAAGGTACGGTACTTGTTCCCTGCGGAATCCCATACATCTACGGGACCGTGGGAGGACCCCAGAACAATGTAGTCCCCGACGGATTACTGGAAAACAACGGGATTGAACTCGTCAAGGGCGAGGCCATCGGGGTGGATCTTGAAAAGAAGGTCGTTACGCTCAAGAACGGGGAAACGGTGGGTTACGAAAAACTGGTATTTGCGACCGGTTCGGTGCCGATCGTACCCCCGATCAAGGGTGTTGACAAACAGAATGTTTTCCCGGTGAAGAAGGAGTTCAATTATCTTCAGGAAGTTCTCGACCGAATGCCATCCGTCAGGAACCTCGTGATCATCGGCGGTGGTTTTATCGGCGTGGAATTCGCGGACGAATGTCGAAAAGGGCGCGACATCAGCGTCACCGTTGTCGAAGCTCTCCCGCATTGCCTGCAGATGGCCCTGGACGACGAGTTTTGCTCCGAAGCCCAGGAAAAACTCAGGGAAGCGGGAGTGAACCTCCTCTGCAACTCAAAGGTTGAGGCCATCCTCGGAGATGACTCGGTTTCCGGTATCAGGCTGTCCGACGGTCGGGAAATCCCGGCAGATATGGTCATTCTCGGCATAGGGGCATCTCCCAATACCGACCTCGCAAAAAAAACGGGCCTTGAACTGGGCTTCAGGAGCGCCATCAAGGTTGACCGCTATATGAGAAGTTACACCGACCCCAATGTTTTTGCCTGCGGGGACTGCGCTGAGAAGTTGTCATTTTTCACGGGGCGACCTGTGGGCACAATGCTCGCTTCCATCGCAACCTCCGAGGCGCGCATAGCCGGAGCCAATCTTTTCTCCCCTTACCTCCAGAACAAGGGGACTATCAGCGTCTTCTCGACCATGATCAACGGCCGTGCGTTCGCCGCTGCCGGGCTGACTGAACGTTTCACAAGGGAAAACGGGATGAATATAGTCGTCGGAGAGGCGCAGGCGCCAGACACCCATCCGGGCGGGATGCCCGACTCCAGCCTGACGAAAGTCAAACTTCTCTTCGAGAAGGAGACTGGCATTATCGTTGGCGGTTCCATCTCTGGCGGAAGATCCGTCGGAGAGATGATAAACGTCCTGAGCGCCTGTATCCTGCACAAGATGACGGCGGATGATATCACAAGTTTCCAGATGGGGACCCATCCGGCGCTCACATCTTCCCCGATTATGTACCCCATCGTCAGCGCCGCTTGCAAGGCATCATTGCCCATCAGACAGTAGTTCCCCAAGAAGCCTACCCAACGGCAGGGGAAAAGTGTTATCGGCAAAAAAGCTGATTCATTCCGGATCCAGCACCTTGCGGCCTGGCTTTTCCGCCGGGGTGATGCCACGTTCTTTCGGGTCAGTGTACTGTGAACCCAGTTTTACAGTTCCGCTTCCCAGCCTGCTGTTGATCCCGTCCAAAGCCTTCATCAGGCGAAGGTTCCGCTCACATTTTTCATCGCGAAAAAGACTCATCTGCATCATGTCGGATCGTTCCAGGTCCTTTAGTATCACCGAGACCCTTTTGTACATGGTTGTCGGCCTGAAGATACCGGCCACTCCCTTTCTGGCGGCACGGGCAATATCAGGCGTATAATCCGTGGGCTCCTCCAGGGATACTTCCCCTGTATCCTCGAGGTATGCCTGGTTCCGGGAAAATGGATCGGTAGCAAGGCCCACCTGCACCGTGCGGCAGACTTGCCCTTCCGACCGCATGGTAGCAGCGGCTTCGGCAGCGTAGGATGCAGCCGCGTCCTGGAGTTCCTCCAGAGAGCCACATTGCCCGCTGAAAGAGGGCGCGACCTGCACGGTCTTGCGCCTGGCCCCTTCGCTGGCAAATGGGTAACAGGTCCTTCCATTGAGTTCCGCAATCGCGCGCCTTATCCCAAGCGGGAAAATTCTCTCCGCCCTGTCTTCATCGAACTCCCTCAGTTTCAGTGCGGTTTTGACACCTGACCTGCGAAGGGTTTCCGCCCCACGCGAGCCGACACCCCATACATCCCTGGCATCCATACCGGATAGCATATCTTCTCCGGTATGGGGAAGCAGAACGCAAACCCCGTTCAGTTCCGGAATTTTCTTCGCGAAGTGGCTGGCAGCCTTCGCCAGAGTCTTTGTGCCGGATACGCCGACCGAGAGGGGTATTCCCAGACTCTTCCAGACGGAATCTCTTACGGAGCCGCAAAAGGCGGATACCTTCTCTTCGTGAGGGCCGCTCAACAAAAGGTAGGCCTCGTCTATTGACGATACTTCCACTTCGGGCACCATCGTCATAAGCAGAGCCATCACCCTGCCTGACATCTCCCTGTAGTAGCGGTGATCCCCACCCAGAACGGCCACTTTTCTGTTTACACACAACCCCTTTACCGAAAAGAAGGGCACAGCCATCCCTATGCCCAAAGCCTTGGCTTCGTTCGACCTGGCGACCACACAGCCGTCATTGTGGGAAAGGACTATCACGGGCCTTCCCTGTAGTGAGGGATCGCGCACCCTCTCGCAGGAAACGAAAAAATTGTTACAGTCGCACAGGGCAAGCAGCATTATGCCAAACCTTTCCCACGAAAACTTGCGCCGCCATGGGCGTCGGGGCATTTTTTCCCGGTTTTTCCAGTTTCTCTTTTTTTATTACCTGCAATGGTTCATCACTCATTCGAAATTGGGAACCCCTTACATACCCGTGTCAAATACAACGATGGATCCGGGTGTTATGGATATATCCTGGCCGATCTCAAGGGGCTGGTCCATCCCCTTTATGATGAGGTTCAGATCGTAATTGCCCGGCGGGACCATGAAACGTCTCCACAGCGGTTCATCATTGTCGCTCTTACGCCTGATGGAAAGGAACGGGGTGGAACCACCGGCAGGCAGCAGATCCCACCCGACCATCTCCGATGACCCTGGTTTCTTTACGGCAAAACCGGAATCCAGCGTAAGAACAGTCTCTTTCCCGGAGACTATCTCCATGTCTCTGGCTACGGTCACTCTGCCCGGATTGCGTGAGTGGGTCAGCAGGACTGAATAAGTGCCCCCTGGAAGTGGTTTTGGAGTGAAAAAATAGTAACCGTTGCCATGGTACTCGTTGACTACAAGATCCGCTTCGCGAACCTGATCGTGGATTATTACGGAGTCGACGGCTTCGTCGAGCCCTTCCGCAAGGTTATACAAGAGAACCCCGAAGGCAATGATCGTCTCAGATCCCTTTTCCACATCAAAGGTCGCCACCGTTACCGAAGATGGGTCCTTGTAGTTGGGATTCGCGTACCCGAACACCAGGGTGTAGGATCCTGGAGGCAAGGGATGTTCCGAACGGGGTGAAAGGGACTCGATCGTTTTCATTGGGCTTTCGCCCTTGAGTATCTGGATGTTGGCCAGGCTTTTCAAGCCTGCTTCAGGAATTTCGATAACCAGTTTCCCGATTGAAGGCACCGCCGTAACTGTCGCAGCTACGGCTGGCTCCACTTTCGTGATAGCCTGGCTGCTGGCTGACTCAAGGGAACCGAGAAGAGCATCCTTGTCTTTGGCTTCGAAGAACTGCCCCCCGCCCTCGGTGGCAATGCAGTTGAGTTCATCGAACTCCTCTTTGCCTGTGTCGAAACCCACCACGTGCATTACAAACTTGATACCGGCAGCCTTTAGTTCCTTCACGACCCCACAGGGGTCCCCTTCACAGGTCTCGATGCCGTCGCTGATCAGTATAACAGTGGTCTCCTCTTCCCGGGTCTTGAGATCCTCGGCCACCTGGCTGATTGACAGCGCTATCGGTGTCTTGCCCTTTGGCTGTATGGCTGCCAGGTGTTTCAGTATTTCGTTTTTACTGTCCGGTCCAATGGGAACGATCTTTTCGACATCCTTGCAGTCGCCTGTCCGCCTGTGCCCATAGGCCGTAAGCCCAAGATCCAGCCCCTGGGGCATCTTTTCAAGCAGGTCTCTGAGAACCTCCCTGGCAATATCGATCTTGGCCCTGCCCTCGACCTGACCCCACATGCTTCCCGAAGCATCGAGGATAAACATTATTCCGGGTTGCTCTTCACACTCCGCCCCTCCCGCGGGGAACAGGGCAAAAACCAGAAAGATCACCAGCAAGAGGTTAATCATTTTTATTCGCGGCATTTTTCCCACCGTCCTTCAGCATGGTTTCATCGCCCATCGCAGATCTTGCTCCACACCTCACTGATACAATACCACATCTACTCTGCAAAAGAGATAAAAAAAGCCCCGTTCAGTGTTTGCAACGAGGCCCGAAAGTTCTCTGGGAGAAATCCGGTCAGATTGACCTGGTCGAACTAGATCTCGTGAGAAGTTCCGGCTCCGGCCCAGGATACGTTTGCCGATCTTCTGGAAAGCGATATGGCCGTGGCGATACCCGAGCAATGACAAGGTTTCCACCATGCCACACTGAACCGGGAAACCAGTTCTCCTGTCACCATTTCCACGAATTCCGCAGGAGAGCCTCCCAGATGCATACCTCCAATTACCGAATAAAACTCCCTGGTGCCGAAGTGTAAAGAAACCTCTTCGAGAATATTTACTGTTCCCGCATGGGCACACCCGAAAACAACGCTCAGGCCCCTGTCCCCCTTGACAACGAGAGATATGTCATCGGGGAAGGTATCAGGAACCCATTCTTTTCCCGAGGGGAGAACAAGATGACCTGTCGAACTGAGGAAAGCAGGATCACGGTGATCCACAGGAACCTCCACTGCCCATATTCCATCGGATATTTCGGTTAGTCCGGTGACGGGGCGGAAATCGAAGGCATCTTTGTTGAGGTGGCATCCTATGAAACGGTTCATTCCTCCCCTGGCTCTGGTGTGAGCTATCTCCACATCGGGATGGGCCCAGATGGGGATGTTTCCTGACCGAAGCAGAAATTTCTGCATGCCTCCGGTGTGGTCGAAATGCCCATGGCTGAGAACAAGGTGGTCCACTTTGTCCGGCCTTATTCCCAGGGCATACATGTTGGGGATCAAGGCTTCCCCCTGGCCGGTGTCCATGAGTACCTGCGTCCTGTCATCCTGTATATGTATGCTCAGACCGTATTCCGCAATCACATTCGGTGTATCCGCAAAATTCTCCACTACTACTGTTAGCTTCATCGATTTCCCCCATCCGGCGACACTATTTTATCCCCATAAGATCCGGCAGCCACAGTGACAGCAGAAAAAAGTTCATTGGCAGGAGAAGCAAAAACCTGTAAAAGGGTCCGTGCCCCCACAGGGGGCACGGACAGAGGAAGGATACCTACTTGATGAGTTTTCCCTGCTCCGCGGATACGGCGATCTCGCCCTTCTGCATGGCAGCAAATATCTCGTCGGCCTTTTCCTGGACCTCGTCAGAGAGGTTCGGGTTCTCTTTCGGGATCCCTATTCCATTGTTGACGGCATCAAACACAAGAGTCTGCCCGCCGGGGAATTTGCCCTCCAGTTCCGCCTTTATCATGTCGTAAGCGGCCTGGTCGATCCTCTTCATGGCAGATGTAAGTATTATCGACTTGCCGTCGGCATATATCCCCTCGGCAAACTGGTCAACATCAACACCGACTACCCAGACCTCCTTGCCCGCCGCGGCACGGGACTTGGCTTCGTTGATGACACCCACGCCCACTCCACCGGCAGCGGCAAAGATGGCCCTGACTCCGCGGTCATACATCGAAGCGGCTATCTGCTGGCCGGCCGCGACGTTGTCGAAGGATCCCTGGTAAAGAAAATCCTCCTGGGCCATGGTTATCTTTGTCCCGAAGTTGCTGTTTGCATATTCCACTCCCTGCTGGAACCCCCAGTTGAACTTCTGGACCGGGGGTATCTCCATTCCGCCAACGAAACCCACGGGGCCTTCCTTGAGCTGCAGAGCCATGGCCATGCCTGCCATGAACCCGGCCTCATGCTCGGCAAAGAATATGGAGACCGTGTTGTCACCGACCACGGAGTTCCAGTCACCCTTGTGGGGCGA
>DAOTIQ010000062.1:4613-9601 GCA_035448245.1 Thermovirgaceae bacterium | reverse complement strand
CTTTCAAAAAAAGCCCGGGCTCCTCCGGGAGGGGTTCGGAATCGTTGCCCATCTCCCGGATATGGCCGTAATAGTTCCTTCCAACGCAGACTATCTTTCCCGGAAAAGCCGGAGCCCGAAGCCTGGCCGCAGAGATAGGGAATCTTTCTCCCGTCCTGTTGCCACCCGGGCCTTCTGTGGCATGGATCATATCCTTCTCGATAATCCCCCACAGGGAACCGCCATCCGGGAGGGTGGAAAAATGGGCGATCTTCACAGGGAGGGAACACCACCTCTCATGAGCTGATGGCCTGGGCCAGGCGTCTGGCCGCCTCGGGGAAATCCTCGGCCCTGGCATAGGAAAAACAGGCTCTCAGTTCCTCTTCTCCTCCACCTGTCGGATAGAAAGCATCCCCGGTAACGAAAGAAACGTTCCTCTCGATCGCCTTGAAGAAGAGATCTCTTGTATTTGTCCCGGGAAGGGTGAGCCAGTAGAAAAACCCGCCCGCAGGAGTTGAGAATATGGCGCTGGAGGGAAGATACTCCCTGAAGGCGCTTTCCATCGCATCTCTCTTTTTTTTGTAGTGCGCCTGTATCCTGGGAAGGAAAGACTCCAGGTGGCCAAGCCTGCAGTATTCGTAGACCAGTCCCTGGGCCAGCACGCTCGTGCATAGATCCGATCCCTGCTTGACCATCACCATCTTGTTGATGACTTCCTTCGGTCCTGTTACCCAGGCCACCCGGGTTCCCGGAGCAAGAATCTTCGAGAACGAACAGGCGTAGATGACCATATCATCGTTGTCCATAGAGAAGATGGTCGGTTCATGGGGTCCATCGTACCGGAGATGCCCGTAGGGATCATCCTCGAAGACTGGAATACCGTACTCGACTGCTATTTCCAGAAGTTTTTTCCTTCTCGGGGCTGATAATGTATATCCTGAAGGGTTCTGGAAATTTACTATCGAATATATAAATTTGACCCTGTCTCTTCCCTGTCTGGCCTGCTCGAGGATCTCGGGGATCAGTTCCACCTGCATCCCGTCTTTGTCGCAGGGAACGGTTATAAAACGGGCCTTTCTGTTTTTCAGCGCATGAGTGGCACCAGGGTATGTCGGCTCCTCTACGATCACAACATCACCCGGGTCCAGCATGACTGCGGCAAAGAGGTCCATAACCTGCTGAGACCCTGTTGTGATACACATTTCGTCAAGGGCCGTGATCCTTCCCATTCGGGGAGCCATCCATCCGGAGATGAATTCCTTCAGAGGTTCATAGCCACCCGTGGCGCCGTACTGAAGGATCTCCTTGCCTCTTTCGGTAATGATCGAGGCGGCTTCCTGAAACTCCTCCACGGGAAATATTTCGGGATCCGGGTTGCCGCCCGCAAGTGATATCATTCCCGGTTTCTTCATGTACTTGACAAGTTCCCTTATCGGGGAAGGAGTCAGTTCGTTGCCTACCTCAGAATAAAGATCATCCCATGGTTGCAGGCTCAAGAGCGACCACTCTCCTTAGTTATAAAAATCCTGCCGTGGACCCGTTATCAATTGCCGCTCTTTTTGGGCATCTTTCCGGTGATCCATCCAATGAATCCCGGAATGCTCCGCGTCTGCATCACGAGAAGCCCGTGGCCGTTAAACTCGGCCACCAGTCCCTCACCCGAAAGCACCAGGGACTTGAGACCCCCTACAGACGCAACACGGTAATCGAGTCCCTCCTCGAACATTACAATATTGCCGGTGTCTACCTTGTATGGTGACCCGCTTACCTGAACGTCGTACATAGCTCCAAAACTGTTGAAGAAAAGCGTTCCACTGCCGGTAACACGAAGCATGAAAAAACCTTCTCCCGCAAAAACCCCCTTGAAACCCTTCCACTTGGTATCGATCTCCACATCTCCGAAGGAACCAAGGTATGAGCCCGACTGCAGGAAAATCGTCTCACCCTTCATCTCCCTTACCCTGATAGCACCCGGGAGTGTGGGAGCAAGCACCAGTTCCCCTCCATCGGCACGGGAGGTGAAGTGGTTCATAAAGAAACTCTCGCCGCCAAGCATCGACCTCTTGAGCCCTCCCAGCAGACCACCCTTCATCTGGGTCTGTATCTCGACACTGCCATCCATGCTTGCCATCGCCCCAGCCTCGGCGGTCACAACATCTCCTTCTGCCAAAGCCAGTTTCACCGCAGGATAGGCACCCTCTCCGATAATCTCGTATTTCACGGGTCTCACCCTCTTCCTTACAGATTTTGGATCCTATTTCCAGGCCTCATCCATGATACTCTTCAGTTCCGCCGCGAGTTCCTCGTCTATTTTCTGCAGTTCCCCGTAGTATTTCCTGGCCTCGGCCCTCCTGTCCAGGTCCAGCATGGCCAGGGCAAGGTTGAACCTGGCCTGCGCGTCCTCTGGATCTATCCCCAGAGCCCTGTTGAAAGCCTCTATGGCATTGGGGTAGTTTCTCACCACCATGTAGGCATAGCCAAGGCTGTTGAGGGTCCTGGGCTCCGGCATCAGCATGTAGGAACGCCTGAAGGCATCCATTGCCTCGACATTGCTCCCCATCGCGATAAGGGTGTAGCCAAGGCCGTACCACGCTTCGGCGGCCGAAGAGGGATCCCTGGAAATGGCTCGCCTGAAGGCCGCCTCCGCCTCCCGATGTCTTTCCAGAGCCGCATATTCGTAGCCTGTCGTAACGTAATCCGCCTGGGACTGATCTGCCCTGGCAGCCTTCTCGAGAAACTCAATTGCCTTTTCGTGGTCTTTTCCGGCACTGTAGACATAGCCCAGGCCGTTCAGGACGTAGACGTTATCGGGATCTATGTCGAGTGATTCATAAAAAATTTCCCTGGCCTCTTCCAGCCTTCCGCGGGAGAACAGGCTGAAGCCGAGGGCGTTGAGCGATTCCTGATCCCTGGGGCGAAGACGCACCCCTTCGCTGTAAGATTCCTTTGCCCTGTCCTCCATGCCAAGAGCGCTGTATGAGTAGCCCAGGCTGGCATAATCTCCCTTAAGGGGATCAACACTGATCGCCGTTTCAAAATATTTCACCGCCCCGGCAAAATCTCCCATCGAGTAACTGGCCTGCCCCATGGCATTCAGTATCTCCGTGTTCTCCGGCTCTTTCGCGAGGACCGAATTGAACGTGTCCAGCGCTTCGGCGTTTTTGCCGAGAGCCATCCAGGTATACCCCAGGCTCTTCAGATCCGCCTTCGAAGGATCCGCTGCGGCGGCATCAACAAAAAATTGCAGAGCTTTTTCGGGTTTTCCCAGACCAAGCCACGCGTATCCCATGCCGTTCATGGCAAAGGCATTGTCCGGCTCAAAACGCAGGGCAGTCTTGTAGGCCTTTATCGCGTCCTCATGCCTTCCCAGTGAAACATAGACATCCCCGAGGGAGACCCTGGCCCAAGCCCTGTCCGGCGACTCCGAGACCCAGTTCAGGGCCTGGAAAAGTTTCCCCGCCGGATCATCGGTCGCTCCTACCTCCGCTGAAAAGATCCAGAACGCAGCAACGAAAAGGGGTACCGCGAGAACCAGCGAAAAAACCCGTACCTTCCGGTCCTTCATTGAAAACTCACCCCGTTTCCTTTTTAGGGTTCGATCAGAACGACGGTCCCAGGCACCGCCCTTTCTACTATCTCGAGCAGGGCCTCGTTGTTCATCCTTATGCAACCTTCGGTGACCATCTTCCCCAGGGTGGACGGGTCGTGTGTCCCGTGGATACCGATCCCCTTCCAGCCCGTCTCGAGCCGGATGAACCATGGCCCATAGGCGTGTTCTACCGGGCCTTTGCCGTCACCGAAATCATGGACCCACGCCCTGGAATCGTGGATACTTTTCACACTGAAGACGCCTTCGGGAGTTCTTCTGTCACCAACACGCTCCTTGTCGCCCGGATTCTCACCTGTTGCTATGGTATAACCGGAAAGGAACCGGTCGCCTTCCCACGTGGTGAGAAGGAAATCGCTCTTGTCGATCATTATCCAGAACTTGCCGGAAAGTCCATGCTCTTCGACAAATGGCGCGACGATACCGGGATCCGCCAGGGGCGGAACCTTCGAAGGTCCCTCCACCGCTGCGGGGGGGATTTCGGATCCATTCCCTGTAATTTCCGCAGACGTTTTCCCGTGATCCACGGCTATGTACACTCCAGAAGCCAGGGCAAACAGAACCGCAACTGCCATGAACACTTTCGGGATAACGCTCTTTTTGCCTATCGTTGAAATGGTCCCTTCCCGTTCGATCTTTCTGGACAAAACCAATTCCCCGCTTTCCGTTATTATGACATCATCAGCGATGATTGCTTACCTGTTCCTGTACTATCTCGACAAGATCAGCGATGTATGTGCCGATCAGCGGGATGTTGAGAGCCACTATTGATTTCAGGATCACGACCAGAATGTAGATAAAAACAGCGGCAAGAACCGTCAGCCCGACCCCGAAGCCCAGGCCCCTTGCCAGTCCAGCCAGAAAGTTGTTCCAGAGCAGTTTACGCCGATCGAGGATCATCTCGATATTCTCAAGGACCTTCGATCGCTCCATCACTTCAGCCAGCCTCTCGAGAGTATCCTTTTTCATTTCCGCGTTCTTTTCACCCGTCTTCTTTTTGGACATTGCCCGTCTACTCCATCAGGATGCCAACGGCAACCGAGCCTATTCCGGAGTGTGTCCCGAGAACGGGGCAAATATCCATGGTGTAGGCAGGGGCTTTGCCCACTATCCTCTTGAGCCCGGCGGCCACAAGTTCGGCGGATTCGTGAGAATGGGCATGAACAACACAGTAGTTCCATATCCGTCCCTGGCCCTGCATCTCCGAGATTACCTTCTCTATCTTCCTTATGTTGGCATCCCATCCCCTGGTCTGGCCGAAGGAGAAGGCTTTTCCCTCTTCGTCAACGCTTATGATGGGTTTCAGATTCAGCACCTCGGCCAAAAAACCCTTTACCGGGCTGAGCCTGCCTCCCCGGACCATATACTTGAGGGTTTTCAGGCTGACGAAAACCTTGGCGCC
>DAOTIQ010000062.1:0-4513 GCA_035448245.1 Thermovirgaceae bacterium | reverse complement strand
GTATAGAACTGGTCAGGTGATATGGTGACCTTGTCTATAAAGACACTGTCACCGAAGGCCAGACGGAGGGGAACGGTATGGATCTGGTTCTCGTCCATGAATTCCGCAGGGAGGTCACAGGTTGAATCCGTGAGAATGGCAACTGAATGAAGTCTTCGCCTGCAGACATCCACCTGCCTCTTCATATCATCGGCCTTTTGCTGTTTTAGAGCACCATGCTTTCTCATTGAGAAAAAGAGCCGGTCTGGAGTATCCGTATGGATATGGACCCTTACCTTGCTCCCGTGACCCCCCACAATGATCGAATCACCGAAGGGCTGCATCTCTTTCCTGATCTGTGCCTTGTCAAGACCTTCTCCGCAGAGGAGCGCCTCGGTACAGAAACGGTGGGACGGCTCACCTTCGGAGAAATCATCATGGACGTGGGATATCACCGGGAGTTCCATCTGCCCGGAGTAGTTCCTCAGGTTCCCGCTCTCCAGGAAAGAGACTATCCCTTCCAGAAAGTTTACGAACCCCTGTGCCCCTGCGTCGACTACACCGGCCCTTGCCAGCACGGCAAGTTTTTTTGGTGTTTCCTGCAGAGATCTGCGAGCTACTTCGAGCGACCCGGGGAAAAGAAGGGCAAAATCATTGGACTGTCTTGTAATGCTTTTGACCTCCGAGGCCCAGTCTTCCATTACCGTCAGAATGGTCCCCTCAACGGGGTTGCTCAACGCCTCCCTGGCATAGGGTATGGCACCGGCAACCGCCCTCCCGAAATCACGGGCGTTGATCTCGTCTTTCCCGTTGGACTCCTGAGCAAAACCATAGAGAAACTGTGCAAATATCAGCCCGGAGTTCCCCCTCGCCCCGAGAAGGGCAGCATCCGCCATCGAAGCGCTGGTATCTGATGCCGAACGGCTTATCACAGCGCCTTCCGAGACAGACTGTACGGTCGCGGCCAGATTTGATCCCGTGTCACCGTCGGGGACGGGAAAAACATTCATCCTGTTCAGTGTTTCCTGCCTTATCTGAATGTTCCTCGCTCCAGCGGTGAAACCCCTGTGAAGGCGGGGCCCATCCAAAGTTCTTATCTTCAATAGATCCACCTCTTGATCTTTTTTCGAGGGCTCTTCCCGAAAGCCACATTAAGCACCCGGACAAGGATACCAAAAAACGCTCCCCCGGTCTTTGCTAAAAAATCTTTTCGTTCGCCCATGGCGGTTCGGGTTAAAATGAGCCCCATGAGACCCGAAAATAAAAATCGTCGCATGATCAACGCCTGGTGCCTTTACGACGCGGGTAATTCGGCGTTCGCCACTACCATAATGGCCGCGATGCTCCCTGTCTACTTCAGGGAAGTCGCCGCCGCGGGATTGCCTCCGAACATGCCATCGGCTTTGTGGGGCTATACATCATCCATAGCGCTTCTGTCCGGAGCCCTGATCGCCCCGATACTGGGCAGCATGGCCGACGTTGGCGAGGCCAAAAAGAAATTCCTTGCGTTTTTCACCCTTCTCGGTGTGTTTTCTACAGCCCTGCTCTTCTTTGTGGAAGAGGGAGACTGGTTTTTGGCTCTCCTTCTTTACGGAGGCGGAAGCCTGGGGTTTTCGCTATCCATGATTTTTTACGATGCTCTCCTGCCCCACATAGCTCCACCGGGCCAGATGGACATTGTCTCATCGAGAGGGTATGCATGGGGCTATCTTGGGGGAGGGACTCTCCTTGCGGCAAACATCGCAGCCGCCGCGATCATACCGGGGACCCTCGGTGTACGGGTATCGTTTCTGTCGGTGGCAATATGGTGGAGCGCATTCACTATCCCGCTGATGCTGTTAATACCTGAGCCCCCGTCGGCTTTGCCTCGCCCCCTGAACCGGAACGAGGTTATGACCCGCGGCTTCAGCCAGCTGGCCCAAACGTTCAGGAAGATGCGCAACTACAGGGACATGCTCATATTCCTGGGGGCATACTGGCTTTATAACGACGGCGTCGGGACCATAATGAAGATGGCTGCCATATTTGGTTCCGAGAAAGGCATAGGAATGATGCACCTCGTCGGGGCACTGCTGGCGACGCAGTTTATAGGAGCCCCCTTTGCCATACTCTTCGGAAGGCTATCGGTAAAACTCGGCGGGAAAAGAACCATAACCATCGGACTGGTCTGGTACATGATGGTGACCATCGGCGCGTTTTTCCTGGAGACGGCGACACACTTCTGGATTCTTGCGATAGCCGTAGGTATGGCCCAGGGAGGCGTTCAGGCCATTAGCAGAAGCACCTACGGGATGATGGTCCCGAAGGCTCAGACTGGGGAGTTTTTCGCATTTTACGATATTTTCAGCAAGTTCTCAGGAGTGGCAGGACCAACGATATTCGCAGTACTGACACAATTGACGGGGTCGACACGGCTAGGCATTACCTCTCTGATCGTTCTGTTCGCGGCGGGCATTTTCTTGCTTCAAAAGGTCGACGTAGCCAGGGGGATCGAAAGATCAAAGGAGTAAACTTCTCAACGGGAGGGGCTTGCTTCCCGGCCTATCACCTGGCCTTCGGATATCGTTTCTCATCCCAGTTATGACCCAATGCCCTCATTTCGGCATCTGTTTTCAGGAAAGCCTCCCGGGATATTCCTTCAGGCTTGCCTCCCCCGATTATGATGGGGTCATCGAAAGCCGTATCGATATGCCGCCATGTCCCTTGTGTGAAAACAAGGTTCCATGCGTGGTCGCTGTTCAATACTACGCGGTTCTCGAAGCCCGCCTCCGAAAGAAGGGCCTCAGTGAGGAGGGCATACCCCTGGCAGACGGCTCTACCATGGATCGCCTCCCAGGCGCCGCGCCCCATTCTTGAATCATCGTAAACGACCGATAAAACAACATGATCATGGATCGCCTCGAGGATCTGCCTCTCCGACATTCCGGGGGCAAGGATCGACGACAATATGCGGGGAACCATCTCCCGCACCTCGTCGCGCTGTTGCCTGCTGTCTATCCATTTAAAGAGAAACTCCACGGTGTTCATGCCGGAGGCATACCTTATTGTGGCCTCCATCCTCGCCATTGAAGCAGCTACGAGGTCCCTGCGGTAGTAGATACTCTGCAGCATTCCCTGGATCTCGTCCTCCTCCAGACACCTCTTCAGGGGGAGACGGATCACGGCGTGCTCCTCGAAGGATCCAAGCATCTCCTCAAGGACCGTTTCGAACTCTTCGATCGAACTCACTTCGGCCCAGGCAGCGTCTCCGACCCTCTCCCATTCCGAGGAGAAAGCCGACGCAGGGGAAAAGACAACAAAAAATACAGCGAGAAGAAGAACAAATTTATTCATTATGTAACTCCCTCCCCGATGGAAACCCGAAACCACCGGTATTGACCTGTCGATCCCCTTAAGGATAGCATCTGTACAAGGATACCCGATTTTTTTACGGGAAGGGGATTCATGAATGGAAAGATCTCTGCTGCAGGCCGCTATCGGGGCCATTTTTATGGGACTGGGCGCCGGTTTTCTGATGTATTCCTATGCCGACAAGATCACGGGGAAAAAGAAAAAAAACATCAGGCGAGAGGAGTACTACGACCCGTCAAAAGATGACAGGATCGACAACGCAAGACTGGTCAAGGCCATTTCCGCGGGTTTCTTCATGGGAGTGATGTTTTTCATTTATTTCTCCAACAGGTAGGCCGGGGATGAACCCCGGCCCCCGCCTTTGCACTACTCCTTGATATAGGAACAGATATAATCGAAAACGCCGTCGATCTTGAGTTTGAACGAACTGTTTTTCGGGATGTTGAAACTCTCACCGGGACCGAAAGTCTTCCAATCGGCTTCTCCCGGGAGCAGCACCGTGGCACTTCCCTGGACAACATCCATGATTTCGGCATCCCCTGTTCCGAATTCGTATTCGCCGGGAAGGAAGATCCCCGCGGTCTTCCTCTCTCCTGAAGGAGTGAAGAAGGTCCTGCTTGTCACCTTCCCGTCCATGTAAACATTGGCCTTGCTAACCAGCGTTACGTTCTCGAACTTCTCCTGCATCTGCGTTACCTCCTTTTTATGTTTACTGTTTACGCCTTTTATCCTGCTGTCATTCTGAGGGCCAACGGGACGAAGAATCTGGTTCTGGTTCAAATACCGACCCAGATCCTTTTTCGTGATTCGTGAATCGTGAGTCGTGAATGCGAGGAAGCAGGAGACTGGACACAGGAGGCAGGAAAATCTTAAAAACTAACCCGGATTCTTCATCATTTCATTCCTCAGAATGACAAAGTCCTTGCTCTTCCTGTTTCCAGCCTCCAGTCTCCTGTCTCCTCGGGCTTCCCGTTCACCGTTTACGCCTTTAAGGTCTCCTATCTCCTTGCTCTTCTGCCATTCCGCTCTTCGGGAGGCCTTTCAACGTTTACGCTTTTGATCCTGCTGTCATTCTGAGCGTAGCGAAGCGGAACGTCCGCCCACCGGCGGGAATCTGGTTTTCGTGAATCGTGAATGCGAGGAAGCAGGAGACTGGACACAGGAGGCAGGAAAATCTTAAAAA
>DAOTIQ010000061.1:4640-9929 GCA_035448245.1 Thermovirgaceae bacterium | reverse complement strand
CCCGACCGCGAGGGTCGCCGAGAGCACGACCCAGGCCGTCCGGAAGTGAAGGGCCTCCTCGAGCCTGGGCAGGTTGAAGAAGGCGGAATAGACTTTCGTGAGAAGCTGGGCAAGGATATACCCCAGCAGAGTGCCTGCCGCGGCTCCGCACGCCGTGGCGGCCAGGGCATATCCCCCGTAAAGCGCCAGCAGGGACCCGTTCCCGTAGCC
The DNA here is from genome assembly GCA_035448245.1 of Thermovirgaceae bacterium. Classification (GTDB taxonomy): domain Bacteria; phylum Synergistota; class Synergistia; order Synergistales; family Thermovirgaceae; genus DAOTIQ01. The sequence goes on along the minus strand of DAOTIQ010000061.1, from coordinate 9,719 downwards.
GATGGCTTTGAGAACTCCTATCTGCCCCCGCTGGACCTGCACCATCCGCCCGATGAACACGAACTGCATCAGAACGGCCACGCCGAGGAAGATGGAGGGGAGAAACCGGGCGAAGGCCTTGAGCTGGTTCAGCTCTCCTCTGAGGATGGCCTCGCTTATCTGATCCTTCCGGGGGTAGTTTGTCAGGTTCCCGTAAGGTTCCAGGATTTTTTCGATCTCCCTGACCACCTTCGCCGTGTCGGTACCCGGAGTGAAGCGGATCAGGACCTGGTTGACGTAGCCCTTCATTTCGAGAAGCTGCTGCAGCTGGTTCTGGGGGATCACCGCGATCCCGAAGGAGGACGGGTCCTCAAGCAGGGACCCGGCGCCCTTTACGGCGTAGACGAATTCGGGACCCGCCGCGGTTCCCGTGACGGTCAGCACCTTGCGTCTCCCCTCAGCTCCCACGGGGACCGTGTCCCCCTGTCCAAGCCCGTGGGCCTTTGCGAAAAGCGGGTCCAGAAGGATCTCGACGGCTCCGCCCTCCGGATACTTTTCAAACAGCCTCCCCTCCATGACCCTGATGCGGCTGAGCTCCCTTTCCTCTGGAAGGGGGTAACCAGTCAGGCGGAGAGATGTACGCATTCCGTCGTCGCGCAGCACCGGGACATCCTTCTGCAGCCTTACGGTTGCCCGGAGTACTCCTTCTACCGCCTCGACCCGTGCCAGCACGCCCTCCGGGGCTTTTACGACGTGGAAAAAATGTTCGGCGAAATCGGTCTCGCGGTAAAAGGCGTCGCGGGACCTGATGAGGTTGTCGGAGACTGCCGTCATGGAAACGAAGGCGACTATCCCGACGGCAACCACCACGGCCGAGGCTGCGAACTGGCCGAATGTGGAGCCTATCGTCCTCAGCAGTTTTTTCGCCAGGACCGGCATCACCAGTCGATCCTTTCGGGGGAGAGGGGTTTTCTGTTGACCTTCTCCTCGATTATGCGGCCGCTGCTCATCTTTACCACGCGGCCCGCCATGTCGGCTATGGCGGCGTTGTGGGTCACGATAACGACTGTGGTGCCGTATTTCCGGTTGATCTCCTCAAGAAGAGCCAGAATAAGCCTTCCGGTGGTGGAGTCCAGAGAGCCTGTCGGTTCGTCGCAGAGAAGAAGAAGGGGGTTCTTCACTATGGCCCGGGCAATGGCGACGCGCTGCTGTTCCCCCCCGCTCATCTGCGACGGGAAGTGGTCCATCCGGTCTCCCATCCCCACCTGTTCCAGGACTACTTCCGGAGGGAGCGGAGATTCAACCAGATCGGCTGCGATGGCTACGTTTTCGAAGGCTGTGAGGTCGGGGATAAGGTTGAAAAACTGGAAGACGAAACCTATGACATTGCGGCGGTATCGGGTGAGTTCCCGGTCTTTGGCGGTTGCCAGGTTCTCGTCCCGGAACCAGACGTCGCCGCCGGAAGGAACATCCATTCCCCCCAGCAGGTTGAGCAGGGTGCTCTTCCCGGACCCGCTCGGGCCAAGTATTACAAGCAGGTCGCCGTCGAGGATCGAGAGGGAAGATTCCCGAAGGGCCTCCACCTTGACCTCTCCCATATCGTATGTCTTGAAAACCTTGTCGAGTCTCCAGGTCGCTTTCTCTTCCGGCATCAAAAACACCCCCGCTACCCAGGTGATTTTACACGATAGCAAAGCGGCGACCCAAAAGGAAGGATGAAAGGTTACGTCTTCCGGATGGAACGGCAGGGACGGTTATCGGGTAAAATCGGCCCTATGAAAACCTCAACCCTTTTTGAAAAGAAAAACATCCGCACAAGCGGCATACTTATGCATATTTCATCCCTTCCCTCACCCTGGGGTACTGGTGACCTGGGCCCGGGAGCCGACGGTTTCGTCGACTTTCTGGTCAATGCGGGGCAGGGACTCTGGCAGATGCTTCCCCTTTCGCCCACTGATCCGGGACAGGCGAACTCTCCCTACAGCGGTCTTTCCGCCTTCGCAGGAAACCCTCTCTTCATCAGCCCCGAGATACTTGCTGATGACGGTCTTCTCGATCCCTCTGATATCAAGGCGCCTGGGGGTTTCCCCGCCGCAAGTGCCGATTACGTATGCTCTGCCCGGGCCAGGGAGCCCCTGTTCCGAAAGGCGTTTGCTGCGATGCGCTCCATGCCTGATCCTGGTTTCTCTTCCTTTTGTGAAAAGAACTCCTTCTGGCTCGATGACTTTGCTCTCTTTTCGGCCCTCAAAACAACTCGAAACGGTTCTCCCTGGTACGAATGGCCCGTCCCCTTGCGCGACCGGGAAGGCCTGGCATTGGAGGAAGCGCGCAGAGAGCTCGCAGGGGAGATGAGTTACCAAAAATTCCTGCAGTACGTATTCTTCCGTCAGTGGAACCGCCTCAGAAATATATGCGCCAGGCGCGGCATTGCACTTGTAGGTGACATACCGGTCTACGTAAGCCACGACAGCGCAGATGTCTGGTCCAACAGGCGCCTCTTCGACCTCGACGGGGAGGGACGTCCCCGTAACGTGGCCGGTGTACCCCCCGACTACTTCTCGCCCCTCGGGCAGAGGTGGGGCAACCCCGTCTATCGCTGGGATATTCTCGAAGCGGATGGTTTCGGCTGGTGGCTTGGCCGCCTGGAACATGCCCTTTTCCTCTTCGATCTGGTTCGGGTAGATCACTTCAGGGGGCTCATAAAATACTGGTCGATTCCGGCAAAAGAGAAAACCGCCGTGAAGGGTCGGTGGGTGGATGCCTCACCGGATGCCTTTTTTGCGAAGGTAAGGGAGACTTTTCCCGAAATGCCCTTCATCGCCGAGAACCTCGGAGTCATAACCCCCGACGTAACGGCCTGGGTGGAGCGTCTCGGGGTCCCCGGAATGCTGGTCCTGCAGTTTGCTTTTGGAGACGATTTCGAAAAGAACCCCTACGCCCCGGCGAATCACATCGAGAATGCCTGCGTCTACACCGGGACCCACGACAACGATACTTCGAGAGGGTGGTTCGAGACCGTTGCAACAACGGGGGTGAAGCGGCAGATCGAATCGCTGGCGGGGCACGAAGTGACCCCCGAAAGCGTCTCTATGGACATGATATCCATAGCCATGAGATCCAAAGCCCGTATGGCGATAATTCCCATGCAGGACATTCTCGGTCTTGGCACGGAGGGCAGACTCAACACCCCGGGAACTGCCTCTGGCAACTGGATCTGGAGGGTCGATGAAAGGGGTCTCGAGAATGTCCCCGTTTCATTTCTGGCGGATCTGGCTCTGCAGAACGGCAGGTTGGCGCCCTCGCCCCCGGGCGTGCGATAATATGAAAGAATCAGAAGAGAGAACAAGAGGAGGAGCCGACAGCATGAAAAGAATGGTCTACGGGAACGATATCGGGCACTCACTGCGCTACATGATGGAGCAGGATCCTGCATTCCGTATGGTGGCGTATTTTTCGATGGAGATCGGACTGAAAAACAGCATCCCCACCTATTCCGGAGGGCTCGGGATCCTTGCGGGGGACATACTCAAGAGTGCCGCCGACCTGGGAGTACCCGTCGCTGGAGTGACCCTCCTTTACCGGAAGGGTTATTTCCGCCAGGTGATAGAAGAGTGTTCACAGAAAGCGTTGCCCGTGGAGTGGGATCCGGAAAAGGAACTGACGCTGCTTCCCAACGAGGTTACTGTGCTCATCGAATCCCGGGAGGTCAAGGTCAGGGCGTGGTGCTACGAGATCGAGGGGAAGAGCGGTTTTACTGTTCCGGTCTACTTTCTTGATACCGATGTCGAGGGAAACATCCCCAAAGACAGGGAACTGACCTGGTACCTGTACGGAGGGGACCAGCGTTATCGTCTCTGCCAGGAGATAATTCTTGGCTCCGGCGGACTCCGCATGCTCCGCGATCTGGGGTTTGCCAACATCGACAACTACCATCTCAATGAGGGACACGCTGCTTTCCTTGCCCTGGAACTTATCCGCGAGATGGGTTACGAAAGATATGACAAAGTCCGTGAAAAAGGGATCTTCACCACCCATACACCAGTGCCCGCGGGGCATGACAGATTCTCCTGGGACCTGGTAAAAAGTGTCATGAACCCGGCCATGGCAAAACGACTTGGCAGAATGATGCCCACCAACGATGTCTCCATGACGGAGATCGCCCTCAAATACAGCCGCTACGTCAACGGTGTCTCCCGCAAACACACCGAGGTCAGCAGGGCCATGTTCAAAAAGGATGATGTGGACTGCATAACCAACGGGATCCACTCTTCGACCTGGGTGAGCCCGGAAATGTCTGCCCTCTTCGCAAAACATATACCCGGGTGGGACAACGCGCCGGAGCGGCTTGTCCAGGCCATGACAATCCCGGTTGATGAGATACGACAGGCCCACGTCGCGGCAAAGAAAAGACTTTTGGAATATGTGGCCAGAAAGACCGGCACAAACCTTGACCCAGATTGCCTAACCATAGGTTTTGCAAGGAGGGTGGCCCAGTACAAGAGGGCCGATCTCATATTCCGGGATATTCCACGGTTGGCAAAGGCTGCCGGAGGCAAGGTGCAGTTCGTCTTTGCCGGAAAGGCCCACCCCCACGACGAACCGGCCAGGGAGATACTCCGGAAGTTGCTCTGCGAGGCGGAAAATCTGACAGGTGCGAATCTGCCCGTCGTATACCTTGAGGATTACGGAATGGACCTTGGAGCCCTGCTGGTCCAGGGCTGCGATCTCTGGCTGAACAATCCCATCCGCCCCAGGGAGGCATCGGGGACAAGCGGCATGAAGTGCGCCCTCAATGGTGTCCCCAATTTCTCGGTCCTTGACGGCTGGTGGATAGAAGGGTGCGTGGAGGGCGTCACGGGGTGGAGCATCGGGCCGGAACCTACGGAAACAATAGATGACCATTACGACGAATCCGTCGACCTTGATGACCTGCTCGAAAAACTTGAGAAAGTGATCATTCCAGCCTTCTACGACAGGCCCGAAGAATGGGGCAAAGTCATGCGCGGCGCCATAGCGCTTAACGGAAGTTACTTCAACACCCACAGGGTCGTCCGCGAATACTGCGAACGGGCCTACGGAATCCGGATGAGGGGACTCTAG
>DAOTIQ010000061.1:0-4540 GCA_035448245.1 Thermovirgaceae bacterium | reverse complement strand
GGCCAGGCGCAAATGTCTCCGGCGGCCATGACCAGGAGCATCTTCCTGTCCGCATAGGCCTCGGGGTTGCCGGTTATGTCCCAACTGGCGCGATTTTCCATAATATCGGCCATCAGAGACTCGGCGGTCGCGCCGCTCAGAGGTCTCAAACCTCCCTCGAAAAGGTCCAGAGTCTCTCTGTGCGCCTCTTCGTCACCCCCATGGATCCTCTCGGCCTGTTTACCAAGGTTGTATGGGGCGAGAGCCGCGAAGCCCTTAAAATCCATCCCATCCCTTGCTGCCAGGAGGGTCAAAAATCCTCCAACACTGTGCCCGGCCAGGTAAACATTCTCCCTGTCGATCCTGTGTTCCCGGGCGAAGGCTTCGTCGGCTATTGCCTTTCGTACAGCCTGGAGATCCCTGTAATTCTGGCTGAACGAGTAGGAGCCCCTGCTGCCCCAGGAACCGGAGTAGTGAAAGACCATCACGTTGTATCCGCCGCGCCTCAACATCTGGGCAATGTCCAGGTTCTTCTCGTTGCCGGGAAAACCGTGAAGGAACAGAACGGTTCCGTGGGGGCCCTTCCCGTCGGCCAGGTAGATCAGACCCAAAAGGCGGTCCTCGATAAAGAGGTCGTGCATGTCTGGCGGGAATTTCTCATCCACAAATAAGGGGTCCTTGCTCATGTCCTTTTTCATTTATCTGTGCCTCCCGGAAGTTGTGATCTGTTGCATCAGTAAAGATCGGTGCTCAGATACTTGAGCCCCGAATCGCATACGAGGAAAACGCCGGTCTTCCCTCTCTCGGGGCCTTCAAGCATTTTTTTCACGGCTGCGGCGTGGGCTCCCGAGGAAAACCCTCCGAATATTCCCTCATGCCTTGCAAGGGCGCGGGCTCCCTCCACCGCTTCCTCGTCGGTAATGGATATAAAGCCATCAACGAGGGATCGGTCGAGCAGGGGAAGATTCCTTGAGTAGCCGCATCCCTGAATCCTGTGGCTCCCGCTGCCTCCCGGACTGCCGAAATGGGCGGCCTCGGCAGGTTCCCCCAGGTAGCAGCGTATCGCGGGGTTGTGTTCCTTCAGAACGCTGGAAATTCCGGTGAAGGAGCCTCCTGAGCCTGCCATATCTACAAAGAAATCCACCTGTCCCCCCGTGTCTTTCCAAATTTCCTCACCGGAGACCCGTTCTCCCAGGACATTGCCCTCCATGGCGAACTGATCTGCCCTGAAAGCACCACGTTCCTTCACGATCCGTTGGGCTTCATCGTTTACGAGTTCAAGGTCCTGGCCCGAGACCTGGCCCGGGATCGATCCCGGTGTCTGGGGAACCAGCACTACCTCGGCTCCCAGGGCCCTCATCATCCTGGCCCGTTCCATGGAATTGCCCTCGGACATCACTGCCACGAACCTGTAACCCTTTATTCCACAGGCAAGGGCAAGGCCGGTCCCGGTGTTGCCGCTGGTCAGTTCCACTATGGTGTCGCCAGTGGAGATCAGCCCCTTCTCCTCCGCCTCCAGAACCATGTGCAGGCCAACGCGGTCCTTTTTGCTGAAACCGGGGTTCAGGTACTCCAGTTTTGCAAGGATGGTACCCGAAATCCCCCAGTGGCTGGCAAGCCTGCTGCAGTTGACGATCTTCGTGTTACCTATTGCCTCGAGAACGCTTCCCAGTATCTTTGGGTTTGGGGCCAGACCTTGATTTTGACCGTATGTATACATGTTGAACCTGCCTTTCTGCTTTGATTGAAAACCGACTGAAGCGAGATCGCGTTACCGGAGAGTGCTCCTCATTTATAGCACTATTTTACCTCGGGCCTGCTTATTGCTCGACAATCTTTTATGTTATCAATGGACCGTATTAATCATTTTGAAAATGGCCCGGCATGCAGGTCAGAGCATTGCCGGTTTCCATCTGCACCCGGACTTGTGTAGAATGATCGCAACGAAGGACGTCGAGCCTTTCTCCCTGGAAAGAAGGTTTTTGATGAATCCTCATGTGAGGAAGTTCCAGTCTATCGCGCCATTTTACGGGCTTTTCTTCAAACCGCAGGTGCTCTATTACTCACGGATTATCGAAAAACACATATCCGAACTGAATCTTGCAGGATGTGAAACCATTCTTGACCTGGGCAGCGGAACAGGGGCGTTTGCCCGTTGCTGGCAGGATCTTGGCTACAGTGTGACGGCTGTAGATGCATCTCCGGCTATGGTCCGGTTATGCTTGAGAAACGGGCTTAAATGCCTGGAACAGGATGTTTTGAGGGGTCTCAATTTCCCGGATAATTCCTTTGATGTCGTTGTCGGTGCTTATGTAGCTCACGGGTTTCCCTTTGCCGATAGGGAAAAACTCTACAGGGAATCGGCCAGAGTCTCCAAAGACCTGGTTCTGTTTCACGATTTCGGCGGGAAGCCAAGCTTTTCCGTATCAGTGATAGAAAAAATGGAGGGGAGCTGCTACAAAGAATTTATTTCCCGCGCTCCGGGAGAGATGAAAGAATTTTTCAGGAGGGTGGATGTTTTGTCGTTTTCCTCCTGGAATCGCTGGTACATCTGCCGACCGTAAGTGGCAGGAAGGAGTCCTTGCACTATCGCGTTGTGTGTTATTAACGAAAAGAATAAAAATAATTTTTGAATCGGATTGGCTCATGTACCCGCCGACGGAACAACTGATGCGGTTCCCGACGAAGGGGAAAATGGGATCTTTGTGACAGGGGCCAAAAACTTCTGGCAGGAGAGGATTTGAATGATCAAGGTTGATGAAGGTATCGTTCGGGTGGATAACAGGCTTAGCCGGGGATCACAAATTAGACACTTTGCTGGTCTGGCCGCCTGCATGGTTTTTCTGGTCATGGCATTCGGCGCGGTGGAGGCACGGGCGGAATGGCCCCATGTCGTCGTGTCCAAAGACGGTACCCCGATCTCGCATGAAGTCTCCGGTACCGGAGAGCCGACCCTGGTGTTTGTTCACGGCTGGAGCTGCGATGCCCGCTACTGGCGTGCCCAGGTGCCGTATTATTCCAAAAACCATCGGGTCGTCGTTCTCGATCTCGCGGGGCACGGCCACTCGGGAACTTCACGTACGAGATATACGATGCGCGCTTTCGGAGAGGATGTCAGGGCCGTAACGGAAGAAGCCTGCGAGGGGAAAGTAATACTGATAGGCCATTCCATGGGGGGGTCGGTCATTGCCGAGGCTGCCCGGCTGATGCCGGATCGTGTGATCGGCCTGATAGGGATTGATACTCTTGAAAACGTGGAATATCCGCTTACTCCCACGGAGCTCGAAGAGATGCTTGCCCCTTTGAAGGAGGATTTTCGAACCGGAGCAAGTCAGTTCGCAGGACAGATGATCTCGCCCGACACCGACCCGCAGATCCGGGACTGGATCCTCGCTGATATGTCCTCAGCGCCGCCAGCCGTCGCCCTGAGTGCGATGAAGGAAATGATGTCGCAGTACATTACGGGAGAGGCGTCGAAGATATTCGAACAGATCCGCATTCCGGTCGTGACAGTGAACGGAGACCTGTGGCCCATCGACTATGAAGCGAACCGGCGGCACATGTTCTCCTTCGATGCCATCGTCCTGAAGAATGCCGATCATTTCCTGATGATGGACGAGCCGGAAGAGTTCAACGCGGCGCTGGGAAAAGCCATCGACATGGTTTTAAAAAAATCGGCGGAAATACACCGGGCAGACTGATCCAGCAGATCCAATACACGCCTTGTGAACTTATACTTGCATATTTGACCACAATAATGCATTTTATACTTGGCAATAAATCAACGAAAAATGCATTTTGACATCATCTCAACTGCACTGCAGTGTGGGAGCCATGTCTGTTACAAGCCCCTGAAAGCATTCTCAGGGTTCTTATGGCCTTCAACTCATGGTGGGGTACCGGGGTCATGCCGCAGCAATTCCTTTTGGGAAACGCAGAAAAGCACGGTTACAAGGGCTTCAACGAAAGACCTCAGCCGTAGGCCAATCGTTCCATTTCCTGTAACCCCGAGCGCGAAGTCCTGAGGCGGTTTTACGAATGGCAACTGAGCCTGTTTGGATAGTCCCTGGGGCTTGCGAAGATAATTTCGATTTTGCCTCCTGACGTCTGTCTCCTGCTTCCTGAAGATACTCGGGACTATTTATATATCCTTTCCCATCAGAACCAGGGTGTCTTCCCTGAAGAATTCAGCGAAGCCGCATTTCTCGTAACACCTCAAGGCCCTTCCGTTGAAGCTGCGGACCTTCAGTTCCAGCCGCTTGGCTCCCAGCCTCTCCCTGGCGTACTCCTCCAGAAGGGCTATCATCCGCTGCCCCGCGCCCCTGCTCCGATGCTCCGGGGCGATGTAGAGGAAACGGACCATTCGCGTTGCGGGGTTTTCCGCCCTGTCCAAAGCCGCGTGCCCGATAAGAGTTTTCTCTTCATAAACCAGGAAGGAGATCGCCCCTTTGCCCTGGTCGAGGACCTGCTGCCACTGCCCGTGATCGAAGGGCCAATGCGCAACGGGCCAGACAAGGCTGAGATCCTCCGGGTCGCTGAACATCTTTTCCAGGACTGCCGT
>DAOTIQ010000060.1:0-10206 GCA_035448245.1 Thermovirgaceae bacterium | reverse complement strand
GCTTCACGAGTCTTAAAAAAAAACCGCCCCTTGCGGGGCGGCAAATATTACATCAAAAAGACGAAACTCTAGCAGACCTTGTCTTTCAGGGCCTTGCCGGCGCGGAAAGCGGGAACCTTTCTTGCCGGAACCTTGACCTTCTTCGTGGGATCCTGCGGATTACGGGCCTCTCTCGCCGCGCGCTGCCGAACCTCGAAGGTGCCGAATCCGGCAACCTGTACCTTGTCCCCACCGGCCAACGCTGCGCCGATCTCGTCGATGACCGCCGAAACCACCTGGGTCGCCTTGCTATTGCTCAGTCCCGCCGACTTGGCAACCGCCTGGATCAGTTCGCTCTTATTCAAATCCTTCCCTCCTTTTCCAGAAGTTTGTCATTACAGGGGATTATCGCATCAAGCCGTGAGATAAAGCAAGGCTCCGGCTCAATCCGCGAACAGGTGATCATTCCCGAAAAAAGCGGCGAACCCCTTCGGGGAAGGAGTCGCCGCAAAACTATCTCCCCGTGAAGAAAAGATCCCGGACGTTCAGGAGATCTTCTCTACATTGGCCGCCTGGGGGCCCTTGTCCCCCTGGACTACCTCGAACTCAACGCGCTGTCCTTCGGCAAGCGTCTTGAATCCATCGCCCTGGATCGCGCTGAAGTGCACGAACACATCGTTGCCCTCGTCGGGGGTGATGAAACCGTACCCTTTGGCCTCGTTGAACCATTTGACTGTTCCCTGCATAGATATAATGCCTCCCAGAAAGCAGAATCCGCCGTCTATTTAACCGGCTGATAAAACAGTACGTATTTTTGGTCTGTTTGTCAATGCATCAACCTTTTACGGCGATGACCTCTATCTCGACCAGGGCATCCTTAGGAAGCCTTGCCACCTCTACAAAGGCCCTCGCAGGGGGGTCAGCGGTAAAATAACTGGCGTAAACATCGTTTACGGCCTTGAAATCATTCATGTCCTTTGCGAAAACCGTCGCCTTGACCACACTCGCAAATGAAAGTCCCTGGGATTCCAATATGGCTCCAACATTTTTCAGAACCTGTTCAGCCTGTTCAGCCGCAGTTTTCCCGCTCATTTCCCCGCTTTTCGGATCGATGGGTATCTGCCCCGATACGAAGAGAATATCGTTGGCCCATACAGCCTGGCTATAGGGACCTATCGCTGCCGGAGCTTTGTCTGTTGCAACTGTTTTCCTCACGATCTTCATTCTCCTTCCTTTTCTTCGAACTTGTTACCTGGCGTTTCATGATAACACTGACTGTGAACATCTTCCCGTTTCATTCAGTCTCCCCACAGGGGCGAAAGACCCCCCTGCGGATTCCTTGCGTAAGGAAGCCACAGGAGACCGAAGAGGACAACCGACATATCAGATGCCTTTGGGCGGATGAAACTCTCCTCTATTCCCGTCTCGAGAATATCCCCGAAACCGGTGGCGTTGATCTCATCCTCGAGCTGGCGCTCCATTCCTGCTATTTCGAGCCTTACAGACTCCACGGTCTCCTTCGCCCTTGCTACGTCACCGGACTCCTTGCTCAGCCTCGCGGCCTTTGAGACCGCCGTTCCCATTCGAGACGCGGAATAGACGCTGGCCTTCCTGCCGAGAAAGGCCCCGGCGATGGCTGTCCCAAAGGATATCGCCGTATCCATCTTCCTGCTTTTGGCCTGCTCAGCTTCCCTCTCAACGGCCTGCTCCGCCCTCATCAGGCGGTTCTGCAAAGTCGTCAGCTTCGAGGCATATTTTTTGCGGATCTTCTCGACGGCAGCATCCCGTTGCTCCCGGCGTGAAAGCGCCAGGCGCGCCGCGAAATCGGCTTTCGATTCCCCGGGCCTTGCCGCCTCTTTCATCGATGGGCATGTCATTACCGTCAGCAAACTGTTGTTCGGAAGCCACTTAAGAAAATCTCTCCCCCACTTGGTGTAGGACTTCGAATCAAGTCCTGCTGTCGGAACCGGGGACATTACCGAAGGGGGCATCCCCTGTGAAAGGACGGCGGGATCGACGGATATCTCAAAGGCGCTCTCCCAGTCGACGGTGAGAGGCCCTTCGCTCATTTCAGTCGCGAAGGCAACCATCTTCGTCTCGGCGACCCCGAGCTTCGAATCCCTGAAGTGTATCCTCGCGAACCCTCCCAGGAAGGGGGCATATTCCGCGTCGATCCCGGGGGAGACCGGAAGGAAAACAGAGACAATGTCCGAGGGAATGATCTCCTGGACTGGTCTTGGAGCGGCGGACACCGAAGGAGCCCTGGCCTCTCCCCTTCCCCGTGTCGGAACTGCGGCATGAGGCCCCTCGATCATCCGGATCTGCTCCCTTGTAACGGGTCCGGCCAGATAGGACATGGCCCATCTCGTCTGGAAAAGGACCGGTTCGTCCTCGTGTACGTTGTGCAGAAGGAAGACGCGCTTCCCAAGCCCTGATATCATCCTGTCAAGTTCCTGGGTCGGGAATCCCTTTTCCGAAACCCCCTTGAGACCTTCCAGGATCCGGGCCTTGTCCCGTTCCGTCTGGAGGCGTCCTATGAACCACGTCCCTGTGTTCGATATACCCTTGTAGTCGAGGTCGACGGGATTCTGGGTAGCGAGCAGCACCCCGAGTCCGTAGGCCCGGGCCTGCTTGAGAAGGGTCAGCAGGACGGTCTTCGACGGGGGGTTCTGCACCGGCGGGAAGAAGCCGAATATCTCGTCCATATAGAGAATGGCCCGCAGGCTCGACGTCCCGGGCTGTGTCCTTACCCAACCCAGTATCTCGTTGAGGAGCAGGGAGACGAAGAACATCCTCTCCCTCTCCGAAAGGTGGCTTATGGTGAATATCGAGGCCCTGGGCCTCCCATCGGCCGTATAGAGGAATTTCGCCGCATCGAGGGGCTCTCCCTCCATCCATGGCCCGAAGGAAGGCGCCGCCACGAGGTTGTTAAGCCGCAGGACAAGATCCATCCTCGAAGACGAGGGGTAGAAGGTCTCCAGGTCGAGGACCCCCATCCCCTTGAAAGGGGGGACCCTGATAAGGTCGATCAGGGAAGGAATGTCCAGCGACTGGCCGGCGTTCCACTTTTCCTCGAGTATCTTCGAGATGAGGATGTGCTCCCGGCTCGTGAGGGGGTCGGCATCGATCCCCATGAGGGCCAGAAGGCTCGATGCGGTGGTCTGGACCCTCTCCCTGAAGAGGTCCCCATCGGACCTTATCGCTTCGGGGGGTGCATCGAAGGAGTGCAGTATGCTCACCATCCTGCCGGCAGAACTGCCCGGAGTGTAGACCGTCATGTCCACGGAGTTTCTCATCTTCTCGATCCGGGCGCCGTCAATGCCCCACTCGGCGAGGCCGTTCTTCCAGTCCGAGGCCGTCTTCGCGGAAAATTCGTCGGGGGAAAGACCCTTTCGTGCCGCTTCCTGCTCGCTTATCCATGGGCGGAAATCCTCGGGTCTGAACTGCGGAAAGGTCAGAAGAAGGTTTGGGATGTCTCCCTTGGGATCGATGGCTATGACGGGGATGTTGTCCATCAGGGCCTCCTCGATGAGAGAAAGGGCAAGGCCTGTCTTTCCGCTTCCGGTCATTCCTATGATGATGCCATGGGTCGTGAGGTCCTTGGCATCGTAGAGGATCATCTCCCCTGTCATCGATCCCGAGGCGTCGTCCACTCGTTTGCCCAGGTAGAAAGAGCCCATCTTTTCGAAATCCTTCACTTGATCCACCTCCCTGTAAAAAGTATATACGCTTCAGTTCTGTATGAGGAGAATCAGGTTTAAAGGTGTCTCCGTGCCCAGACGCGGAAGGCGTTCAACAGATAGCCCGGAGCGTTGTCGAGGAAAAAGCCGAACCATCCGGGGGCATTTTTCAGCCTGTTCCCGGACTCTCCCAGGGTCATCGCCCCCTTTTTGCAGGCGACGACACATAGTCCGCATCCTATGCACCGCGCCGGGTCGAAGAGCAGGGAACTTCCGTCGGAAGACCAGGCATTCATCGGGCAGGCAACAACACATGCGCCGCAATTGACACATTTTGCGGGATCCAGGATCGGCATGAAAACCGGGGGGCTTATCATTGCGGGGAAGTTGAACTGGCTTATGCTCCTCATGGCGTGACAGCAGCATCCGCAGCAGGAACAGCTCGAATTTCCGCGCGGAACTCCCCCTACGTCGCTCATGGACCAGCTCACGCATCCGTTCTCTTCCGCATGGCGTTTGATCGCCAGGACCTCGGCTGCGTCGGTGCGGCGCATCAGACCTCCGTCGATGAATTTCTGCGCGCCGGGACCCATGACGACACAGTTCTCCATCGGACGGCCGCAACCCTTGTCGACAAGGGTCATCGCCATTCGGCACTGGCACATACCGACGGCAAAGTCGCTGTAGGGGCGCACCATCTCCTCCATACGCTCCGAGGGGCAGGCCTTCAGCAGTGACGGGACAGAATTGTGAACCGGGAGATACCTGATGCCGGGGCGTATCGAACGGGTGTAGCGGACGATGTACCCCTCGTCCCATATCTTTTCGAACAGCCTCGCAAAATCGGCATGCCACCTTGTCCTCGTCGAAAGGTCCGGGGTCATGAGGGCCATTTCGAAGGTCCCGGGAACTATGGGCAGTATCGTGTATTTGCGGGGGCTTCCGCTGGCCAGGATGACGCGTTTTTTATGTGCAAGGGAGTCGAGTATGCGGGAAGTCTCATCAAGAGTGTGTCCCGCCCTGGCGGAGACCGCCTCCGCCGTCCGCGGCCTCAGGGGAGGAAGATACTGCGCAACCTGGGCCTCTTCATCGGAGAACATGTGCATTACCATCTCAAGCAGATCCTGCGAGGGATCTGGACCCAGAAGAAGCGGCGATGCGTAGTGCCCCATTATCCTGCGGTGAGGTTCCGTCGGAATCGCAGAACTTCCAAACCCTACCCCGGGAGCCACAATACCTGTGTTGAGCTCAATTTTTCTTGTGACCACGCTATCAGCCTCCCCGGACTAGCCGCCTGCCTTCAGGAATCTGGAACGGAAGGCGGATAACACTTTTTCATGATCTCCCCTCCTGAGCCTGAAGACAAGTGTAACCGAAGGGAGCCGGATGGATCCCAGGGAGACCTCCTCCTGAAGTCCCGCTTCCACGCTGTCACAATCCCTCTGCCAGAGGCCAGGCGAAACCTCCTGCCACCCTGTTTCGCGGAAATGGGACGAGATCTCATCCAGGGATACGCCGCGCATCTCGATCTTCTCTCTCCTCAAGAGATAATCCTCCTCCCGAATGAAGCAAGATCACCCCAGGGACGAAATAAACGGGCCCCCCGCATTATCGCAGAGGGGCCCCCCGGATCATAGTGGAACACGATCTTCACACGGAACGGTTACCCGCCTCCAACGAGAGGGAAAACCGCCAGATGGTCTCCTTCTTTCAACGGAGCCGACAGACCTCCTACATGCTCTATATGCCTGCCGTTAAGAAGAATGATCAGGTCCATGTCGCGTTCGGGCATCTTCAGGACTTTTTCCCCGAAAGTAAGGCCATACTTCAGAGAGAGTGCTTCCAGAAGGCTTTCGACAGAATAGCCACCCTCTACCTGCGTTTCCTTCTCTCCGATAATGTCGCGGACCATGCCGAAGAAGGAGACCTTTGTCATACCTGTACTATCCTAGTTCAGCCCAAGCATCACAAGCGTATCTTTGGTCGGGACCCCTTTTGCGTCCCAGCCGCGGATCTTGTAGTACTCCGGGATCATTTCCTTTATCCTGCTCAGTTTTCCTTTTGCCGGCCCGTCGGGGATCGGTTCGTTGAGAAGCCGGACTGGAAGAGTGTCGTCCTTCGCAGGATCGAGCCCCTCCCTGAGGTTGAAAAGACGTTCCAGTGTCCAGATGCGATCACCGATCTTGAGGAGTGATTCCGGACAGATATCAAAACCGGCGCCGTGCTTGAGCATTGCGGCGTAATCCTCCGCTCCAAGGGCGAAGGATGTGAAGAGGCACATACCCGATGAGTCGATGGCGGCCGTGAGGTCGTGGAATATCTTGCCCCACATCGGCTTTCCGTCGATCTCCCACGGGTCCAGTTTCTCCGGTATACCAAGAACTTCAGGGGATATCAGGTAACCCCTCACGTGGCAGGCCCCACGGTTACTGACGGCGTAGGTCAGGCCGATACCCTGGATACCACGCGGGTCATAGGCGGGCAGTTCCTGTTTCTTTACCGTGATGGAGAACTCCGGATGCCCGTAGGCTTCGCAGAGTCTGTGGCTGCCCATGGCGAGCTTCTCCCCCAGGCCCTCGGATTTGCCCATCTTTTCGACCCAGTAAACCAGGGCATCTCCGGAACCGAACCGCAGTTCGGGACCGCGACCCAGTTCGGATTCCTTGATATACCCTTTTTCATAAAGTTCCATCGCGGCGGAGATGGTCCCACCCGCGCTTATCGTGTCAAGGCCCAGTTCGTTGCACAGGTAGTTGGCACGGATGATCGGTTCCAGATCGGCAATACCGCAGTTGCTCCCCATGGCCCAGATAGTCTCGTATTCCGGGCCTTCACCCTTCTTGCCGTCCAGGGCGGTCTCCCGGCCGCATCCAATGGGGCAGGCAAAACAATTCGTCCTGCCGGTAAGGAAGGTCTCGGCGAGCCTCTCGCCGGAGTGTTTTTCGGCCTGGTCATCCATGGATTCCTGGAAATTCTTGTGGGGATAACTGCCGAGCTGATTGAGGATGTTGACCAGGACCGCCGTTCCGTAGGTCGGCAGTCCCTCCCCGGTTACGCCGTTCTCCTTGATCTTCTGCATCCCCGCGCGGAGAACCTCCTTGAGTCCTTCCGGGTCGGAAGCCTTGAAGGTCCCACTGCCCTTTACTGCCACGGCCTTGAGGTTCTTGGAGCCCATCACGGCGCCCACTCCGCTTCTTCCCGCCGCGCGGTGCTTGTCGTTGATGACGCAGGAAATGGGCGAAAGTTTTTCTCCTGCAGGACCTATGCAGGCTACTTTTGCCTTTGCATCCCCGATCTCCTTGAGGATCATGTCCGTCGTCTCATGGGTATCCTTGCCCCAAAGTGAAGAGGCATCCTTCAGTTCGGCCTTGCCGTCGTTTATCCAGAGATAGACGGGTTTTTCGGCCTTTCCCTCAAAGACGAGGAACATGTACCCCGCCCTGGCCAGCTCGTTGCCCCAGTACCCACCGGAGTTGCTTGACGCGATCATGCCAGTGAGGGGGCTCTTTGTAACCACCATGTACCTGCCGCCGGTAGGAACGTTGGAGCCGGTCAGAGGACCGTTGGCGAAAATCAGGATGTTGTCTTTCGAGAGCGGATCCGTCCCTTTCTTGAGCTCTTCATAGAGCATTTTGGTGGCATATCCGCGCCCTCCGATGAATTGCTTCATCCATTCCTTGTTGACCGGTTCCTCTTTTACCGTCCCCTTCGTGAGGTTGACCCTCAGGACCTTCTTTTCTACCATGCCCTTTCCTCCTCTCTGATATTCACGATCTTTAACGCTTCTCCAGGCTCATTTCTCTGTCGGCTCTCTGTTCTCGGGTATGGAAGTTTCCTTTTCCGGCACCTTTCTCTTATCACTCTCCTTTCATCACCGGGGATATAAACGTCAAGGACATCTGATGAGGTTCCTGTCCCAAAGACAGTCGCTGCAGCCGGGGGAGTCTCCCCAACAGTCGCTTTCGGTGGTCTTGGCGTACTCACAGGACCTGAGCAGGTTACAATCGAGACAGGACGCGTATAGGGCCCTGCGCAGCCTCCATCGAAAACTGGTGAACTCGGAACCATCCCAGATCTCGCAAAGGGTCTGATTGCCAAGATCCCCGAAAAACCACGGGACAACCTCCTTCTTTCTCCCGAGAACGACCTCGCTGTATCCATGGCTCAATCTCAGGCAAGGGGCCACAAGGCCATCCCAGCGGATAAAACAGGACTCGGATTTTACGAAAGCACAATGCCGCTCCGTCGAAAGAGCGAATCTCGGGAGTTCCGGCTTGATCCCCGAATACTGAAAGAGGGTATAGAGTTTCGACCTTATCGCTACTTCCTCTTCAAGGGAGGCGGGGTAAAGCCTGTTTTTATCGGCTTCCATATCTGTCGGTAGAAGGTTGCTCACCGAAGCGGCCGATATTCCCTTTCCGCGGATGGCACCGACGATATCGGGTATGCGGGAAAGGTTGGATCTCGTCACTACAAGAGCGACGCGGATATCCGGTGAGTAAGAGCCTGCCCTTTTCTTTGCTCCGGATAGATCCTCCGCGACTCCTGAAAGGATATCGAGACTGCTTGTCCTGCCCGGCCAGGGGACATTCTCCGCTTCGACGGAAATGTCCAGAATATCAACACCCGAGGCTACAAGGTCCTCGGCAACGGCCCGGTCTATCATTGTGGCGTTGGTAGTGATCCGGACCTGGAGGTTTAGCGATTTCAGCATCCTGACTGCCTCGAAAAGTCCCGGATTGCAAAAGGGCTCCCCGATCCCCAGGAAATGGACGGCCTCAAGCCCGGGAAAATCTCCGAGGCCCGAAAAAAAGCGCAGGAACAGGTCCCGATGCATGTCTCCCTGGGGTTCGGTCCAGGATTCGCGGAAACACATGGGGCAGTTGAGGTTGCACCGGGAACTGAACTCCAGGTAGACCTTGCGGAGACGGCGGTCAGTTGGTATGACGATGCGGCTGTCTTCAAGATCAAGCACGACCTGTCCTCTTCCCGGCATCGGCTCTCCCCCAGGCAGATACATAAAAGCGCTTACAATATATGACCTATTGTCAGGGCAACAAGGGAATGAGTCAAGGAGAAGTGATACATGGTGTCGTTTTTTTCGGGAGGGACCCGACATGGATCATCCGCGTTTCTTCAGATTCAAAAAACCTCGCTATCAGAATGCAAGATCAGAAGAAAATGGTTTATTATTATTAAGTGCCCGATGCATGTTCTCTTTCCTTGAAGGGCCCTGACAAAGATCTTTCTATCTTTATCCATCTGGAGGACGATCATTGGAACTTTTTCTTGAACAGCTTCTCAACGGTATTGCCATAGGTTTTATTTACGCGCTCATAACTTCCGGACTGGCACTATCCTGAAACAGGCCAAGGAGATGGGCGTAAAGGCCCTTATCCTCGGTGAAGAGGGAGCAGATTCACCGAAACTGGTGGAGATCGCGGGACCTTCAGCAGCCGAGGGATTCATGATCGTCACCAACCTCAACCGTGATGACGAACGCCCCGTCGTGCAGAACTTCATCAGGGAGTTCAAAGCCCGCTACGGGATCGACCCCGACATGGTCGGAGCCTCGGCCTATGACGGACTGATGATTATCGTCGATGCCATGAGAAGGGCCGGTACCACCGACGCGGCGAAGGTTCGCGACGCAATAGCGGCTACTAGCGACTTCAACGGACTCACCGGCGTCATCAAGGGATTCACCCCCATCGGCGAAGTCGTAAAACCCGTGCAGGTCCAGATAATCAAAATGGGCGAGTACAGGTACTTTGCCGAGATCACCGATCCCGAAATTATCACACCCAGGTAGTTTACGTTAACAAAAAAGCCGGGGCTTTCTGCCCCGGCTTTTTCTTTCAGATCAGACCTGCGACACCGAGGGCAGCATAGACAAGAAGCAGGGCGAAACAGCCGTTGAGGAGTTTTCTCTGGAAAGGGCTCTGCAGGAATTTTTCTATGCCAAGGCCGAAAAGGGACCAGGAAAGGATGGAAGAAAATCCTATCAGCGTCAGAAAAATGGACCACACGAAGACGGGCACCGGACGTGCCAGTATGGGGCCCAGGAAGGCCGTATAAAGGGTAACACCATAAAGAATGGCCTTGGGGTTGACGAACTGAAGGGCGAAACCCTTGACGAAGCCCCTCAATGAAACAGATCCTTCCTCTACACTCCCGTGGCTATCACTGGTGGCAATGCCCCAGGCAAGCCAGAGAATGTATGCGGCCCCGACCCACTTCATGTAATTCTGCAACCACGGGAGAAGTTTCATCAGGACCCCCGAAAAGGCACCGCAGAAAAGAAGCAGGACAAAAAACCCCGCCCCTATACCGGAAAGGTACCCCCAGGTCCGCCTCATACCCCAGCGTGCCGCCATGGCAGCACAACTGATGTTGTTCGGCCCTGGTGTAAAGGAAGTGATGAAAACGTATGGTATCAGGGTAACAAAGTTAACCTCATCCAAAAGGATCTCTCCTTGCTTTTGTTTGTCCGGAGAGTGCGTAATATTTTGTGTAAAGTCCACTGTCGGGGTTGAGTCCTAGTGTT
>DAOTIQ010000059.1:0-10726 GCA_035448245.1 Thermovirgaceae bacterium | reverse complement strand
GTCACGCGTTACGATCCAATTACACAAACCTCTCAAACCGCTCCCTGGTTGCCTTGCAGATCGGGCATACTCCGGGAGGGTTGTCTCGTGCGGCCAGGTAACCGCATACCTTGCATCGCCAGACAGGGTACGCAGGGCCTCCCGTAATTTCTTTCCCAGAGGTTTCTTTCTTTTCAGCCGCGGCGAGACGCTCTTCACGGGACGGACGCCTCTCCGGGATCGAGCCGACCTCATGTTCTCCCTTTGCGACCCTTTCCGACACGTAGAGGCTGCAGTAGCAGGTCTCGTACTCATCCAGATCCGGATCCCGGTAATCGCAGGGACAGATCATGTCCCGGTCCTCGTCGATCTTCCCCGAGGCAAGCCTGCAGGGACATGACATGTAGCCAAAGCGCTCCTGGTTAACCAGAAGGCCGTGCATAAGGGTCATTACCAGCTCCCGATCAGGACCGAGAAAGTACCCGGACTGCTCCGCCTCCTCCTTCAGTTTCCGGTAAAGAGACTCTTTCTCCTCGTCAGAGGGGATATATCTTTTTTTATTCTCCTGATCCATCCCCCAGAAGCTCCTTTACCTTGTCGATGTCGTAACCAACGACGCAGTGCTCGCCGTTTACAACTATTGTCGGGAAGGAACCCCTTTCGTTGTGCTTCCTGACTATCTTCATCACCTCTTCGGACTCATCCGGGTCCAGCAGGTCCACATCAATATAGTCGTAGGCAAGCCCCATTTCCTTGAGGTGATCCTTTGTCTTCCTGCACCAGCCGCACGTGCTCAATGCGTAGATCAGTATCTCGCCCTTCTTTTCGCCTTCAACGTGCTTTTTCTCGATCATCTCTATCGCTCCCCGCATCAGATTTGGTGAACCGGGTCGTTAATCCTGTTTATCTCCCGGCTCAGCCTTCCAGTTCGGAAAGGGTCCTCACCAGCGTGCCCCCTGGAAGTCCCCCGACCTTTTCTATCGCCAGGAACACTCCGTCCATGTAAATATCACTGGAAAAGTCCTGCACAGTTACCCTGATTATCTCGTCCTGACGTGCAAGGGTTATCTCGTGTTCCGAGTACGGCCCCGGGTAGGGAAGCCTCTGGGAGGTCACAGGAATCCCGGATATCTTTGCCCCCAGCACCCCGGGGAAGGTCTCACTGCTTTTGATCTCCCCTGCGGGATACCCTCCGGCCGCTTTCGCGAGAGTGGCCGCCGTCCCGCTGGGCGCGTTGGCCATTCCCGCATGATGCCTGTCAGTGATGGCGACGTAGGGATAGTGTTTCCTTGCCTTTCCGATAAAATCCATAACGAGATTGATCCCCAGCCCGTAGTTGGAGATTACGGCCCATCGAAGCCCCTTCTCCACCACCATGGAGACCACTCTCTCCATATCCTCATCAGAAAGGCCGGTGGTACCGATCACAGCATCGACTCCTTCATCAGCGTAGACCAGGAGGTTTTTCATAAGGATGTTGCTGGACGTAAAATCCACCACAACATTGGGGCGACTTTCTTTTAAACCCTCCGCGAGATCCCCCGACGAGAGAACCCCGACCGGCGTCAGACCTGCCATGGTTCCCAGGTCCAATCCCTGCTCCCGGCACCATCCTCCGACCAATTCCGTGCTATCCTTCGTTATTGCTTTCCTTACGACCAGCCTGCCGACATTTCCTGAAGCTCCGGATACAAAGACTTTTTTCAGGATGGATCACCTCCCCCAAATGTTTTTCTGCAGATAAGTGACAGTTTACCCTAATTTGTGCTGCATGGTCACCTGATGGTATCCTTGATGTCAAAATCCGCGCAACAAAGAGGGGTGCGGTGGAAATGGCTGTTTTGTGGCAAAATGAAATCAGGTCGGCAAGCACTCTGAAGGGCAATATCTTTACAGTCCCATGGAAAGTCTGCCGTGATGCAGCGAAAGGGACGGATATATCTCCCCGGGAAGCCGAACTCTGGGCCTGCGAGAACGGGATCTGTCCCTCGCGCTACGAGCGCAGCATAGGAACAATAGGGCTGGAAGGCCAGGCAAGGCTCCTTTCTTCGCACGTGGCGGTTATCGGCTGCGGAGGTCTGGGGGGCTGGATAGTCGAAATACTTGCACGGGCCGGGGTCGGCAAACTTGCTGTTGTCGATGGAGACATGTTCGGCGACAATAACCTCAACAGGCAGGCCCTTTGCACGGAGGAAAATATCGGCCTTTCAAAGGCCGTTGCGGCGGGAGAGAGGGCACTGGCCCTCAACGGTGCCGTGGAAGTTGACGTGTGGGACCAGTTCATGACCGGAGACAATGCTAACGCGATACTTGAGGGTTGCGATGTTGTCATGGACGCTCTCGACAGCAACAGGGCTCGTTCGGTGCTGGTTTCCGCCTGCCGGGAACTGGATATACCTCTCATCCATGGAGCAATAGGCGGTTTCTGGGGGCAATCATGCGTCATCATGCCAGATGACAGGGCTCCCTGGGAGATGACCGGGGGATCGGACAAAGGTATAGAAGAGACGACGGGCAACCCGCCCTTTACACCTGTATTCATTGCCTCCATTCAGGCCGCCGAAGCCATAAGACTGATAACCGGAATCGGCGAGCCATTGAGAGACCTGCTCTGGTGCGACCTTAAGGAGCATGAGTATCTAAAGATCAGGATCTGAGAGGCGGGGAGGCTCAGAATCAAAGGCGTGAACGGTGAACGGTGAAAACCACAAGGCGTCAGGATACAGGAGACTGGCGTCTGGAGACCGGAGGCTGGAAGGGCGGAGCCGGAGAGAAGTCTTTACCGAAGGCTCAGGAGCCGGTGAGTTTCGAAGCCGTCGCGGAGGGACAGGGAAAGCACACCTGCCGGGGTTTTTCCCGGCACTGTGCGATCGCCCCGTAGCAGGCGGAGAAACGAACGATTTCAGGCGAGTTGCCTTTCGGGAAAGACTTAACTCCGGGACCGGCAGTATCCTGGTGGAATTTGAACCAGATTCCCGCCGGTAGGCAAAGGGCGCGGAACGTCCGCCTGCTGGCGGATTCCGCTTCGCTTCGCTCAGAATGACAGGCAATTGTCCCTCCAGTATCCTGTTGCCAGTCTCCTGTCTCCCGGTTTTTTCGATTCACGGTTCACGATTAACGCATGATCAGGAGGTTTCGGGATGCTTGTTGACAGGGCAAGACGCTATTATCTTCTTGAGGATATGAACTGCGCCGAGAGCCTTATCTATGCGGCAAATGATGAATACCACCTTGGACTGGACGAAACCGGCCTCAAGACTATGGCCGGCTTTGGCGGGGGCATGGGGGTTGAGACCACCTGCGGAGCCCTTTCCGGAGCTATTGCCGCCATATCCGTCCGGTTCACAAAAACAAAGGCCCACGATAACCCTGAGGTCAGAGAGATATGCAAGGCCTTCCTGGAAAATTTTCTGGACAAAAGGGGCTCCATCATTTGCGGTCCTCTGAAGGAGATGTACAGGAACGAAAGTTTCCGCTGCATGCCTGTCGTCGAAATGGCCGCGGAGGAACTGGAAAAGATCATGAAAGAGGTGCCAGAACAGAACTCGTGAACGGCAAGGGCAAGTGGCTTGTCCTCGCCTTTTCGCTTCACACCGTTAACCGTTTACCGTTGACTGTTCACGCCTTTGAACCATTCGATTTTCGATTCACGACTCACGATTCACGATTCACAATCTTTTTTGGAGGCCTGCAATTGAAACCTGAGAGTGCAATACTGTTTTTTACCGGAATCATCACAATCATCCTGACGGGTGCAGTGCTGAAAACCGCGAGTGGAGTCTTTCTTCCTCTCGTCGTTGCAGCACTGCTGTACTTCCTTTTCGCCCCGATCGTGAAGTACATGTCCAGCAGGAAAGTCCCGACTCCCGTGACGACCACGGCGGTCCTGGCCATCTTCATCGGCGTATGCGCTGCTGGAGGGCTGTTCATCAATACCCGGATCATGGCGATGATTTCGGCGTATCCGCGTTACCACGCCAGGTTCGAGACCCTTATCGGGACAATTATGGAACAGTTCGAGATCTCACCCATCTGGTGGGAGAATGTCCACCTGGCACCGGTGATCGGCGAACAACTGCTCGCCCTTTCGGGATTCCTGGTTGGATTCATGACAAACCTTATCCTGGTGGTCTTCTTCCTGGTTTTTCTGCTTCTGGGGGCACCCTATTTCGACATCAAGATCGACAAGGCTCTATCTTCCCGCAACGCGACAAGAGCCCGGGAAGTGACCAAAAAGATATCGGGTCAGATCAGTTCGTATCTTTTCCTGCAGTTTGTCATAAGCGCCGCTACGGGTTTCATAGCATGGGCCCTTTTTGCGTCGGTCGGGCTGGATTTTGCGGTTACCTGGGGGGTGTTGACATTCCTGCTCAACTTCATCCCAAACCTTGGTTCTTTCATAGCGGCCTTCCCCCCGATTCTTCTTGCTCTGGTCCAGTTTTATCCCTCTTTCGGGCCGGCAATCATCATCTCTACAGGTCTTCTGATAATCCAGCAGGGGCTGGGCAATTTTATTACCCCAAAGATCATGGGAGACCGGCTCAACCTGAGCCCCGTGATCATACTCGTCTCCCTGCTTATGTGGGGATGGCTCTGGGGTATCGCGGGTGCAATCCTCTCGGTCCCGATAGCATCGACGATAAAGATAGTGTGCGACAATCTGTCTCCCCTGAAGCCAATAGGTGTCCTTATGTCCTCTGGAAAAACCTTCTCCAGATCCCAGGAATCCAGAGAAAACTGACTATCCTGTCCTCCTGTTGACTTTTGAGTTCTTGCGTTATATTGTCTTGCTAAAGTCTTCAAGGGAGAGCAGGGAAATGAGGAAAAGAAACTCTGTTTTCGCTATTCTGACTGTCCTGCTTATGTCGGTCAACCCAGGCCCGGCAAAGGCTGCACCGAACCCGGTGATATCCGGACCGGCGGGTGTTCCGGTGGTAGCGCTTACTTTCGATGACGGGCCCCACCAGAGAGAGACCCCCATGCTTCTCGACATTCTCGAGAAACACAATGTAAGAGCAACTTTCTTTATCGTCGGGACAATGGCCGTAAATCACCCCGATATCCTGAAGGAAATTGTCGCCATGGGACATGATGTAGCCAACCATTCCTGGTCCCACAGAAACATGGCCCTTCTCGACAGGCAGGCCATGTACCAGGAGATAGCCTTCTGCAGCCAGGCCATAGAGGCACTAACGGGAGTTCGCCCGAAATTTTTCCGCCCCCCCGGTGGTAACTGGAACGGTGCTCTCCTTGAGACCGCTTACGACCTCGGGCTTTCTCTGGTCCTGTGGAGCGTGAACGCCTACGATACCAGGACCAAAAGCGCAGAGGAAATCGCGTCACTGGTCGTCAGGCGCGCGGTTCCCGGTTCGATCATACTGATGCATGGCGGAATGGAGAACACCATGCTTGCCATTCCCGTGATCATTGATGGACTCAGGAGCAAGGGGTTCCTTTTCGCCACCCTGGACCAGATGTTCCGTTTTGCCCCCCGGGCAAGGACCCCCCTGCCCCCCCGGACAACTGCCGAAACCGTTTCTCAGGGCCTTCCTTTTCTGCCCTCAGCCACTACCTTTACAGAATAAAAAGCCATCCCTGCGATCTCTCCAGCAATGAGAAAGATCCTCCTGGCGTTCATTTCCGCCACCCTCTGGGCTGCCACGGCCTCCTCAAGTCCTTCGGGAGGGGCGTAATAGGTGGCAAGATAGGTAAAAAACACCAGTACCGTGAACGTGGCCACTCCGGACCACATCAGCCCAAGGCGTGTCCTCATGTTGACCCGGGAATAGATGAAATTGGCGACAATGAATCCGAGAACGCCCATGACAAATCTCAAAAGGATCCCTCCAGTCATTATTCGTTTTTCCTGTTACCGGAAAACCGTTCAATTTCACAACTTCCCGAAACCGTGTTATATATTTACGTGAAATGTCATTTATTGCAAAGGGGGGCTTTATTTTGCCCAGAGTAGGCCTTGCCCTCGGAGGGGGAGGAGCCAGGGGCGCGGCTCATTTCGGTGTCCTGAAAGTCCTTGAAGAAGAAGGAGTTCCCATCGACATTATCGCCGGAACCTCTATGGGAGCCATCGTCGGGGGAATGTACGCCCAGAACCCCGATGCCGGCGAGATAATAAAAAAATACCTCTCTTTCCTCGAAAGCATGGATTACGAGTCTCTTGGCCTTCAGAACATAGTCCCTCAAGATGAAGAGGAGCCCCACCTCCTCCAGAAATTCGCCAAGACCATAGCCAGAAGAGTCTACATCAGTTCAATGGGGTCACGGTCCGGAATAATGAAACCGGACATTCTGGAGGACGCGCTCAAAACGCTTCTGGACAGGGGAAGCGTCAGGGACGCGAAGATACCCTTCGGAGCCGTTGCGACAGATCTTAACAGCGGGAACACACTTCTCCTCCGTGAGGGGAGCCTGAGAAAGGCCGTAAAAAGAAGCGCCCTGATACCCGGCTTTCTCCCCCCCGAAGAGGACGGCACAAGATTGATAACCGACGGGGGTGTCAGCGACCCGATCCCGGTCAGATCCGCCAGGGATATGGGGGCGGACATGGTGATCGCGGTTTCCGTGGATCCCACCACCATGGCAAGCATAGAGGATCCCAACATGATAAACATCATGCGCAGGTGCGACCTGATCCGGGGCATCTACATGTCCAGAATCCAGATGGAGATGGCCGATGTCTGCATCTGGCCGGACATGAGCGGAGCACATTGGAGCGAATTTCTCTCTTCGGAGGAATTCATCCAGGCCGGAGAGGCAGAGACCAGAAAGAAATTACCCGACATAAAAAAAGCCATCAGAAGAAAGAGACACTGGATATTCAGGTTCCTGCCGATGTAATTCAACAGATACTCCTGTCTGTTGAAGAATTACTCCTTACATCACTCGACCAGTTCGTAGCCCTTCTCTCGAAACAGACTCAGGCATACATCCACGACCTGCGGTTCGTAAAGGGTTCCCCTGTTCTTCTCGATTTCATCCAGGGCCTCGTCAATTCCAAGAGCGGGGCGGTAGGGCCTGTAGGATGCCATTGCCTCAACTACGTCGGCTACTGCCAGGATTCGGGCCTCAATGAGGATATCCTCGCCCTCAAGACCCCGCGGGTACCCTGAGCCGTCCAGTCTTTCGTGATGCTGGTAAATGATCTCGGCAAGAGGAATGCCCGAATCCACATCCCTAAGGATATCCCTGCCGCTCTGTGGGTGTTCGCGAATAATATTTTTCTCAATATCCGAGAGCTTCCCCGGCTTGCTGAGAATCTCCGAAGGTACGGAAATCTTTCCGATATCGTGGACATATCCCGCGACCCTTATGGCTTCAACCCTTTCCTGATCGAAACCCATCTCAGAAGCGATGGCCCCGGCAAGGCCGGCGACGCGCCTCTGGTGGCCGGCAGTATAGGGGTCCCTTCTTTCAACGGTCTGTGTAAGAACCTCGATGGTCGTCTGGAGAGCCTTCCGAAGTTTTTCTTCGACCTCGACCCTCCTGGTAATATCCCTGGTCACCCCCTGGATACCTATGGGGACACCATTATCATCCCGGATTAGGGACATGTGCATGGAGATCCATATCAGGCTTCCGTCAGCCCTGTAATGCCTGGCCTCGATAAGCCTGGTCCTCTCCCTGTCAACATCCGGGGCTTTTTCCTTTTCCATCTCCTCAGCCATTATGGAATGGATCCTGGCAAGGTCTTCGGGGGGAAACTTATCCTCCATATTTCGCTCAAGGTGCTCCCCGACTGATTCCCCGAGGAGCCTCTCTATGGAGGGGCTTATGTAAGTGGTCCTCATGTCCAGATCGGCGGTCCATACCACGTCGGTCATGTTCTCCGTTATCCGGCGGTGCTTTGCCTCGCTCTCACGCAGGGCGTCCTCGGATGCCTTGCGCTCCGTTATATCCTCGACGGTCCCCTCGTAATAGAGGGTGTTTCCGTCAGCGCCGCGTACAGCCCTGGCACTCTCCCGGACAAAGAGCACCGTGCCGTCCCTTCTGGTCCAGGCCGTTTCCAGGCCGATTATCTCTCCTTCGCTCTCCATGATCTGCTGGAACATTTCCCGGGGGTAGTCGGGTTCGAAACCGTCTTTGCTGAGATCGCGCCTTGCCAGTTCTTCAAATGACGAATATCCCAGCATCTTTACGACCGAGGGATTAGCCATCAGGATCCTTCCGTCGGGGCTTGTCCTGTACAGGCCTATAGTCGCGTTCTCGAAGAGACTTCGGAATCTCTCCTCGCTCTCCCGAAGGGCCTCCTCGGCCTTCCGGAGGTCCGTTACATCGCGGACGAATCCCCCGACCCCAGAGGTCCCGTTCCTGAATTTGACGGGGAATTTCATCGTCTCGTAGATCCTGTCTCCTCCGTGTTCTTCGAAAACCAGAGGTTTCCCTCTACGCAGGACCTCTTCGTCACCCCTGGCACACTGCTCGGCAAGGGGGGCAGGCAGAAGTTCGTAATCGCTCCTTCCGATAACCCCTTCCCTTGCCCTGCCCAGGAACTCCAGGAAGGCGTCATTTGCCAGGATCAGACGCATGTCTGCATCCTTCAGAAAGGCCATATCCTTGCTGGAATTGAGGAAAAGGTCAAACCTCTCGCGGCTGGAGGCCAGGTCCTCCTGTGCTTTTTTCAGTTCCGAGATGTCCTGGAAACCCCCAAGGACCCGGACGATATTCCCGGAGGCATCCTTCTCGGGAACACCCATCGTCCTGACCCAGATCCTGCGGCCGCTTCCGGAAATGATCTGCAGTTCTTCGTCATAGGGGATGCCCTCTTTGGCACATTTGCTGAAGACTTCCCTGATCCTGTCCCTGTACTCGGGGGCGTAGAAGGAGATACCCTGCTCAACAGTCGGGCTAAAACCGGTGGGCCTTTCGTGTATGAGACAAACTTCGTCGGACCAGGTACAGGTACCGGTCTCAAGATCGACGACCCACCACCCCAGGTCGGCCAGTTTCCCGGCAAGATTCTGTAAGGCTTCCCTGGTTGAAACCTCCGCCAGCAACCTGCGGTTCTCGGCGTTTGAACGGGCAAACCTGAGGTTGGCCAGACCCTGTTCCGAGAGGTATCCCGCGAGGGACACCAAAAAGGACATTGCATTTTCCATGGTCTCTCTGGAAAACCGTGGGACCCTGTCAAGGACCGCCATATATTCTTCCTCTTTGAAACCGTAGCGTTTTGCCTGGGCACGGAAAAAATCGCGGTCGATCTCCTCGTCATCAAAGAAAAACTGGCCCATAAAGATGTTTCCCAGCCTTTTCCCTTCTACAATTATGGGCGTAGCCGTGTCCCACAGGCCGTTCTTGCACTTGTAGAGGGAGAATTTCCCCGATTCGATCCCTTCGGTAAGCCTCGTATCACTCTCGACGCAGTCCGCGCATGTCTCAGGATGTACCCTGTGGAAACCGGTGCAAATATCCTGCCAGCCTACGCCCACGAGAATTCTCCCGCTGGTATCTATAAGAGACACCGGGAGAGCGGTCACCTTGAAGAATTTGTCCATCATTCTCTGGATAACCGAAGGATCAATTACATCAGAAAGCTCTACCTCTGACATATCACTATCGTCATGGGGAAGAGCCACATTTCCACCAGATTCCGGAACCCGGCCAGGATGGAAGCCCTTGGGATTTTCCATTCAGTGCCACCCTCTCTACTCTCTACAGCGTGAGACCATCTCCCTGAAAGATCCCGATCATTTTAACATTACCTCGTGTTGATGGTACCCATACACTGGCCAAGGGTGTTGGCGTAAAGGCCAGACGCGGACTGTACATATACGGCCTCGACAATGTAGTACCTGCCCGGCGTGTGAGTCAGGAGGAACCCTGCGCCTATCGGCTGGCCGTTGTAAGACCCCGAATACTCGGTTACAAAAGCGTGCCCGCCGCTGCTGAGGTTGACCACCGTCTGGTTGATGCGTCTGATACTGTAGGGGCGCTGCCCCTCAAACCGGACGGCAAGATCTTCCAGTTTGATCCCCGAGCCACTGGCGGCATGGACCCTGATGAAGGCATTCTCACCCGGCTCCATTGCCTGGATAGCAACATCGTTGGCAAGATCGGTCCTCGTGACCCAACCGGCCGGGACCATTATGGATACCCCCCACCTGGGACTTGTTACCCATACCAGACCCGGAGCCGCTCCGGGAATTCCCCCGGGGGCGGCAGGAGGAGCGCCGCCTACATTGAAAAGCGCGAAGGCCTTGGCATAATTCTGCCCCTGCGCAAGGTTGGGGAAAATATAGTATGAACCGGCCGCCAGGACAACACCTATTGCCTGGTTCGCTTCCCAGTATCTGGCAACGACATGCCCAGCCGCATTCTGGATCCAGAACCCGTTACCGGTAGATGATGCGGAAATTATCGTCCCGGGTGACGGAAGATAGAAGGGCTGACCCTCAAGTCGGGCAGAGTTACCCATAGTCCCGCGAGTCTGTGAACCCGAGGCGTGGACATTCTGCGCTCCCGATTCGGATGAAAGCACAAAAAGAAGAAAAAGTGCCGCAAGGGCGGCCCACAGGTTTTTCTTTCTCATTATCTTCACTCTCCCAGAAAAAGCGGATAATTTATTAACGTCCTCCATTTTATCACTGCGAACCAAAAAAATCCCCCTGTGACATAACTGAAACAGTAAAACAAAACTGGCGTTACAGGAATACCCTAGACTTTTAACTGAAATTCGGACGTTATTGAGGGGGGATCAGATGAAACCGGTTTTCGTAACCTACGCTTCAGCCGG
>DAOTIQ010000058.1:0-11051 GCA_035448245.1 Thermovirgaceae bacterium | reverse complement strand
CTGAGCGAAGCGAAGCGGAACGTCCGCCTACCGGCGGGA
Source organism: Thermovirgaceae bacterium (assembly GCA_035448245.1). Taxonomy (GTDB): domain Bacteria; phylum Synergistota; class Synergistia; order Synergistales; family Thermovirgaceae; genus DAOTIQ01. Next base: position 11,012 of record DAOTIQ010000058.1, on the reverse strand, counting down.
ATCTGGTTTTGACCTTTCGATTCACGACTCACGATTCACGACTCACGAAAAAACAGATCCTTCGCTTCGCTCAGGATGACAAACATAAGCAAGAGCGTGAGAGGTAAACGGAAAAGCCAAGGGCCGGAGGGAAGTCTTTACCGAAGGCTCAGGAGCCGGTGAGTTTCGCAGCCGTCGCGTAGGGGCAGGAAAAGCACACCTGCCGGAGGGTTCACCCCGGCACTGTGCGGTCGCCCCGAAGCAGGCGGAGAAACGAACGCTTTCAGGCGAGTCGCCTTTCGGAAAGACTTTACTCCGGTCCCGTCCCTCCGGGGCGACAGAGAAGAGATCTGAGTTCCTCCATTTTGTCCATTTCGGCAAACAGAATCAGTTCGTCCCCTCCTTCAAGGATCTCGTTTCCCGGGGGGTTATAGATTATCGAACCTTTTTCCTTTTTGATGGCTATTACCATCGCGTTGTATTCGAACCGCAAGGGGGCTTCCGCCAGGGTCTTGCCGGCGACGGGGCTTTCGGGGTGCAACGTGGCGGCGCTGAAATCCAGGCCCAGGTCGCGTGAAATGTTTACCATTTCCAGAAAATCGGCTACCGCCGGGTTTATAGAGGCCCTTGCTATGGCTGCCGCTTCGGCGTCGGCGAGGTTCATGGCTCTCTCCGCGCCGGCCCTCAGGAGCAGTTTGGTGGACTGGGGATCGTTTGCGCGGGCGATGACTCTCATGTCGGGGTTCAGTGCTTTCGCCGTCAGCGTGGCGTAAACATTGTCGGAGTCATCGGAGAGCGTAAGTATCAGCCCGCGGGCTTTGGTTATTCCCGCTTCCTCCAGCACGGCCTCCTGGCGGACGTCGCCCTGCTGGACGATCCATCCTTTTCGCGCGCCGAGGCCACCTTCCTGTCGGCAATTTCAAGTGCCAGAAAGGGAATGTTGTCGTTTTCGAGATGGCGGGCGACCTCCATGCCCACTCTTCCAAGTCCGGCCAGAATCCAGTGGTTTCGAAGATCTTTCACCCGTTTGTCCCTCCTTTTGCCCATGACAGAGAGCATTCTCTCCACCACGAAGTAACGCGTTATCTCTCCTATTGCGAGACCTGCCGTCCCTATGCCGATAAGAATGAGAAGGATAACGAAAACCTTCCCTCCGGGAGGCAATCCCGGGGGAGCCCCGTATCCCACGGTCGAAAGGGTTATTACCGTGTAAAAGAGCGAATCGATCCACGATGATCCGGTAAAAAACCGGATTCCTGTTGTACCAGCCGCGAGAATGGCGAAAAGGACCATAAACCAGTGACGGTGTTTTCTGTCCGGATCCACGGGATCTCTCCTTTCGAATGACATTCAGGGCTTCAGGAGCGGTAGAATAGTAAAAGGCATTTTAGATGGAGGTGAGCCCTATGGGTATTTTCAGTATAGCAACATTCAATGTCAATTCCGTAAGAAGCCGTCTCCCGATACTTGATCGCTGGCTTGATGATAACAGGGTGGACTGCCTGTGCCTACAGGAGACCAAGGTCGAGGATGGTTCTTTCCCTGCGGGGTTTTTCGAGGAAAAGGGATATACCGTGCAGTACAGGGGAGAAAAATCCTATAACGGTGTGGCCATCGCTTCCCTTGTACCCCCCGATGAATACGGTTTCGGACTTGGCGACGGGGAAGACCCCTCCGGCGAGACCCGCATTGCCTGGTGTCGGTTCGGGGAACTGTCGGTGGTGAATGCCTACGTTCCTCAGGGGAAATCCATAGATCACCCTGATTACCCCATGAAACTTGCATTTTTCAAGAGACTCCAGGAATTGCTTTCCGGCCTTGGCGCACCTGACAAACCCCTTCTTCTTCTCGGGGACCTCAATGTTGCCCCTTCCGATATTGACGTGACTAACCCGGGGAACAAGCGGGATCATGTCTGTTTCCACTCGGGGGTCAGGGAGGCCTTTCATGAACTTTGTTCCGTGGGGCTTGTGGATATATTCAGAAAACATCGCCCTGGCGAGGGTGAATTTACCTTCTGGGATTACAGGGTCAAGGGAGCTCTTGAGAGAAACATAGGCTGGAGGATAGACCATATTCTCGGCACCCGGGTTCAGGAGGGAAACTCTCTGGACTGTTTCTGCGATCGTGAACCACGCTCCTGGGAGAAACCGTCGGACCACTCCGTTGTAGTAGCCCGATTCAGCAAGTAGGCCCAGAACTGGGCCGGGAGGTAAAGCATGCCGAAAAACCGGAGAAAAAGGATCCTCAGACACCAGAAACCGGGACTTCCCCCTGGTGAACTGGTTCATGTCGGGGACAGGAAGACCGAAGATGTGGCAATATCATTGTTCCATTATTCGGCCAGTTCCCTGGAGGAGAAGCAATCCTGCCTCCTGAACGAACTTCCCTCGCCACCTCCCCCAGGCGAAGTTGCCTGGTTGAACGTCATCGGGATTCATGACACCGAGGCTCTCGCGACGATCGGGGAGAAGTACGGGATCCACCCGCTGGTTCTCGAGGACATCTGCAACACGGGGCAGAGGGCCAAGGCGGAGGATTACGGTGATTACCAGTACGTGGTCGTCAAGATGGTCTCATGGAACGAAACGGCCATGGAGATAGAGGTCGAACAGGTAAGCCTCGTGCTTTTCGGCACCGTCCTTATTTCGTTCCAGGAACTACCGGGCGACGAGTTCGGACCCGTAAGGCAGCGGCTGCGCCTGGGAAAGGGGCGCCTTCGTAAACAGGGAGCCGACTACCTGGCTTACTCGCTTCTTGATGCCATTGTTGACGGCTACTTCTTTCTGATCGAGAAAATAGGAGACAATGTTGAACTGGTAGAGACAGAACTCCTGGAACGGCCGGATTCGGGTACCGCGGGCCATATCCACGAACTCAAGAGGGAGATGATTTTCCTGAGGAAGGCCGCCTGGCCCCTGAGGGAAGCCGTGTCAGCCCTTGAAAGAAGCGACAGATTCTCAGGAAGCGGCACGGCGATCTACATGAGGGATCTCTACGATCATGTGATCCAGGTAATTGACGGGGTAGAGACTATCCGGGATATTCTGGCGGGGATGCTCGACATTTATTTATCAAGTGTCAGCAACAGGATGAACGAGATCATGAAGGTCCTTACGATAATCGCCACCATTTTCATTCCACTGACCTTCATCGCGGGGGTTTACGGTATGAATTTTCACTACATGCCGGAGCTGGGGTGGAAATGGGCCTACCCTGTCCTTCTTGGTGTTATGGGAGTAACGGCGGTTGGAATGCTGCGTTTTTTCAGAAGGAAGGGCTGGATCTAGGATTTCGCAAAAAAAGGCTTATCCACAAAATGTGGATAAGCCTGTGGACAAAGTTTTCTAAATACCGGGTTCTAGCCCGTAACTTACTACACGATTGATATTTCTGGAAACCTTTGGCCAATAATTTTCCACAGGACCGCCGTAATACCTTCCAAGGGCTCCTTGGGTGCTTCCATATGCCTGGAGGTACCTGGAAAGAAGCAGTGTGCCTGCAGCGATGCCTTTTTCCGGATCGTGAAGATCCCGTTCGCTGCGGATCCCTCCGTGGACCTTAAGGAGATCGGAGTGAATTCTCCATACCACCTGCATGACACCGGCAGCGCCGTATGAACTTCTCGCATCAGGATTGAAATGGCTCTCCGTGTTGGCGACCGCAACGGCAAGAGTGAGAGGAACATCGTACTTTTTGCTGTAGTGTACGAAAGAAACAGCCTGTCTCCAGACCGTCTCCGCATCGATGTTGCGATTCTGGTGGATAATGTAGAGCGCGATCACGGAAGCGTTCTTCTGGTCGGCAGGCTTCATCTGCCACAACTTTCTGAGATTCGATTCCGGATCGTCCATGTGCCATTCAACGATGTCTTTCGGTTCAAGGTCCATTTCACCAAGAGCAGCGGCGACGGTGGCGTCAAGAGCCAGAACGCGCTTCGAGACGACACGGGCCCGACTCCATCTGGAGACGGCATCCGCCGGGGACTCCGCCAGCAAATCGCCTGCAGTCGTGTAGACCAGGAAAGAGACGGTACAACCGATCAACAACGACAAAACGGAATCCCTCAGGATTTTTCGGATCAAAAGATGACCCCCTTCGGGTTTTTGCATAATTTATACATTTGTTAGCGATATACCAACCAGGGTATTATACCGGGACTTGCAAAAAAAGCAACCCTGGTGTAAAATCTTACGTTTTTTTAAACATTGCACGGCAATGTAACGGCCAGGAGTGCTCCCTCATCACTTTTGAGGGCCTCGATCTTTCCCCCATGTGATTCGACGATCCTTTTGACGATGGCAAGTCCCAGGCCGTATCCCCCGGAGTATCCGGCACTTCTGGAGCGGCTCTTTTCGCCTCTCTGGAACCTTTCGAAAACGGCTTCCCTGACACTTTCATCTATCCCGGTGCCGTTGTCTTCTATCATTATTTTCCATAGGTCCCCGTGATGCTCGAGAGAGACCTTGATGACCCCTCCTGGGGAATCCCCGAATCTCTTCCTTGTATATTTAACCGCGTTGTCCAGCAGGTTCCCGAAGGCCCGGTCGAGTTCGTCGGGCCTCCCCGTAAAAGGTGCGGGCCCATTTATGGTTGTTTCCCAGCGTATTGAAGAAGCCTGGGGGAGCTCTCTGTGGTAGGAGACAGCCTCTTCCATGACCCTGTCAAGTTCGACGAGCTCTCCCTTTTCGGGTGTAACCACCGATTCGAGCCGGGAAAGCAGAAGAAGATCGTCCACCAGGGTTGTCATCCTCTCTTGCTGAAGCACTATTTTTTCAGCCAGTTCCCTGGTTGCTTCAGGGTTCGGTCCGCCTTCGTCGAGAAGCAGTTCGGCTGCCGCCCTTATGGAGGTGAGAGGGGTTTGGAGTTCGTGCCCCGCGTCGGCGACGAAAGTTCTCCTTGTTTCTTCCAACCTGTGTCTCTCGGTAAAGTCATTGAGTACCACCAGAACACCCTGACCTATGTTGACGCTCTGGGCCTCCAGGAATGTCTCGGTTCGATCCCGGACAACGAAAGATTCGCGACGATCCTCTCCGCCGAAGGCGCTGTCGATCAGGTCGATCAGTTCAGGTTTCCTGATAGCCCCTGTATAGAAGCACCCGTCCATCCTGTCAGGGATATCCCTGAGCAGTTTGCCAAGGGCGGCGTTCGCGTAGCGTATTTTCTTCTGCATGTCGACGACAAGCACACCCGTGGGGAGAGCTTCAAGTAGAGATCTCAGATATGCTTTTTCCCGGCGAAGATCCTCAAGGACCTCGTCGAGCCTCTCGGACATTCCCCCCAGTGCTGTGGCAAGGCGCTGTATTTCAAGGCTGCCAGAGCTGGGGAAACGCAGTTTGGCGCCGTTTTTTGTCTCGAGTGCGGAAATAGTCAGTTCTTCAAGGGGGCGGGTAACCTGTCGAATGAAAAAGAGCCCCGCAATGAGTGACGCTATGCCGGCAAATGCCAGAGAGACGAGGATCCTTTTTCTTGCGGAGGCAACGGCACTCTCGACCTCGGAGAGGGAGAGTGAGATCCTTACAACAAGGGCCTCGCCGTCTGGCCTGGCAGCAAGGCGAGCGACGTATATCTGGTCGCTCTCGATGGATCTGCTGTACCTGGTGTTAATACCGGTGCCCGAGAGAAGAGCCTCTCTTACTTCGGGTCTCCCGGCATGACTGTCCATAGTTGCGGGGTCTGCCTCGCTGTCGAAGATCACCTTACCGTCCATGGTGATCAGTGTTACCCGTGTCCGGGCATCGCCGGCCCACCTCGTAACGTTGGATTCAACCCCCTTGACCCCAGAGTCCTGGAGCACTCCAGCCAGGATGGTCACTCTGGAAAGAAGATCATTTTCCGTCTGGGAGATCATTCTCTCTTCCACGCTGTTCCCGACAAGAAACCAGCCGGAGACCAGGGCAAGGACCAGCACGGTAGCTATGAGGTCGGTCATACGGCCTTTAAGAGTTCTCATCGGCGACACCCTCTTCCTGAAGCCTGAACCCCCGTCCCCGGACCGTGTGGATAAGTCTCGGGTTTTCGGGATCCTTTTCTATTTTTCTTCTCAGTCTGAAAACATGCATGTCCACGGTTCTCGTATCTGCCGCGGCGTATCCCCAGACCCGGGCAAGGAGAGCATCCCTGGAGACGACACGTCCGACGTTGGCCGCGAGCATCTCAAGGATACGGAACTCCGTAGCGGTAAGGTCCAGGGGTGCCCCGTCGAGAAAGGCTTCTTCCCTGTCATTATCTACTATCAGGGGACCTGCGCTTGTAATGGAGCCCTCTTCGGCGCCCCCTTTTGCCCGCCGAAGAAGAGATCTGACCCTTGCGGCGAGTTCGTTTACCGAGAAGGGTTTCTTCATGTAGTCGTCGGCTCCCACATCGAAACCTGCCAGAAGATCCCTCTCTTCCCTCCTTGCCGTCAGCATGAGGACAGGCGTGTTTCTGGTGGAGGGGTTTTCCCTGATCCTCCTGCAGACCTCCCATCCGTCCATTCCAGGGAGCATTACGTCAAGAATCACCAGATCGGGCAGGGATGTCTCCGCCGCAAGCAGACCACTGTCACCGTCGTGGGCCAACTCGACGCGGTAACCCCGCCTCTTGAGGGCCTCAGCCACCAGCTCCGCTATGGTTTTTTCATCCTCGACGACAAGGATCCTCTCGGGCATTTTCTAATCAGTCTTCCCTTCATGGGGCCTTCGGAAGTCTCCCGCTTTGACGAAAGAACCGGTTGTCATGTAGACGATGTGTTCGCAAAGGTTAGTTACGTGGTCCCCGGCCCGCTCAAGGTTCCTGGAGATCAGGATCAGGTGTGTTGCCTGTTCGATATTTCGCGGGTTCTGCATCATCAGCATCAGCAGCTCCCGGAAGATCTGCCTGTCCAGGTCGTCCACCTCGTCGTCCATTGCACATACCTCGCGCGCAAGGGCTGAGTCCCTGTTCATGAAGGCCTTCAGCGCCTCATCGGTCATCTCCCTGATCCTCTCGCCCATCCTGGGAATATCGATAAGAGGTTTTATCAGAGGTTCGTGGAAGATCTTTCTTGCCACCTTTGCTACCCCGCTGCCCAGGTCCCCAATCCTCTCCAGGTCAGTCGCCATGTGGAGGATGGAAGATATGGTCCGAAGATCCAGCGCCACAGGCTGGTATCGTGCGATCATCATGAGGGCCTGTTCGTTTATCTCCTGGGTGATCGCGTCCAGAACATCGTCTCCCTGTATTACCTTCATGGCAAGAGCTTCGTCCTGTTTCTGAAGGGCCCATATTGAATTGCTTATGGCATCTTCGGCCAGAGATCCGAGTTTAAGCAGGTTTTGCTCGATAGTAAGAAGACTCTCGTCGAACTCTTTGCGTCCTGTAAGACTTGTCATTGCCCGATCACTCCTCTGCCAGCCTATCCGAACCGGCCGGTAATATAATCCTCTGTTCTTTTGTCTTTGGGGGAAGTGAACATCATCTGCGTCGGCCCCGATTCGATCATCTCTCCCATCAGGAAGAAGTCGGTGGTGTCAGATATTCTGGCGGCCTGCTGCATGTTGTGGGTCACTATAACGACGGTGTACCTGGTTCGCAATTCACGGACCAGCTCCTCTATGCGGGCTGTAGCCATGGGGTCGAGGGCCGAGGTCGGCTCGTCCATAAGAAGGACCTCCGGCTGGACTGCCACCGCGCGGGCGATGCATAGTCTCTGCTGCTGCCCCCCCGAGAGGGCAAGGGCGGGGGTGTGCAGTTTGTCCCTCACCTCGTTCCAGAGGGCCGATACCTGGAGACTCTCTTCGACGATATCCCGAAGGGAGCCCTTGTTCCTGTCGCCGTGAAGCCTGGGGCCGTAGGCCACGTTGTCGAATATGGACATGGGAAAGGGGTTGGGTCTCTGGAAGACCATTCCGATACGACGCCTCAGCAGGATCAGGTCGGTCTCCGGGTCGTAGATGTTTCCTCCGTCCAGTTCCACTGTCCCTGTAATTCGGCAGGTGGTGATAAAGTCATTCATCCGGTTAAGACACCGCAGGAAGGTGCTCTTTCCACACCCTGAGGGGCCGATCAGGGCCGTAACGGCCCTCTCCGGAATTTTCAGGTTTATGTCCTTGAGGGCCTGATTGGTTCCATAAAAAAGATCCAGGCCCTGAATTACGAATTTGTCATTTCCCATTGGAAGAACCACCTTCCGTCCCTAACGCTGGGCTCGCTGGCGGATCCGCAGCCTTGCCCGCCAGAGCACGCCCGTCATTGTCATTCCGAGCACGAAAAAAAGCAGGACCAGGACCGTCCCGTACTGGATCGGCCTGGTCTTCTCGATGTTGGTTCCCGCTGTCGCAAGAATGAGTATGTGATACGGAAGAGCCATTACCTGGTCGAAGAGGCTTTTGGCGAAACGGGGAGCATAGAACGCGGCTCCGGTGAATATGATCGGGGCCGTCTCCCCTGCCACCCTCCCAACGCTCAGGATGGCTCCCGTTATTATCGAGGGAAAGGCAGTGGGAAGCACCACCTTGCGGATGGTCTGCCACTGAGTGGCCCCAAGGGCATAGGAGGCGTCCCGGTAGTCCCTGGGCACGGCCAGCAACGCCGACTCTGAAGCGCCCACTATTACAGGAAGAGCAAGGCACCCCAATGTAAGTCCTGCCGAGAGAAGGGACGAACCGAAGTTCATCAGGATGACAAAGAAGGCGAGGCCGAAAAGACCGAATACCACCGAGGGGACCCCCGCGAGGCTTCGAACGGCCAGCCGTAGCATCCTTGTAAACCAGTCGTCACGAGCATACTCCACCAGATAAACAGCCGTGAAAACACCGACGGGGAAGGAGAACGCCATCGCGACCAGCACCAGTTGAAGGGTGCCGACTATCGGTGTCGAGATACCACCGGCGGTCATCATGCTTCTTGGTTTTTTCGTCAAAAATTCCCAACTGATCGCGCTCCACCCCTTCGAGACCAGAAAGGCCAGGATAAGGGCAAGGATCGCGCAAACAAGGATCATTACCGACCAGAGCAGTATTGTCGCGGCCCTGTCCTTTGCCATGCGTCCGGTGCTCATGAGCGCCACCTCTTTCCGCGGCTCTCGATCCAGAGGGCCGTCATGTTGAGGGCGAGGGTCAGCAGAAGCAGCAGCAGCCCGGCAAAAAAGAGAGCGTAGTAGTGGTCTGAGCGGAAAGGGGTCTCCCCCATCTCTGCGGCTATTGCCGAGGTCAGCGGGCGAACAGGGTCCATCAGGGAACGCGGAATAATTGCTGCCCCCCCTGCTGCCATAAGGACAACCATTGTCTCTCCGATCGCTCTCATTACTCCCAGAAGTGCGGCAGTCATAAGACCGGGCAGGGCAGCGGGGATCACGCTGCGAAGGACTGTCTCGATCCTTGTGGCGCCGAGGGCGAAGGATGCGTCCCGAATGTCCCTGGGGACGGAGTTGAGACTGTCCTCTGCAAGGGACGTTACTATGGGGATGATCATTATCCCCATAAGGACAGAAGCGTTTAGAAGGTTAAGCCCCGTAATGATGTCGAAATTTGTAACCATCCATGGGGCGATGACCACCATACCGATAAAACCGAGGACCACCGAGGGGAAAAACCCAAGGATTTCTATAACCGGCTTGAGAATTTCCCTAAGGGTCGCCGGGCAGACTTCCGAAAGAAAGACAGCCAGGGCAAGGCTGACTGGCAGAGACAGAAGAGAGGCGGCGAATGTAACAGAAAGTGATCCCACCAGCAGGGGAAGCATCCCGAACTCCGGCGGGTCGTAGGTGGGGTACCAGTGAATCCCGAGAAGAAGGTCGGACAGGGTGACATGGGCAAGAATGGGAATGCTGTCACGGACCAGGGAGTAAAGAATAAAAAGCATTATCGCCACGCCGAGAGAGGCGACGGCCATAATAACGAGTCGGGGTATCCTGTCCTCTTTAAGAGATGTCGTCACGGTTCAACCCTCCTTTTTGTGAAGTGAATAAGGGCCCGAACCCATTATGTCAGCATGGGTTCGGGCCGGGAAACAGTAATTATGTATCAGGGTCTAGCGAAGGGAGACGAAACCGGACTCTGCTACTATCTTCTGGCCTGCATCACTGAGGATGAAGTTCATGAAATCCATGACTTCGCCAGTTGGCCAGCCCTTTGTGAACATGTAAAGGTAACGTGAAACAGGGAAAGAACCGTTGAGCGCGTTCTTTGAGGTCCCCTCTATGCCGTTTACAAGGAGAGCCTTTGTGCTCTTGTCGAGGTAGCCGATGCCGATGTAGCCTACAGCTGCCGGGTTGCCGGCCACGGACTGCACCATGGCTCCGTTGGATGCCACGACCTGGGCGGCGGGCATGATCTTTTCCTTGTTCATGACCTTCTCTTCCCAGACCTCAAAGGTGCCGGAACTGGTGTCGCGGGTCACAGCGGCTATTTTCTTGTCGGGTCCACCGACCTCTTTCCAGTTGGTGATCTTGCCCATGTAGATGTCGCGAAGCTGGTCGATGGAAAGGTCTTTAACGGGGTTGGAGGGATGTACCACCGGTATGATGGCGTCGACGGCTACCGCGAAGGGAACCGGATAGGAGCCGTTCTTGACGGCTGCTTCAACTTCGCTCTGCTTGATGAACCTGGAGGCGTTTGCAATGTCGGTGGTGCCGTCGATGATCGCCTTGATGCCGTTGCCGCTGCCGCCGCCCGAGATGGAGATGTTGACATCGGGGTGGGCTTCCATGTAGGCCTCAGCTGCCGCCTGGGCGATAGGAAGAACCGTGGTGGAGCCGTTTACCTGGATCTGGCCAGCCATGGCCGACCCTGCGAACATGCCGAAAAGAAGAGCAGAAACCGCAAAAAACACTCCGAAACGCTTCATTTTTATTTTCCTCCTTGAAAAGGGTACCGGCCTTTTGCCGGCCTTTCTGGGAGAAAGTATAAGGAAGTGTTGTAACGTCTTTTCATCGGCTTTGTAACGGTATTGTAACAGAAACATAAACACTTATGTAAACTGATAAAGACATGACAGAACAGCAAGGAGAAAGGAGACAGGAGACGGGAGACGGGAGACAGGAGACAGGAGACAGGAGACAGGAGACAGGAGAC
>DAOTIQ010000057.1:0-11371 GCA_035448245.1 Thermovirgaceae bacterium | reverse complement strand
ACGCCTCACGCTCTTGCTTTTCCGCTATTCCTGATCCCCTTCTTTTTCTTTCCACCATTTCCAGAAGACCGGCATCGGGAGCAGTGGAAGAACACCCATGGAGACAAGAACCCATGTCAGCCCGAAAGAGTCAGCCATAGCTCCGATGGGAGCGGTCAGAAGCCCCGCTAGTCCAAAAGAGAGTCCTGTTACCATTGAAGCGGCAGTACTCCTCGCCCCCGGCGCCATCTCCTGCGACGCGGCGCTGGTCACGGGTAAGATGCCCTGGAGAAGGGCGTTACCCGCCATGTAGAGCGCTATCGAGGGTATTCCGTTCATCATTGCCGCAGGGACTAGAAACAACGGGGCTAAAGCCATAGTGAACTCAATAACCTTTCTTGTTCCGAAGCGGTCCGCGAGACGCCCTCCTATCATGGGAGATATTGCTCCTGTCGCGCTTATCCAGAAGAGCACCGTCCCGATATTGACGATGTTTCCCCCCCTCGACGCTATCAGAAGAGGCAGAAAGAAGCGTATTCCTTCCACAGCCGTATCGCGGCAGACGCAGATGATCCATAACGGAAAGATTACATGGAAAGTTTTCCCGAATGACCTGGCGAAACCCAAAGGAGAGGGTTTTTCTGATGCTCCCTCAGCTTTCAGTGTGGGGACGTAACGCATTACCAGAAAAGCGCCGGCTGATACAGGGACAAGGGTCACCGCAAGCAGTAATGGTCCTGTCCCCACGGTTTTGGCAAGGGCTATAGCGTAAAGAGGGCTTAAAGTGGCGCCCAGGATCCCGCCCACCGAGAATACGGCGATGAAGAATGCCAGTTTGCCAGGGTCTCCCACATAGCCGACACTTCCGTAGCCAAGGGGGTGGAAGATCGCGCTTCCGAAGCCCCACAGGCCCACGAAAACAAGGGCCAGGCCATAGCTTGGAGCCATGGGGAAGAGAGAGGCTCCAATGGCGGTTATTATGGGGCCGGCGATTATGGCGTAGGGCCTGGAAAAAATATCCGAAACATATCCTGCCAGGGGCTGCACAACCATGTGTATGATCCCCGAAAGGGACTTCAGAAGCCCCGCCTGGGCGTAGGATATTCCGAGCCGTTCGACAATAAGGGGCATGAATGTCGGCAGGAAGGAGGAGTGAATGTCGTTCAGGAAATGTGTTGCCGTGAGAACCGCCAGCCTTGGGTTGAAGGAGGGGCGTCTGATGCGGAAATTCATTATAAAAGCTCCTTTTCTATGTATATATTGCTTCGACCGTCATTGTATCATTGCATGCATAAATATGCGGTATGATTATTCATTGTCTGTTTTAGACTGATCCTGACTTGCAAGGGAGTGACTCTTAGTGATCGAAAACAGCAGACAGGGGATCCTTGAACTTCTTGTGGACCTTGTATCGGTTCCCAGTATCTCCTGTTCACAGGCCGAGGTTGAAATGGGCAGGCATATTATGTCAAGGCTTTCCGAACTGGAATATTTCAGGGACCATCCAGACAGTCTCCGCCTTGAAGCGGTTCCCGATGACCCATCAGGAAGGGGCGTTGTTCTTGCCCTTGTCGAGGCAAACCCGCCGACACCGGACACTGTGATCCTTGCCGGGCATTATGATGTCGTCGACACCGACGATTTCGGTCCCCTTGAAGATCTTGCCTTTTCTCCCCTGGAATACACAGCGGCCCTTGCCGAAAAAGGGCTTGAAGGAGAGGCAGGAGACGATCTTCGATCCGGAGACTACCTCTTTGGTCGTGGGGTAATGGACATGAAAAGCGGTCTGGCAACGGCGATGGCTCTCCTTGCCGAAGCCTCGGCCGGAGGTCTTTTCAGAACCAACCTGCTTTTTATTGCCGTTCCTGACGAGGAGGTTGGGTCGGCCGGAATGAGGGCGGCTGTGCCGATGCTTGCCAGAATGCAGGAAAACAGGGGGTTGCGTTACCTGGGTGCCATAATGACGGAACCCTCCAGCGCCGGTGCACCGGATGCTGAAGATGAGGTAATTTCCCTGGGATCCGTCGGCAAACTGATGCCTTTTTTCTACTGCGTTGGTATGGGAAGTCATGTCGGGCAATATTTCGACGGTTTCAGTGCTTCTCTCCTTGCCTCTCACTGTTCGCTTCTTGTCGAGGGGAACCCCGCCCTGACGGACAGTGCCAGGGAGGAGACGGCCCCGCCGCCTTCCTGCCTTTTCATGAGAGACCTTCGGAACGGATACTCCGTGACACTTCCGGACAGGGCAGCCCTTTTCTTCAACATGATGACCTTAAGAAGAACTCCTTCGGATGTGATAAAGGAGATGAAGGCCATTGCCGAAAAAGCTTTCAGGAATGCCATCGAACAGCTAGAAGAGTCGGCAGCGGAACTTGGCAGAAAGAGCCCGGTAATTACTCCCGCTGTGGTTACCTTCGGTGAATTTGCTTCCTCGACGATGGAGTCTCTAGGTGAGGATATCAAAGAGAGGATCCGAAAGACCGTTAAAGCAATGGATCCCTTGATGGATGACAGGTTGAGGTCTCTTGCTTTGATCACGGAAATGCTTGCCTGGACAGGTCATCCCGCTCCGATGATAATCACCGGATTTCTGCCGCCCTATTACCCTCACAGGGAAAATGCAGGTGAATCGGCCGGTGACCTGAGAGCGAGAAAGGTCGCACAAAGGGTTATTGAGACCGCAAGGAAGGATTACGGGGTTGCCATGTCGATCAGGGAGTTTTTTCAGGGAATTTGTGATCTGAGTTATCTGGGGTTCCAGGGAAGTGCCTTTGATGTGTTCTGCATGGCCGCGAATACCCCGGGATGGGGAAGCATCTACAGGATAGCCCTGAAGGAGATGATGGGCCTTGATGTTCCCGTTCTTAACCTGGGTCCCTCTGGCAAGGATCCACACAAATCGACCGAGAGGCTTTGTCTATCCTATTCACTGGAGGTATTTCCAGAACTGCTGAGGGAGGCAGTTAAGGCTTTCGGAGAAACCGAATAGGGGGCTACTTGTTTCGTCACGTCTTTAATCTTATACTAACAGATATTCATTGAGTGTTTATAACAATATTTCCGTAAAAGGAACCAACCAGGAGAGTCAAATGAAAAGAAATCCTACTGTGATCCTTGTGAGAGGAGCCCTGATCGCGGGTGTATATGCTGCGGTAACGTTGATCTTCGCACCGGTTTCTTTCGGGCCGGTCCAGGTGAGGGTATCGGAGGCACTTACCGTTCTTCCCTGGATCTGGATAGAGGCTATCCCGGGACTCTTCGTGGGCTGTCTTATCGCCAATCTGATGGGTGGTTTCGGAGTTATCGATGTGATTTTCGGAAGCGCTGCCACCCTTGCAGCGGCCTTTCTTACCTCCAGAATGCCGACCAGGCGAATGGCGCCGATCCCCCCGGTCGTGGTCAACATGGTCGTGGTTGGAGCCTACCTTTCTGTGCTTCTGGAGTTGCCCCTTATCTCCACCATGATATACGTAGGGTTGGGTCAGGCGGTGGCCTGCTTCGGCCTCGGGCTGCCGCTTCTTTCATTCATCGAAGGGAGATTTCCCAATGAAAAAAACTGACATCTCATTCCAGGGAAAAGAATTCTACGAGACCCTGTTCGAGGAATCTCCCGTCGGGATAGTGATCCAGGGAATCGATGGCCGGGTCGAAAGGGCCAACGCCAGGTTCTGCAAGATGTTCGGTTACTCCATCGAGGAAGTGACAGGAGCTCGACTTGACGACCTGGTGGCTTTCGAACCGGATCTGGCCTGCTCTGCGGCCAAATTATCGACGGATGTCATGAGAGGCAGGGAACTGGCCCTTGAGACCGAAAGGATGCGTAAGGATGGTTCCCGCTTCCCCGTCATCATCAGGGGGGTTCCCATAGTTCAAGGGGGAAAGATATCAGCAGTTTATGCCCTTTACGAGGATATTTCAGAAACAAAAGAGATCGAGAATGATCTCCGTCGCGAAAGGGCGCATTTCGAAAGAATAATGCTTGATTCCCCAGATGGTATCGCTGTATTTGATGGGGAGGGAACGATAATCCGCTGCAATCCTGCCTTTGAGGATCTGTTCGGCCTTGAATCTGGTACGGGAGTGGGATCTTCCCTGTCCGAAGCCGTCGGATCTGGAGGCAAAATAGACCAGGTGAAAAAGAATATCGAAGAACTGAGGATTAGAAAGCGAATGGATCATGAGTCCGTCAGGACCAGGAAAGACGGTAAGGATATCTTTGTAGCGGTCCGGTCCGCGGCTATTTCTCCTGACGATAATAATGAATATATGGCTGTTTACAGGGACATTTCTGAAAGGAAAAGGTCCGAGGAGGTTCTGGCCACCGAAAGGAGTTACTTCGAGAATCTTTTCGTGAACAGCCCTATGGCCATAGCCCTTGTCGATGCCAAAGGAATCATACAGAGGGTCAACTCATCTTTCGAAGATCTTTTCGGCTATAGCGACAGTGAGTGCAGGGGGGAATACCTTGATGTTCTTATAGCCCCGGAAGACTCCGGGGATGACGCCGCCCAGTTGACTGACCAGGCAGCCGGTGGGGGCAGTGTCCGGGTGGAGAGAGTAAGATGCAGGAAGGATCGGACATGTATCGATGTCCAGATAATCGCCGTTTCATTCCCCGGTTTCGGGGGGGAAAGAGTTGTCTACGCCATCTACCAGGATATTACAGAGCGCAAAATATTCGAGGAGCATGCCCGATTTACCAGTTATCATGACAGCCTTACTGGCCTGTTCAACCAGGCCTTCGTGGAGGAGGAGATCCAGCGTCTTGACACAGCCAGGCAATTGCCGATCAGCGTGATCATGGCAGACCTTGACAATCTGAAACTAGTCAACGACGCCTTTGGACACGTTGAGGGAGACAAACTGATAATAAAAACGGGCAACCTGCTCAGGTCGTGCTGCCGACAGGAAGATATCGTGGCAAGGTGCGGAGGGGATGAGTTCCTGATACTTCTCCCAGGGACACCCATGCAGGATGCAGGAAAAATTTGTGACCGCATAAGGGAGGGATGCAGCAGTAAATGGGGAGAGAGCTTTATCCCCCTGAGCATAGCCTTGGGTCTGGCGGCAAAGACTGACGTGACTGAGGATTTTGTTCAGGTCATTCGGAAGGCCGACGAAGAGATGTACCTTGACAAACTTATGAAGAGCGAGAGGTCACGGCAGACGATATTCGAAAGGGTTGAAACTTTCCTGGAGGGGGACCACAGGAGGAAAAGTCATATTGACAGACTGGCAAATATTGCCTCCCTTTTTGGAGAGTTCATGTCCTTGCGAAAGGACGAGATAGACAGACTAAGGCTTCTTGCCCGTTTCCACGATGTAGGGCTCATCTCCGTTCCGGCTGATATCCTTTTCAGAGAGGGACCACTGGGCCCTGATGAGATGGAGATGATCCGTAAACATCCCGAGAGGGGTTACCATATCGCGAGGGCAATTCCACAGATAACTCACGTGGCGGAGGGTATTCTCTCACATCAGGAAAAGTTCGATGGCAGCGGTTATCCCCGCGGTCTTGCAGGGGAATCTATACCTCTTGCCGGAAGGATAATGCACCTTCTGTGCGCATACGAGGCAATGACCGGCTGGCGTTCCTATGCTCCGGCACTGTCGAGGAGGGAGGCCCTGGAAGAGATAGAAGAAAAAACCGGAAGCCAGTTCGACCCCCGTCTTGCGGGGCTTTTCCTGAAGATGATGGAGGAGCCTAGCCCGCGCACCCCCGGGCTACCCTTCTGATCGCCGATTCCATTATCCCCTCTATGCCGGGGTGGTGGGCAGGAAGAAAACTCCGGAGCCTCTCTATCAGCTTGTGTTCCGCGATGCACCTGAACGTGGGGGCATAGTTTATGTTCGATACCCATGAAACCTGGGTCAGGATAAAATCCGGGATGGTTCTTACGTTCTGGTATGAAGCCCTGCCATCCCTGGTTATCTCCTCGATAATTGCAGGGGAGGCCGCTTTCTCGCCGGAGATGCCCGGGATGAGTTTACGTATGGTTCCGGCAGAGAGATGTCCGTAAACCAGGTCGAATATATCAAGTTTGTCCGCATCACGGATCATTCTGGCATAAGGCATGGTGGATGGGGCCGTTTCTTCGGGTATTTCCCTCCTGTTGTGAAGTATCACCGAATCCAGGATAGCGGTTCTCTCCTCCGGAGGAAGACAGGAAAGGATCTCCTCCTTTTCCAGCACTTCGCGTCCTTTTGCCCCGTGATCGATAGAAGCCGGGTCGTAGAATGTACCGAATTCCTTCCATTGTGGGAATCGTCCCACGTCATGCAGCCATCCTATGGCCTCAGCCGTATTTATCTCCCTGGGTGACCAGCCGATCTCGAAGGCTATGAAGCGGCAGTATCCTGCAACCCTCTGGCTGTGATCCCTTTTCAGTTCGTGCATCCGGTGGAGGTTTCCTTCACTGTCCCGAAACCTCTCGGGATAATCCATGAACCACTGTTTTACAGCCTCAAGTTCTCTTACGTTCACTTTTTCACAGCCCTTCGGTGCAAGTTGCCTTGCTATGGTTCAACAAACAGAAATGATACCACTTTCAGAATTTTTAACCACCCGGGTTCCAGCATGCGACGGTTCTCCCTGCTCCGATCTGTATCAGGAAAGGGGGGGTGGAGCATTTTTCTGTTCTCCGGGGGCATCTCGCCGAAAAAACGCAGCCGGTTTTCCCGGAGAGGGAATCAGTACGACGAACAAGTATTTGCGGAGAATGGCCCATTCCCGGAAGTGCTGCTCCCAGGGCTCTTGTGTATGGGTGAGCGGGTGTGGAAAGCAGGTCTTTGGATGGGCCCGTTTCCACCACGTGTCCCCTGTAAAGGACCATTACCCGAGAGGCGGAAGCCGACGCGAGGAGAAGATCATGGGTCGCCATTACAAGACCCATGCCCTTTTCGCAACGCTTGCGAAGGATTTCCATGATTCCTTTTCGAGTGGCGGCGTCCTGCATGCTTGCCGGTTCATCAGCCAGGAGCAGTTCCGGGTCAAGCGCGAGGGCTCTCGCAATGCTGACGCGCTGTCTCTGGCCGCCAGAGAGGGAAAACCTGACTCGCTCCTTCCAGATTTCCCTGTCTGCGAGGCCGCATTCGACAAGAAGTTCTCCTGCTCTTTCCGATGCCCGTTTTTTCCCGGGTGAGTCGGCTATGAGCATCGGTTCGGATACCGCATCAAGGGCGCTCAGAGTTGGTGGAACACAACCG
Organism: Thermovirgaceae bacterium; assembly: GCA_035448245.1. GTDB lineage: Bacteria > Synergistota > Synergistia > Synergistales > Thermovirgaceae > DAOTIQ01. Next base: position 4,186 of record DAOTIQ010000057.1, on the reverse strand, counting down.
AAAGGGTCCTGCGGCACGTATCCGGATCTCCGGCGGAGGAAAACCAGTTCCCCCCGGCTGCACAGTGAAAGGTCCTTTCCGAAAAGGGAGGCATATCCGCCGGATATGGCTGTCAGTCCAAGGCATGCCCTCAGCAAGGTGGTCTTGCCGCTACCGGATTCACCCACTATCGCGAGGCTTTCTCCAGGAAAGATCTCCAGATCCGTTCCGGCAAGGGCCTGAACCTGGTTTCTTGCGGAACCGAAACTCACGGTGATCTTTTGTGCTACCAACAGAGGTGATCTCATTGGAACCCTCTCCCCGTAGCAAGGTTTGCCGCAAAGACCAGATCCCTTGTGTGAGGGTGGAGGGGCGAAGTCATTATCTTTTCAGCCGGGCCGCTCTCTACTATCTTTCCCTGGTGCATTACGCTTATGCTGTCCGATACCGAGGAGGCAAGGGGGAGGTCGTGAGTTACAAGAAGGAGTCCCATCCCGGTTTCACGGACCATTCCGCCAAGCAATGTTATTATCTCGGCCTGGGTAATAACGTCCAGGGCGCTGGTGGGTTCGTCAGCCAGCAAAAAAACCGGGGAGCAGGATATAGCAAGAGCTATTACGACCCGCTGTTTTTCCCCTCCCGACAGTTCGTGTGGAAATCTGACCGCGAAGCTGGGCCCAAGGCCGACCATTTCAAGGAGTTCCGAGGCTTTTACTGCGGCTTCCCTTCTTCGGGTTCCCAGTCTTGTTCGAAGGGTTTCCGCGATCTGCTCTCCCACGGAGATCACGGGAGTAAGGGAGTTCATTGCCCCCTGGGTCACAAGAGCCACCTTTATCCCCCTGAAATCCCTTCTGGTAGCTTCAGGTGCAGAAAGAATATCGGAACCCTCAAAGAGAATTTTCCCTGTGGCTGTTGCTTCGGGGGGAAGGAGGCCCAGTATAGAGTAGATCAGACTGCTCTTTCCGCCGCCGGATTCTCCAACTATGGCTGTTACCGCTGAGTGGTGGATATCGATAGAAGCTTCCCTGACTGCGCGGACTTTCCTGGCATTCGTATTGTAAGTAACCGAAAGGTCGCGGATACAGATCATTTTCTGTTACCCTTCACGAGCCGCGGGTCCGCTATCTCCTCGAGGGCTCGTCCCATATCAAGAAATACAAGACAGATTACCGAAATTCCGATCCCGGGAGGAAGGATAAGCCACCATGCACCTGCCGTGAAGGCGCCGAAGCCGTGGGCTTCGTGGAGCATCCTTCCCCAGGAGATTATTCTTGGGTCCGAAAGGCCCAGGAATGAAAGCCCTGCCTCAGCAAGAATTGCTCCGGGCACTCCCAGTGTGACCGCTGCAAGAAGGACAGGAAGAGCCTCTGGTACCAGATGCCTCCAGAGGATGTACCATGGGCTCGCCCCTATTGAGCGGAGATTCTCGACGTAACAGGATTCCCTGAGAGTCAGGGCGAGAGATCTCACTGTCCTGGCAGTTCCCATCCATGAGAAAAGTCCGAGTATAAGGATCAGCTGCCAAAGGCCCTTTCCCCAGATCCCCACGATGACCATAAGTATGGGCAGGACCGGTATTGAAAGAAGAACATCAACGCCCCTCATGATAAAGGAATCGATCTTTCCACCGAGATATCCGCTGGAAAGGCCGACAAGGAGTCCCAGGGCAGAGGATATCAGGGTGGCAGCCAAACCTACTATGAGAGATATCCTTATGCCTTCCGTGAAGAGGGACAGGACATCCCTTCCTCTCTGGTCTGTCCCCATCAGGCCCCATTTTCCTCCGGGAGTCCTGATCTCTATCTTGCCGGCCGACGGGGTGGTCCCTTCTATTTCGACCCTTATGTTTTCATGATTCCGGAAAAGGACTGACGTGGCATTTCCGAAAGGAGGCACACCCAGTGAAGCCTTGAAGGAAACGTCCCTGGCATCGATATCGATCAGCCATTCCCGGGTATCGCCTGATACTGCCAGTACGAAACGTTCACCCCCTGGGCCGGTCCAGACAAGCGAGGCCGAAGGATCTTCCTCAAAGGAAAGGGTTCCCCTGATGGAGATGTTCTCCGGAGGGGACCAGTTCCATTTTTTTTCGAAGAGAGTCTTCGAAGGCGACAGTGAGACAGCCAGCGCAGGTCCCTCCTCTCCTCCAGTCCAGACCGGAGGGGCAAAGGGCCTTGCGACGCTTTCAAAAGGATCTGTCTGAAGCAGGGAAGGGCCCGCTATGGCCGCTGCGACAATAATAAAAAAAGCGGCAAAACTCCATCTGGGCATGATTTTACCTTTCAGCCCTTTTCCCGACCCTTATCCGTGGGTCAGCCAGGGTGCAGGCAGCATCGGCCGCGAGGTTTGAGGCTATCGTGAGTAGACCGAGTATGTAGAATGCAGCACCTGCCGAGGGGTAGTCGTGTCCAAGTATCGAGTCGAGGAGGAATTTTCCGACCCCATGCAGAGAAAAAACTGTCTCTGTAATTACCGCCCCCGAAACGATGCCGGGCAGGGCGAGAAGGAATATCGTCAGTATTGGCGGGAGGGTCGAACGGAAAGCATGGTTCCATATGATCCGGTCCTCGGAGAGTCCTCTTGCCCGGGCAAGAAGAATAAAATCTTCACCCAGAGTCTTGACCATGAGGTTTCTCACGTAGATGGCCCATGACCCGAAACCAAGGAGCACAAGAGACCCTGCGGGGAGTATCAGGTGATGAATGTAATCGATAACACGCGGCAAGGTTCCTGCGGGCATCGGGATCGATACTGTTCCTCTCAGGGGAAAAACAGGGAAGGTGTAGGCAAGAAGGAGCAGCAGTACCAACTGGACAAAGAAAGAGGGGAACGAGAAGGATATCGATCCCGAAAAGATGACGGCCTTCTCGAGAAAACCGTCTCTCTTTCTTGCTGCCTTGACTCCCAGCCATGTACCAATGGCCGAAGAGAGAAGGAGAGAGGTTCCGAGAAGCGCCAGGGTATTGGGGATCCTGCTTTTGATCTCGTCCCATACTGGCCTCTGGGACAGGAAGGAGATCCCGAAATCGAAGGAGAGCATCCTCCTGACATATATGAAGAATTGCTGGTGGAGGGGCAGATCGAGGCCAAAGAGATGCCGCATTTTTTCCTTGGCCTCGGGGGAAAAACGGGGGTCCACGATCGTGCTGACGGCATCGCCTGGCATAACGCGGAAGAGGAAAAAGTTTGCCGTAATAATCAGCAGGAGAACTGCCAGTGCTCCCGCGAACCTTCGGATCCAGTAACTGTTCAATTTCTAGTCTCTCCAGGGAAGCCTGAAGTCATCGAAACGGGTGAAGTGGACATATTCACCGGGCCTGTATTCCCGAAAAACAAAGGGTCCCGTGCCAATGAGCATAGTAAGCCCCTCAACCGATGGGTGCTTCTCCCTTGAGGGCTGCCATGACTCCCAGTCTTTGACGTTTTCAATTATATGAGCCGGGAAAACGGGTGATCCACCGATGTTGTGCAGGTGCCAGAAGGAGGTGTTGGACATGTTGACGATCACGGTTCTTTCGTCGGGTGTTTCTATGCTCTCTATGTCCCTGACGTTGTCGAAATACCTTGGTATCTCGCGGGATTTCAGGAATTCCAGAGATTTCCTTACATCTCTGGAGGTGAAAAGAACACCGTCATGCCACCTGATTCCGCTCCTGAGCGCGAAGGTTAACCGGGTCTTTGCTGTTGACCCGGAACCGGTAGTCTCTACCTCCCATGATCTGGCAAGCCACGGGATGTCCTCGAGATCTTCCGGGTCAATCGCGATAAGAGAGTCGTAGACCAGGCCAAGGACCTGCCAGTCGTAGACAGAACTTGTGCTGAAAGGATTGAGCGACCTTGGTTCCTCCTGCAGACACCACATGATGGGCCTATCGCCCCCGTTTCCCGGTTCCATGTTGATGAGGGTCCAGATGTTGTCCGCGGTCGTTCTTTCTGTCTCGATTATCCCTTTCCAGCCGTCTCTTACGGCTGTGACCATGTATCGGGAGTAGATAGGGATCCATGGAGTTATCTCTGAGAGCATTTTTTGTGCCCTTCTTGCGGCCTTATCGGCAGTTTCACGGTCCGGTGCCCAGCGAAGTTTCTCCAGAACCCTGTCAAGAGCCTCGTCATGGAGGCCCTGGATGTTGTATCCTCCAGGGACATCCATGGACGAATGGAAAAAAGCGAAGAGGCTGTCCGGATCCCTCGTAAGGCTCCAGGCCAT
>DAOTIQ010000056.1:0-11807 GCA_035448245.1 Thermovirgaceae bacterium | reverse complement strand
TTCCGATTGAAAAACCAGAGAACCGAAAAAGCCCTCTTTGTTTCATGGGTCGGGCTTGTGGTGAATGTCGGTCTCACCATATTCAAGTTTATCGCAGGTTTTGCGGGGAACAGCGCGGCAATGGTCGCCGACGCGGTGCACTCCCTTTCCGATTTCGCGACGGATATCGTGGCCGTCATCGGCTTCAAGGTCACGGGCCGTCCTGTCGACAGGTCCCACGACTACGGGCACGGCAAATTCGAGACCCTTACGACAGTGATAGTGGGAGTCACGCTCCTTGCCGTGGCGGCGGGAATCTTCTACAGCGGAGGCAGGAGAGTGCTGCTTGTCCTCAAGGGAGAGACGATACCCCGGCCTGGAATGATAGCTCTTATTGCGGCGGGTCTGTCCATTGCCGTCAAGGAATGGCTTTACTTCTACACAAAAAGAACGGCCATCCAGATCTCCAGCGATGCTCTCATGGCAAAAGCCTGGGATCACCGCTCTGACGCGCTCTCCTCGGTGGGGACGCTTTTTGGCATCGGGGGAGCGATCTTCCTGGGGCCAGGGGCCAGGGTGCTTGACCCTGTCGCGGCCCTCATCGTGGCAGCGGTCATCGTGAGGGTGGCGCTTCCGATAACGATCAGGAGCCTGAGCGAACTTCTCGAGGAGTCCCTTGACGCCGAGCAGGAAGACGAGATCATGGGCGCCATTCTTGTAGTTCCTGGAGTTGAGGGGGCGCATCACCTGAGGACAAGGCGCATAGGAGCCAATGTCGCAGTTGAGGTGCATATTCTGGTTGATAGAGATCTTCGCATAACTGAAGCACACGATATTGCGACCATGGCAGAGAAAGCTGTGAGAAGTATCCACGGTGAGGACTCATTCGTTTCTGTTCATATCGAGCCGGTATCGGAGGAGATTCCGGAGAGCATACCTTTCGATGACGGACATAACGGCTGTGAGAACGGACCGGGCCATCACGAAAGGGATTTTAAATGGCAGGAGTGACTATCACTGATACCATAAAGTGAGGAGATATCTTTTGGAAAATTCTTTGAGTGAAGCCATGGAGAGGCTGAAGAGGCAAGCAGGTCTTCTTGATGAACCCATTGAAGAGTTGAGGAGCCTTCAGAGCAGGCTGGAAGGAGAGGCTGAACGTTTCCTTGAATCTGTTGCAAGGGCTGCAGGCGGTCGCCCCCTGAAATTTTCGTGGGGTTCTCTGGGTTGCGTTATTCGCAAAGGCGCTAACGGTGCTTTATGCGATTGTCGTGTCGAAGAAGGAGACGAGGAGATCGGAGAGCTTGCCGCTGACCTTTCACTCGACCTTGAATCAGCGACGCGTGTCTACATTCTCTCCCACAGGGAGGAGATCACGGAAGCGTGCGCGCAGGCGCTCGAAGACCAGAGGCAGACCCTGCGCGACAGTATCGATCACATCCGTTCGATCCTGGACCTTGGCGGTGAAGATCCGGATACCTCAGATGGGCCTGGGCTTCATGGCGGAGATCCAGGCTCCGGCAGCAACTCCGCCGGCATCTAGCGACTTTGCCCCGGAGAGGTCAGGGAACATCTCCTCAAGCTGGCTGGGTGTGAAATCGTAGACCCTGGTCGGAGAGACCGATATTCCGGTGAACCCGGCCTCAGCAAGTTTTTGCTCATATTCTTCCCTTCCAAGGGCTCCGGCGACGCACCCTGCCCACGCGTCGATGCTGGCGCGGATCTCCTCCGGAATGGGGCGAAGGAATACGACATCCGATACGGATATCCTCCCTCCAGGCTTGAGGACCCTGAATATCTCGCGGAAAACGGCATCCTTGTCGGGTGAGAGGTTTATGACGCAGTTCGAGACAACTACGTCGATGCTTTCGTCGGGGAGAGGTATTTCCTCAATGAACCCCTTCAGGAACTCGACGTTTTCCAGTCCCCAGTGGATCCGGTTGGATTCGGCTGTAAGGATCATCTCATCGGTCATATCAAGGCCGAAGACCTTTCCCGAAACTCCCACCTCTCCGCCCGCGAGAAAAGCGTCCAGACCTGCGCCACTTCCCAGGTCCAGGACAGTCTCACCGGGCTTAAGTCCTGCCATCTCCACGGGGCTGCCGCAACCGAAGGATTGGCCCTCGACACCTCCGGGTATCCTTTCAAGAACGGCTCCTTCGTAGATGCCCGCAGTGATGGGGTCCCCTGCTTCAGTCCCTCCACAGCAAGATGATGAGCCCCCGCAGCATGATCTCTTGTTCCGTATGGCCTCGGCGTATTTTTTGCGAACCTTTTCCCTGATATCGTCCATTACCGTCTATTCTCCTTCACCTGAATATGCTGGTTTATCCTCGTTCCTGAAGCATTTGCACTCTCCCGTTCTGTAAGACTCCGATATGGCTGAAATACCAGTAATGAGAGCCCTTCGTTCCTCAGGAGGCATCTTTTGTATTATCGATCTGTAGAAATCTTCCATTGCCTGCTCCGTCAGGCTGTGGAATTGTTCTCCCTTTTCAGTCAATGCCAGAACCAGGGATCTCCGGTCTTCCGGGTCCTGCTCCCTGGTGATGAAATCCATGGCCACAAGGCTGTCAGCCAGCCTGGTGACGGTGCTTCTGTCAAGTCTCAGGGTCTCGGCGAGCATTCCGGGAGAGACTTTTCCGAGACGCCCTATCTCTACAATGGCGTGACATTGGGCCACCGTTACCCCGCAGCATGAAGCACGATCCCTGTCCAGCAGAGAAAGATTTCTGAAAAGTTCCCGCGTCGCCTCTCTTAGTTCTCTTGCCTCATTTTTGGCCCCCATGGCACACCTCCAGCGAAAGTAATTGTATATCCCTACTATTGAGCTTTGCAAGCGGTTTGTTGTATAAGATTTCTTAAGTCCTGATTCTGTGGCTATGGATCGGTGATATCATGGACCGGGCTCGGCCGTGCGGTTCTAAAAAACCAGAGACGGAGGATAATTTATCATTGGCCAAAGAACACAAGGGGAACTTCGAATATCAGATCAAGACTCATCCAAGGGCAAAGAGGGTTACCCTGAGGGTAAACGCGCCGGAAGGTCTTGTGATAGTGGTGCCGAAGGGTTTCTCAAAAGATAAAATAGCCGAAATTATCGAGGAAAAAAGGTCCTGGATAGAGAAAGCCCTTTACAGAGTTCTCCCTGCGAGTTCCCGGGAAGATATTTCCGGTCCTCGGGAGACTTTTTTCTCGCCTGCTTTCGGCAGGAACCTTGAACTCGACAGAAATGATGCAAGAGGGTCTCTTCGCCTGCTAGCGGTGGAGAACATAACGCCTCTTGCCTGGAAAATTTCCGGGGAGACGGGGCTTCGGCCGGAAAAATTTACCATCAAGAATCAAAAGAGTGTCTGGGGGAGCTGTTCCACGAAAAACAACATCAACCTGAACCAGAAACTGCTTTTTCTGGAGCCCTGGCTTGTCCGCTACGTTATACTGCATGAACTTTGCCACCTCAGGTACCGGAATCACTCTGCCGGATTCTGGAACTTCCTCGCGGAACTGGATCCGCGCTGCCTGTCCCACAGGAAGGAGATCAAAGAGGCCCAGCGCCAGGTGCCGCATTGGGCTTATTGACGGGGCATGACGCAAATTTGGTTGTCAGCAGGTTAGAATAGTGCCGGGAGGTGAAACTATGGCAAAAGTGAAAAAAACTCTGATCATGATGGTGTCAGTCGTGGCCATTGCCTGTCTTGCCATGTCTGTGTCTGCCTGGGAAGGGCCGATGGTCTTTTCCCGAAGGGATGGCATTATCTACCTGATTGCCGAAAAGGGGCTTACGGCGGTGGATGTGGCAATGGGACTGGATCCTGACATAGGACCCGATGGAAGATCCATTGTCTACGTGACCGAAGAGATCGCCAGCGATGGCGCCGAGTCATCTTTCATCTGGATCAAGAATCTTGAGAACATGAGTGTCCGCTCGGTCCTGAAAGGCGGGGGCAGGATAAGGCTCCCGGAGTGGTCTCCCGATGGTTCTGAAATTGCCTTTTTGATGTTCGACAGTGAATATTTCTGGAGCATCCACGTTGTCCGCCCCGACGGGACCGGGTTCCGAAGGGTTGCGGGGAGCAAACCAGGCGGTGAGGGCCCCGTTCTTTCCGGCTCGGTCAACTGGTGGCCAGACGGGAAAAGCCTCATCGCTCAGGACGGGCTCTTCGTTTACCGGTTTGGCCTCGATGGGAACCTGATGGAGAAGACGCCCGTAGAGAAATTTACAGGGGACAAGTACGCCACGACCTCTACGGATCGTTTTCTGCCGCACCCCGAGCGTGAGGGCCTTTGGGCCTTTACCATGTCGGTTCCGGGCACGCCGCTTTTCGAGAAGACCTTCAACGAGCCGAACCAGGCCCTGTTCATTATCGACATGGCTTCCGGAGAAAAGAAGAGGCTCACACCGGAGGACATGCTGGCTATGGACATCAACTGGTCACCGGACGGAAAGATGATCTTTTTCAGCGGTTACAGGGACGCAAACATGAACGAATCCTACCCTTTCAGGATCTACTCACTGGATGTGGAAACGGGTGAAATAACGGAAGTTTGCCCGGGGGAGCAACCCGGCCTGTAAGATCTTGCCTGACATAGGATAGAGGAGAGCCCTACCTGGCGCTCTCCTCTATCTCCTGGATTTTCTCCTCGAATCCGTAGATGGTCCCGTCCAGTTCTTCCACCGTCCTGTCGAGGTACTGCATCCCCGTTATCTGGTATCCCGGCGGAATATGGTTGGAGAAGCGCTTCACCTTGAGAAGCGACTTTAGATAACTCTTCTCGAAGAGGTTGATGACCTGGGCGGCGGTAAGGGCATCGGCTTTTCCGTCCTTCAGGAATAGGTGGGCCATTTCGAGGTTTTCACCGATCTCCATCTCTCCGTACCAGATATCGGCCAGGGTCTCGCGAAAATGTTCTCTTGCCTCCGGTTCGGCCATTTCCCGTATGGATCTTTCGATAAACTTCAGCCCCGCTATCAACTGCCCTTCAATGATCCTCGGGTCTGAAGGGGGGAGGGAGAAGGACGCAATGTATTCGGCTTCGTCGATGACGGTGCGTCTTTTTTTCAGGAGTTTGCCGTAATCGGGTCTCAGGGAAACCGTCGCTTTTTCAGGCTGAGCCCCTACCAGGTGTCTGAATACGGCCCCGGTATCGACGCCCCTGGATTCGAAGGGGGAACTTTTCAGCCAGGTCACGAAGCCCGTGTCGAACAATCCTTTTCTTCCCGCCCTGCCCGCCATCTGGGAGAACTCGTTGCGTGAGATGGGTTCACGGTCATGGTAGCGGACCAGTTGGGCAAACACCACGTACTCTGCCGGGAGGTTCACGCCAAGGGCAAGGGCGTTGGTCCCGCATACGACGTCCAGGATCCTCTCCCGGAAGGCAGACTCGACGAGAAGTTTCTCCTTGGGGAGCATGCCGCCGTGGTAAACCCCAACACCCCTCAGAAGAGGCATGTGGACATTGTCGACGTCCAGAATGCTCGCAAGTTCGTAGAGCCTCTCCCTGTGGGCTTTCCCTTTTCTTTCCCTTTTTCGGGCAATTTTATAGGCCAGGTCCACGGCTCCCTTCTGGGAGAAAACGAAAACCAGGGCATCGTGAAGCCTCTCGAACCGGGCCGGTTTTCGGGGGGTGAAAACCAGTTTTGTCACCCTTTCGCGTCCCTCGTAGACCTCGAAACGTCTCCCGGTGATCCTGTCCAGGTAGTCCCCGACAGATTGGGCTCCCCCGAAAGTTGCCGACATTACCAGTATCGGGGAGTCCGGGTGGGTGTCCCTGATCCCTTCGATGTATGTCCTGGCCCGGTCGGGGTCATCGAAAATATAGTGAAACTCGTCCACGACGACCTTGAGGCCGCCAGTGCCGGCGTATTTGAGGGAGTAAATCTCCTGGGTGCAGCATATTACGGGGGCGCTTTCGTTTTTTTTGAAATCCCCGGTCTCTATTCCCACATCCAGACCCATCCTTCGGAGTTCCATGTAACGCTCGTTGCTGAGGGCCTTGATGGGTGCGGTGAATATTACGCGTTTCGACCCGGGAGGCCAGGTATTGCCCTCCATATCCATAAGTCCTGCCCAGAGGTAGGCCACCCATGTCTTGCCGGAGCCGGTGGGCGCGGCCAGAACGGCGTCCCTTCCCTTTACCCTGTCGAATGCCTCGATCTGCCATGGATAGAATTTCTTGTCCATCATCGTCATGCTCCTTAAGACGCCGTATTCAAAACATAATCATACTATGAAAGAAGACATCCACTCCCGGCCTGCTTCCCCCATTCTTCTTGACGTGCCTGGTAATAATCTCATATAGTTAGTTGTCACCGGCTGGTGACAGGAGGTGCCATGAAGGACAGGGAAGAGACCAGGATGAAAATCCTCCAGGCAGTGGGGAATGTTCTCTCCAGTGAGGGTTTCCAGGGTATCGGGATAAACAACATCGCCCGGAGGGCGGGTGTGGACAAGGTCCTGATTTATCGCTACTTCGGAGACCTTCCCGGCCTGCTTCGGGAGTTTGCCTCAAGCGGTGACTACTGGCCATCGATGAGTGAACTGATAGAGGGAGCCGAAAAAGCATCTGCTCCCCCGGATGCGGGGGACCTCGCCGTCGCTCTTCTCAAGGGATATATAAGGGAAATTGGAGGATCTGCGTCGGCCCAGGAACTCCTGCTGGGAGAACTTGTCTCCCGCAATGAACTATCAGAGGCCTCCGCCAGAAAAAGAGAAAGACAGGGGGCGGACCTCATTGAGGCTCTTGTAAGTGCAGCGCCTGACGCCGGTGGAAGAGATGTGGCTGCCATGGGTGCCCTCCTTTCGGCTGGGCTGACCTTCCTGATGCTCCGTGCCCGCACCTCCGACGCTTACCTCGGTATTGACATCTCTTCCGGGGAAGGGTGGGAGCGGATAGAGAGGGCGATGGAAGAACTGGTACGGGGTGTTCTGCGTTCCTGAAGCAGACGTGCCTAAAAAAAGGGGGCTGTCCCCATGAAAATGCGGCGCCCATAACCCATCAACGATCCAAAAAGGAGGCTTCATCATTTGAGAAGAAACGGGATCTTTCTTTGCGCCGCGTTATTGTTCTCTGCTCTTTTGTGCGGCACCGCGCTTGGGGCGGGGTTTGCCCTCTACGATTTCAGCGCCAGGGGCAACGCCCTCGGCGGGGCGATGGTCGGTCGCGCCGACGACCCTTCTGCCATAGCTTATAACCCTGCGGGAATAACCCAGATACCGGGGAGCAGTTACATGACGGGTCTCGCCTTCATCATGCCCAGGGGGACGGTTACCCAGGTTGGAGGTTCCGCGGTCGACATGAAAGAGCACACCTTCATCCCTCCCCACTTTTACTACACCCGGCAGATGAGTGACAAGGTCTGGTTCGGAGTGGGAATGATGACCCGGTTCGGCCTCGGGAGCGATTATCCAAAGACGTGGTTTGGGAACGAGAATAACTACTACGCCAATATCGAATCGGTTTCATTGAACCCGAATATTGCCTGGAAGGTGAATGATTCCTTCTCCCTCTCCCTTGGGGCCGAGGTGCTATGGATGGAGTATTCACAAAATAAAATGGGTACTTCTTCCGCTTATGACGCTCAACTAAAAGGCGATGATATTGGTTATGGTTGGAACGTCGGAATGCACTTCAAACTTGACGAAGCCACCCGGATTGGCCTTCACTATAGGAGTCAAGTGAAATTGACAATTTCCGGAACTGTTGATACACAAAGTGCAATTCCCATTTTTCAAGATCATACTTCCGCAAAAGGAGACATTACCCTTCCCGAGATGTATATGTTCGGAATCAGCAAACAATTTTCGCCAAAAACAAACATAGAAGTTGGAGCCATTTATACTGGATGGAGTAGTTACGACGAGATGACAATCAGGTACGACCCCCCCTTATTTGGTTCGGTTCCGAGCAAAACTTCCCCAAAGAACTACAAAAATGTCTGGCGGTACCAGTTGGGAATAGAGTACAAGAAGAGCCCCGAATGGACATGGCGCTTCGGCTACACTTTCGATCAGTCGCCCATACCGGATTCAACGATCGATTATCAGGCGCCGATGAGCGATCGACACCTCCTCTCGGTCGGTTTTGGCTACACGAAGAACGACAGGACATGGGACTTTGCCTATACCTACCTTATGGCCGATGACAGGACGATAGCTGCCCGTCCCGGAGATGGAGTACTTGCCTCTCAGACCAGCAACATGGATGCCAACATTTTTGTGGTCAGTTACAGCGTGAAGTTTTAAGGGCGTGGCGCTCAAGGGAAAAAAGCGTAAAAAAGCAAGGAGACTGGCATCTGGAGACATGAGGCGGGAAAGGCCGAGGGCGTGCGCTTTGTCATCCTGAGCGTAGCGAAGGATCTGGTTCTGACTCAGATTCCCGCCGGTAGGCAAAGGGCGCGGAACGTCCGCCTGCTGGCGGATACCGCTTCGTCATTTCATTCCTCAGAATGACAAGGCTTTGCCCTTCCAGTCTCCTGTTTCCAGCTTCCTGTCTCCTTGGTTTTCCGATTCACGACTCACGATTAACGATTCACGGGTGTTCCGATTCACGACTCACGAAAAAACAGATTCTTCGCTGCGCTCAGAATGACAGACTTTTGCCCTTCCAGTTTCCCGACTCCTGTCTCCAGTCTCCTTGCCTTTTCGTGTAAAATTACAGGACACAGGCAACCCGGGGAGGAATAAGGAATATGGAACTGGACTTCATCAAGGGACACATGGGAGGCAACACTATCATTCTTCTGGACGGCAGGCAGGTTCCGGACGAGTCGGATGTTCTGGAAACGGCTTTGAAGGTTCTCGACAGGTTGCATCTCTGTGCCGACCAGGCTGGTTTTATCTATCCGTCCAAAGGCGAAAACTGCCTCAGGGCTTTGATCGTCGACATCACCAACAGGGACTTCATCCCTGCCTGCGGGGGGTTCACACAGGTCCTGGGTAGGGCCCTTGTAGACACGGACCTGGCGTCCCGTTTCGGCATCACCCTGACGGAGCCGCTGACAAAGGTGACCCTGGAACTTGCCTCGGGGAAATCTTCAATAGCCATTCATATCAGAAAAGGATCTTTCGTGAAAGTCGTCAGCGACATGACATCTTTTGCGCGGATGCTCCTTGAGGATGGTGTTGCCGAGGTGGACCTCGACGGGATCAAGGCCTTCAAGTCCGGGTACTACCTGGTCCAGGGGGCGGAAGATCTTTCGGAAAACTACCTCGGTGCCGATTTCGAGCAGATGAACCAGTCCGCCGTCAAGGCGCTCTCGGAGGCTCAGGCTCTTTTCCGACAGAAAAAATACTCCAGCTCTCTGCACCTCTCCCTCTTTGACACTTCGCCGAAAGTGGGGGGCGACCTTCGGGCAGTCTTCCCTCACGGAATAGCAACGGGCAATATCGAGCCCACCTGCGGGACCGGCAGCACCGCCCTTGCTCTGGCTCTGCTGGTTACGGGTGAGGGGGAAAAACTTGGCCTGGTCAAGGATAATAAACTGACCGTAAAACTGGAGACGGGGGGAGATCCCGTGATCGGTGGCCCCGACATTACCACTGTTGAGGTCCGGATGCAGGGTAGCGAAGTATCAGAAGCCGCCTTTTCGCACAGTTTCACAGAAATCACGGCGCAGGGAAAAATTTTGGTCTGGACAGGGGCAGATTCGGGCGTATAATCGGGGTTACCAAAGGATCGACCGTTTCGAAAAGGCAAAACCGCCGAAAGACGGTGACGCAAAGCCGCGGGTCTAAAGCCCCAAAGGGCCATGATCGCCGGGCCGCCGAATTCTAAAAATACTGGAATCCATCGCGCGGTCCCTTTTTTCGGGGGCCGCGTGTGTTTTTATGGAAGTCTTCATGACCGGGAGATACCGAAGATGACGGGAGAAGAACCTGGCCAGGAAACTCTGCTGACGGGATTCGAGCGCGCCATGGCCCTTGCCGGGGCCGCCACGCTCAAGGAAGCACTTCCGATCTGCCTTGAGGCTCTTCTGGAGGCAGCGGGGGAGCATCTTGACTGTGGCTGGGTGTATCTTCTCAACGAAACTTCCGATACCTTTACCCTTAGATGCTCCTTTGGTGTCGGCCAGTCTTTTTCCGATGCCAATCGCTCCTGGGCTCCCGACTCGGTTCAGGGGAGGGCGCTTCTCCGAAATATTCACTGGTACGGACAATTCCATGATGTTTTTGGTGAGAGAGATACTCTTCTTTCATCGGAAGGTCTTCGCGCGCTGGCAGTGCTCCCTGTGTTCCGCAAGGATGTCGTCGAAGGGTGTTTCTGCCTTGCCTCCCACTCCTTCGAGACAGTTCCCGTCAATATCAGGTGCGACCTTGAGGCCCTGTCCAGATGGTTCGACAAAACCATAAGCAGGCTACAGGTAAGCGAAAGCAGGATAAGAGAATCCTGGGACCTCCTGGCTCTTTTCGATGCCATGGCGGAGATGGTCTTTGCCTTTGGCCTTGACGGAGAGATCCTCTGGATGAACAGGACGGCCAGGGATGAACTGGGTTTCGAAAGAGACGACGCAAAGAGGGTCCATCTGCTGGATATTCATCCCACGGAATATCACCCCGATGCAGCCAGGACCTTTCGAAGGATGCTTTCCCGGGAGCAACAGACGTCTGCCCTCCCTTTCCTGAAAAGGAACGGAAGCGTGGTTCACGCCACTATGTTGGGAGTCCCCGGCAGATGGAGGGGCGAGGAGGTACTTTTCGGGATAAGCAGTATCAATGAAACTTCCTTCCCGGTTGCGGGAGACATGGCCTTAGCGCTGGCTTCCATACGGAAGGAGATAGGCATGATAGCTGCGAAATTCGACGAACGCCTTTCCCGCATCGAAAAGGCCGTTCTTGCGGATGAAGAGACCGGCGAAGGTCTGGTTTCGGCGGCGCGAAAAACCGGGATCAACCCCTGATGGCGGAGGTTTGTCAATGAATTATGAAGGCCTGAAATTCACCAAGATGCAGGGTAACGGCAACGATTTCATCATTATCGACAACAGGAGCAGATCTTTCGGAGATGACTCTCTCAGAGATATGGCTATTAACCTGTGCCGCAGGAGGATATCCATAGGCGCCGACGGCCTGATGGCCATAGAGAAAAGCGATGATGCCGATTTCAAAATGAGGCTCTTCAATTGTGACGGTTCAGAGGGTGAGATGTGCGGCAACGGAGCGAGGTGCCTTGCACGTTGTGCGTTTGAGAAGGGGATCGCTCCCAAAAAAATGACGATAGAAACTCTGGCGGGGCCTGTATCGGCGCAAGTGACACCCCCCTATGCGACCCTGGACATGGGTCTTCTCGACATGACCTCCGTCGAGAGGGGGCAGAACAAGAACATCTCAGGCGAGGACTTTCCATATAGCCATCTGACAGTAGGGGTCCCCCACACGGTCATATTCCAGGACCCGGGCGACAGGAGAAGCCCCGGGGATCTTGCGCCGATAGCTATCGTCTTCCAGTCAGACAGAGACCTCTTCCCCCTGGGAACCAACGTGAACTTTCTCAAAGTTTCTGGTCCAAACTTACTGGATGTCAGGACCCGGGAGCGGGGCGTTAACGACTTCACCCTTTCCTGCGGGACCGGATCCACGGCGGCTGCCGCTGCTGCATGGATGGAGGGGCTTGTATCCTCTCCGGTTGATGTCACAAACCCCGGAGGCGTGAACACTGTGCTTATAGAGGAGAATGAGCCTGGAGTGGCAAGGCTGTTCCTGCGTGGGCTGACCGCGTTTGTTGCCGAGGGATCTGTTCTGTCGTGAATAGGGGATAGGGAATCGAAAAAGCAAAAGAATGAACCTGAAGAGCAGGAGTCAGGAAGCTGGAAACAGGAGACTGGAAGGGCA
>DAOTIQ010000055.1:0-12499 GCA_035448245.1 Thermovirgaceae bacterium | reverse complement strand
GTCCCTATGTTCAGATGCGGCTTGGACCTGTCAAAATGCTCTTTTGCCATTTTTTGAAACCCTCCCCTATATTGTTTCTTCCTGATTTTTTTGCTTTCTTTTCCGTTTCTAGTTCTAGTGCTTCAGTACTTTTTCCGTAACATCCCTCGGGACCTCTTCGTAATGCGAGAACTGCATCGAATAGGACGCCCTTCCGGAGGTTTTGCTCCTGAGATCGGTAGCGTAACCGAACATTTCCGAGAGGGGCACAAAGGATTTGACTATCCTGGCGTTGCCCCTCATCTCCATACCCTCAACGTGGCCCCTTCTTGAGGAAAGATCACCCATGATATCGCCGACATATTCATCGGGTGTCACTACCTCGACATCCATGATCGGCTCCATAAGCACTGGGCTGGCTGATCTCATCGCATCCTTGAAGGCCATCGAAGCTGCCATCTTGAAAGCCATTTCAGAACTGTCGACCTCGTGGTAACTGCCGTAAACGAGGGCCACCCTGATCCCTATTACCGGGAAACCTCCCAGGACCCCGCTGCCTATCGTTTCGCTAATACCTTTCTGGACTGCCGGGATATACTCTCTGGGTATTGCTCCCCCGACGATCTTGTCCTCAAAGACGAACCCCTTGTGATCAGGGAGCGGTTCTATTTCGAGAACCACATGTCCATACTGCCCTCTTCCACCGGTCTGTTTTACAAACTTGCACTCCCCGGATGAGGGGTTCCTGACGGTTTCTCTGTAGGAAACCTGGGGGCGCCCAACCTTTACTTCCACCCCGTATTCGCGTTTCAGCCTGTCCACGATTATCTCCAGGTGGAGCTCGCCCATCCCGGATATTATGGTCTGGGCGGTATCCTCATCTGTGTGAACCATGAATGTGGGATCCTCTTCAGAAAGGCCCGACAGACCCTTTCCCAGTTTCGCCTGGTCCGCCTTGCTCATCGGTTCCACCGAAAGATGAATGACCGGATCAGGGAACTCCACTGTCTCCAGAACCACCGGTTTTTTTTCGTCCGTGAGCGTGTCTCCCGTCTTGGTTGCCTTAAGTCCAGGAAGAGCTATGATCTCACCCGCACCGGCTTCTTCGATATCTTCCCTCTTGTTGGCGTGCATCCGGAGGATGCGTCCTACTCTTTCGCGGCTCCCTGTCGTAGTATTCAGGATACTGTTCCCGCTCCTGATCGTCCCTGAGTAGACCCTGCAATAAACGAGTCTGCCCACGAAGGGGTCCACCACGATCTTGAACGCAAGAGCCGCCAGAGGACCATCGGGGTCAGCCTTCCTCTCGATAACGTCCCCCGTCGAAGGGTGGACGCCCTTGATGGGAGGAAGATCCATTGGGCTCGGCAGGTAATCCACAACTGAATTCAAAAGAGCCTGAACACCCTTGTTCTTGAAGGCAGAACCGCAAAGAACCGGGAAAATGGCCAGTTCTATGGTATTCTTCCGGATAACTTTTTTTAGCAGATCCTCGTCAACGGGTTTTCCATCAAGATATAAAGCCATGATCTCTTCATCCAGATCGGCCAACGATTCTATCATGGCATCCCTTCCCAGGGCCGCTTCCTCCACAAGTTCCGCCGGTATGTCAACCACCCTGGGTTCAACGCCAAGGTCCTCATGGTAGATAATGGCCTTGTTACTTACAAGATCCACTACGCCACCGAAGGTGTCCTCGCTCCCTATTGGTATCTGGAGTGCGACGGCCTTTGCCCCGAGCCTTTCCTTCATCTGTGACAGAACGAGGCTGAAATCGGCACCGACCCGGTCCATCTTGTTCACGAAGGCTATCCTGGGAACACGATACTTGTCAGCCTGACGCCAGACCGTTTCGGACTGGGGCTCTACGCCGCCCACTGCACAGAATACAGCCACCGCTCCATCGAGAACTCTCATGGACCTCTCGACCTCCACGGTAAAATCCACGTGCCCGGGCGTATCAATAATATTGATGCTGAAATCTCTCCATTGGCACGTTGTAGCAGCAGACGTGATAGTGATCCCGCGCTCGCGCTCCTGTTCCATCCAGTCCATAGTGGCAGCACCTTCATGGACTTCTCCAAGCTTATGCTTCCGCCCCGTATAGAAAAGGATGCGCTCCGTTGTCGTTGTTTTTCCGGCGTCAATATGAGCCGCAATACCTATATTTCTGATCTTTTCCAGACTAATACCGCTCATTTCCTATTCACCATTCCCAGCGCCTGCGCGGATTCACCCCTGAAAAACCTTCCGTTACCAGCGATAATGCGCGAATGCCCTGTTGGCCTCGGCCATTCTGTGGGTATCTTCGCGTTTTTTGACCGAACTTCCTTCGCCCTTGCAGGCGTCGGTGAATTCCCTGGCGAGTCTCTCCACCATGGGCATTCCCTTTTTCCCCCTCGAGTACTGAAGGATCCATCTCGTCGCAAGTGCCTGCGCCCTTCTGGGCTGAACCTCGACGGGAACCTGGTACGTGGCTCCCCCGACTCGCCTCGGGCGCACTTCCACAACAGGCCTGACGTTCTCCATGGCCTTTCTGAAAACTTCCATGGGTTCTATGTCTAGCCTTTTGCCGGCCAGATCAAGCGCGCCGTACATAATCTTCTCCGCCACGCTTTTCTTGCCGTCAAGCATTATGGCATTGATGAACTTCTCGATCTCAAGACTCTGAAATCTTGAATCGCTCTTTGTCTCCCTGTTTTTTACGTGTCCCTTTCTTGGCATATCGTCGACACTCTCCCTGCTGACGTTTACAGATTATGGTTACTTGGGACGCCTGGCGCCATACCTCGAACGGCTCTGCTTTCTGCCGTCGACGCCGCCGCAGTCGAGCGTTCCCCTGATGATATGATAACGCACGCCCGGGAGGTCCTTTACACGCCCTCCGCGAACCAGCACGACCGAGTGTTCCTGAAGGTTGTGCCCTACTCCCGGAATATAGGAAGTAACCTCGAAACCGTTCGTAAGACGAACCCTCGCAACTTTTCTGAGTGCCGAGTTCGGCTTCTTGGGAGTAACAGTATATACCCTGGTACAAACCCCTCTACGGGCCGGATTGCCCTGAAGAGCAGGCGCCTTGGAACGTACTTTTTTCTCCTCGCGCCCTTTTCGGATCAACTGATTGATTGTCGGCAAAAAACTCCCTCCTTCTTAGGTATGCCGTTTTAAAAATATCCCCGGGTTTCCGGAGATCCTGTTTCCCGCAAGTCCGTCACACCGGCCGCAGCCGCTCCCCGACTGATCGCGCAGGCACGACCGAGAACGATCATACTGTCGACCCATTCAACGGGGATTCCCGCATTACGCGCATCCCTGGCAAGGCCTGAGACAAGGCTGACTCGAGCATCCCTCGCAAGGAAAAGCACTGACAACTTTCCCGCGTCGAGTTTTTTTCTGACAGCCTTCACCCCGACCACCCTGTTGGGCACAGCCAACTTGTTCAAGGGCACAGAAAACCCCCCCTTGAAAAGGACACCAAGGAATAATAACAACGGCAAAGGAGCGTGTCAAGGAAAAAAACCACGAGTCAGGATCATACCGCAAGCGGAGGCTCGTTCCCTGGCTCTCCTTCCGGATCTGTTTCATTCTCGATAACCCCGACATCCTTGTAGGAATCAAAAGATGTTCCCGCAGGGATCAGGTGCCCTATTATAACGTTTTCCTTGAGGCCCTTGAGGCTATCCATGTCACCTCTCACCGCAGCTCCTGCAAGGACCTGGGCGGTCTGCTGGAACGATGCCGCGCTCAGGAAGCTGTCGGTGGCAAGGGCGGCCTTGGTTATTCCGTGGATGACCGGCTTCCAGGTTGGTTCCTCGCGAAGGCGTCTGACAAAAGTCACTCCCTGGAGGAGCCTCCTTGTCTCAGTCTGGGTCAATATTGGTCTTATTACTATCTCTTCAGGGTTAGCCTCTACCATAGCATCGAGAACCTGATTGTTGACCTCGCTCCCGGCGGGGACGAGTTCTTCTCCCTGTCTGCCGGTTACAGGTTCCAGGAGAACCTTGCCGTAGGCGACATCACTTAGAACCTTCCTTACGATAGCATCCCTGGAAAGGATCTCTCCGTCCATTTCGACGGCTGATATGTCTCCCTCATCCAGACCCTTTACTACACTGCCATCAATGAATTGGGGAATATCCTTTATTGAATTGCCCTCGGAATCTATCGCCTGGAGTATCGGCCTGGCCCAGTACTGGTCAATAAGCATTTTCTGGATCGCGTCAGAGATACTCACCGTTTCGGGAGAGCGCCACACTTTCACCGTCTCCATGTTGCTGTTCCTGATATTTTCGGCAGCAACAGCATCGATGACCCTGTCAGCATGAGCAACGATCTCATCACCGGATATCACGTTCTCGGCGAGATATGCACGGTCCTTCATTTCGTCGAGTATCCCGATATCCCTGACCAGCAACCTGGAAGGCCTGGCATCGGTAACTTTCGTCATCTGTGCTGAAGTGAGGATTGTTCCGGCATCCAGTGTCTCCCCTTCATCCAGGTCGACGCTCTCGATAAGTTCCAGGCCAGCTATGGCACGCCTGAAGGAGGCTGCGCCCACGATCACACGGACAAGACCTGTCTTGTCCTCGACTACAAGTTCCGAAACTCCCGAACCTGGCCGCAGTATCTGCCGGACAGCCTTATCATCCAGGACCTGTCCCTTGAGGGAGATCGCTGTTTCGATGTTGCCCTGCCCGACGACGTCAACCAGTTTCCGGCCATTCATGACCTCGAAAGCCTCAACAAGGAAGCGCTCGTTGTCCTCACGTATCTTGGCTATCTCCCTCTCCAGATCTAATACCCAGGCCAGTTCCATCGACACAAAGGAACTGTCCCCCTCTTCAATCACCCTCACCCTGTTTACGGGAGCGACCTTCCGCAATATGACCTCGATATGCTTGTTGCTCACAGATACCCCCTGGGAGAGATAAACAGACTGAATGTTGTCGACCAGGTAGTTCTGGACAGCCTCGAGGCCTTCAACTTCCAGAAGCTGCTGTGGATCGACATGGCCTTCGGTTAGAGGCTGCGCCTTCTTGACTGTCTGCCCTTCCTCGACAAGCAGGGGCTGCGATGCCGGAATGTTGAAGGATGACTTGGATTCAACCCCTTCTTCAACTGAAGAGATAAACACCTTGCGCTTCCCTTCCATCTCTCTTATTTCGGAAACAATTCCGTCACGGTCCGAGAGGAAGGCAACCTTTTTCGGACGTCTTACCTCGAAAAGCTGTTCTATTCGCGGGAGACCCTGAGTAATGTCCTCACCGGTGATACGGACCCCACCTGTATGGAATGTCCTCATCGTAAGCTGGGTACCGGGCTCCCCTATAGACTGGGCCGCAACAACACCAACGGTCTCTCCGGTAAGTACTTCACGCCGTGACGAGAGATCCATGCCGTAGCATTTCTTGCAAATGCCATCCTGGAGAGCACAGGTAAGAGGGCTCCTTACCCAGACTTCCTCGAGGCCTGCCTTTTCTATCATTGCCGCCCTGGAAGGATCGATCATTTCACCTCCGGCGACTATCAGTTCACCGCTTTCGGGATCGGTAATATCTTTCAGCGATGTTCTCCCGATGATCCTCTCGCTCAGGGATATCATCATTTTGCCATCCTGGAGCAACGGGTGGATGCAGACCCCCTGGGTTGTTTCGCAGTCGTCAGCGGTAATAATAAGATCCTGCGCAACATCGACGAGCCTTCTCGTAAGATAGCCCGACTTGGCTGTACGAAGCGCCGTATCGGCAAGACCCTTTCTTGCCCCGTGGGTCGAGATGAAGTATTCGAGCATGTTAAGCCCCTCACGGAAGTTGGAAACTATCGGGTAGTCTATGATCTTTCCGGAAGGATCAGCCATCAGCCCCCTGATACCCGCCATCTGGGCGACCTGGCTCTTGCTTCCCCTGGCCCCGGACTCCATCATCATCTTGATCGGGTTCGACTGGTCCATGTTTGCCAGTATTGAATCCGCCGCTTCTTTTGAGGCCTCGGACCACAGGGTCTCTTTCTGCCTCAGATATTCGTCCTCCGTCAGGACTCCCATGCCATACTGCGCCGAGAGTACCTCTTCCTTCTCCAGTGCATCGGACACTATCTGTTTCTTCTGCGGCGGGATGAGAACGTCGCCAAGACCGAAACTGATACCGCTTATTGTGGACCACCTGTAGCCGAGGGATTTGATATCGTCGAGCATCAACACGAGAGAATCCTGTCCCACCCTGTCGTACGCCGCGTCTATCAGGGCGCCGAGGGACTTCTTCCCCATCTGCTTGTTGATATACCTTAGTTCCACGGGAAGGATACTGTTGAAAAGAGCTCTTCCAGGAGAAGTGATGATCCATTCGTTCCTGTATTTGACTCTTATCTTGCTGTTGACGTCCACAAAGCCGTGATCCAGGGCCGAAAGCGCGTCTTCGATGCCAAGGAAACTTTTCCCCTCGCCTTTTTTACCGTCGATCATTCCAGTGACGTAATATATTCCAAGGACTATGTCCTGGGTCGGTGTAACGACCGGCTTACCGCTTGCGGGGGAAAGGAGGTTCTTCGCCGAGAGCATTATCGTCTTTGCCTCCACCCTCGCCTCTATCGAGAGGGGAACATGAACGGCCATCTGGTCCCCGTCAAAGTCGGCGTTGAAAGCCGTGCAGACAAGGGGGTGCAGACGAAGGGCCTTTCCCTCCATCAGAACAGGTTCGAAAGCCTGGATGCCCAGTCGGTGAAGGGTCGGGGCCCTGTTCAACATTACCGGATGTCCCTTTATGACCTCTTCGAGGATACCCCAGACATCTTCCCTTCCTCTTTCGATAGCTCGTTTCGCGCTCTTTACGTTGGGGGACAGTCCCTGCTCTACAAGTTTATTGATCACAAAGGGCTTGAAAAGTTCCAGAGCCATCTGCTTCGGCAGGCCGCACTGGTTAAGTTTCAGGTTCGGGCCGATGACTATTACCGATCTGCCGGAATAATCAACACGTTTGCCGAGAAGGTTCTGGCGGAACCTTCCCTTCTTTCCCCTGAGAAGGTCCGAAAGGCTTTTCAGAGGCCTGTTGCCGGCACCGAGAACGGCCTTGCCCATTCTGCCGTTGTCGATCAGGGCATCTACCGACTCCTGAAGCATGCGTTTCTCGTTGCGGATTATTATTTCGGGTGCCCTCAGTTCCTGCAGTTTTCTCAGCCTGTTGTTGCGGTTTATAACCCGCCGGTAAAGATCGTTAAGATCGGAAGTGGCGAACCTGCCGCCGTCCAGCTGAACCATCGGTCTCAGGTCAGGGGGAATGACGGGCAGGACCTGGAACACCATCCACTCGGGATTACCCTCGCTCTTGCGGAAATCCTCCGCGACCTGAAGTCGCTTCACAAGTTTGCGTTTCTTCTGTCCCGTTGTCTCACCGATCTCTTCCCTCAGGGAAGCGACCAGTTCACCCAGGTTGAGCCTGGATAGTAGCGCAAGTACGCCTTCCGCGCCTATTCCGGCCTCGAACTCCTTGTCGTAGGCGGAGCAGAGCCTTTGCTCCCTCTCGAGAATAATGTCTCCACGCTGAAAGGGTGAGGATCCTCCGTTGATGACTATATAGCAGGGATCTTCTATTGTCACAGTTTCACCGGTTACGCTGAAACGTCCGGGATATTTCTCTTCGAAAAGCTGGCGTTCACTCTGGGAGATAACGTCCCCCTTTTTGAAGGGAAGATGCACCACTCCCGTTACGACAAACCCCTCTTCGTCTCCGGCCATGGCTCTCTCGGTCACGAGAGAATCGTTTTCGGTCAGGATCTTTTCCCTCTCCGTCACCGAGAGTATTTGCCCCTCCTGGAAAACGCCATCTGAAGATGTCTCTGCCACACGGAAGGCCGGCTCCACCTTGCAGACCTT
This sequence comes from Thermovirgaceae bacterium, assembly GCA_035448245.1. Lineage (GTDB taxonomy): Bacteria > Synergistota > Synergistia > Synergistales > Thermovirgaceae > DAOTIQ01. Next base: position 4,653 of record DAOTIQ010000055.1, on the reverse strand, counting down.
GTCGCCAAAATCTCTCTTGAAAGCCCCTACCTGGGAAGCCGGGACAAGGTCACCCGCATTGACAGATACGTCACTGACATGGGTTACCCGGTTGGCCTCCTCTGATTTGAACTTGTGATCGTAGTGCCTGTGGATCCTCTCCTCGCATACGGACGCAAGGTCCCCACGTTTTATGAGGTCGGTCCTCCTGCCCTCGATGACAACTTTCATCACCGGGTCCCTTCTCCGCGTCGGCGCAAAGTAGACGACCTTCTCCAGGTCTTTGGTGGCAGTTCCCAGAAGAAGGCTCAGCCTGCTGGGAATACCCCTGAGGTACCAGATATGGACCACCGGTGCCGCAAGCTCTATGTGTCCCATTCTCTCGCGGCGGACACGGTTATCGGCCACTTCGACACCACACCTGTCGCAGACGACACCCTTGAACTTGGGGCCGCTCCTCTTGTATTTTCCGCAGGCACATTCGTAACTCTTCGTGGGCCCGAATATTCTTTCGCAGAAGAGACCATCTTTCTCGGGACGCAGGGTCCGGTAGTTTATGGTCTCCGGTTTCTTTACCTCACCACTGGACATCCCCCTGATCCTCTCGGGACTGGCCAGCTTGATCTTCACACCGGTTATTTCGTGCTGGTTCATCTATTCATCAGCCCCCTCTTCCGGGTCATCATCCGTGTCATCCGGAGATTCGAATATCCCCTCCGGGCCCTCTTTCACCGGTGCGGGACCGTGGGCCCCGGAATCTTCGAAAACATCCTCAAAGCTTTTTACGCCTGGCTTTTTGGGTTCTTCCCTGGGCCGTGTCCTGGACTGTGAATGAGATGGTTCATCATCCTCTTCAAGGAGAAGTTCACCTACCGAACCGTCCTTGTAGGCTATCTCCACATCCAGACCGAGGCCCTGAAGTTCCTTGACCAGCACCCTGAAGCTCTCGGGCACTCCCGGATCCGAAAGATTGAGGCCTTTCACGATCCTTTCATAGGTCTTGAGCCGCCCCCTGATATCATCGGACTTGACCGTCAGCATCTCCTGCAGAACGTGGGATGCGCCGTATCCTTCGAGGGCCCAGACCTCCATCTCCCCGAAGCGCTGGCCGCCAAACTGGGCCTTCCCTCCGAGCGGCTGCTGGGTTATAAGGCTGTATGGTCCTATGGACCTTGCGTGGATCTTGTCATCAACGAGATGGATAAGTTTCATCATGTACATCGTTCCGACCGTGACGGGAAGTTTCATTGGTTCTCCGGTACGGCCATCATAGAGAAGTATTCTTCCGTCGGGGGTCAGTTCCGGGACTTTCTCTTTCCTGACCTCATCTACCAGTTCAAGTATCTCATTCTCCTTGGCTCCCTCGAAGACGGCCGTGGAAACATGCATTCCGTTCTGGGTGGCCACGAAACCCAGAATGGTCTCCAGCACCTGCCCAAGGTTCATGCGGCTTGGCACACCTATGGGGTTGAGCACAACGTCAATGGGGGTTCCATCAGGAAGATAGGGCATATCCTCCACAGGAAGGATCCTGGAGACAACCCCCTTGTTCCCGTGCCTTCCCGCCATCTTGTCGCCAACGGTAATTTTTCTTATCCTGGCAACGTAGACCTTGACGACCTCGTTGACCCCGGGGCTCAGCTCATCACCGTTCTCGGAGCGACTGAGGACCTTGACCGCAACGACCTTGCCTCCCTCGCCATGAGGTATTCTCATGGAAGTGTCGCGGACTTCTCTCGCCTTCTCTCCAAATATGGCCCTGAGGAGCTTCTCCTCCGGAGACTGGTCCGATTCTCCCTTTGGCGTGACCTTTCCGACAAGAATGTCTCCGGCCACAACCTCGGCTCCGACCCTGACTATGCCGGTATCGTCCAGATCCTTGAGGGCATCCTCGCCGACATTCGGAATGTCCCTGGTTATCTCCTCCGGGCCCAGCTTGGTGTCCCTCGCCTCGACCTCATACTCCTCGATATGGATCGAAGAGAACTTGTCCTCCTTTACCAGCCTGTCACTGAGCAGAATGGCATCCTCGTAGTTGTAACCCTCCCAGGATACAAACGCGACCAGGACGTTGGTGCCGAGGGCAAGTTCCGCGTTCTCCACTGCCTGCCCATCGGCGATCACGTCACCTTTCCTGACAATATCACCCTTGCCGACCAGTGGTTTCTGGTGGATTATCGTTCCCTGGTTGGATCTGCGGAACTTGATAAGGTTATAGGTTTGTGGCTCCAGGCCACCTTCTGGAAGTACCTCTATCTGCCTTGCGTCAACTTTTACAACTGTTCCGGAAGAACGGGCCACCACGCATGAGCCCGAGTCCCTTGCGACCCTGGCTTCGATACCGGTCCCGATGACCGGAGCCTCGGCACGGATAAGAGGCACGGCCTGCCTCTGCATGTTTGACCCCATGAGAGCACGGTTTGCGTCATCGTGTTCGAGGAACGGGATCAGCGCCGTCGAGGCGGAGACGATCTGTTTCGGCGAAAGGTCGAGGTAATCTATCTCCTCCGGAACGACTTCGGCAATATCGCCCCTGTAACGGACATAGACCTCTTTTTCGGCAAAAGACCCGTCTTCGTTGATGGGAGTGTTCGCCCTTCCAATGTATACTTCATCCTCTTCATCCGCTCCGAGATAAACAACTTCGTCGGTGACCAGACCCCCGACTACCCTTCTTTTTGGAGCCTGAAGGAACCCGTATTCGTTAATCCTGGAGTAGATCGAAAGAGATGTAACAAGACCAATGTTGGGGCCTTCGGGAGTCTCTATGGGGCAAACACGTCCATAGTGGGTGTAATGAACGTCACGGGCCTCAAAACCGGCTCTCTCCCTGCTCAGACCACCCGGCCCCAGAGCGGAAAGCCTTCTGCGGTGAGTAAGTTCTGCCAGTGGGTTTGTCTGGTCCATGAACTGCGACAACTGCCCGGAGCCGAAAAACTCTCTCAGGGCGGCAGACACGGGACGGACGTTTATAAGGTCTCTCGCCGTAGCACCGGTGAGGTCAGGGATGGTGGTCATTCTCTCCCTGGCTATCCTCTCCATTCTCAAAAGGCCTACCCTCACCTGATTCTGAAGCAGTTCTCCTACGGCCCTGACCCTGCGGTTGCCAAGATGGTCAATGTCGTCGGTCCTTTCATCGCCATCCCGGAGAGCCATGAGTTTCCTGACGATCTGGACGACATCCTCAATAGTGAGAAGCCGCTTCGATTCGGGCATATCCAGCTGAAGTCTCCGGTTCAGTTTGTAGCGCCCCACACGGCCGAGGTTATACCTCCTGGTATCGAAGAAGAGCCCGTTGACGTATTCGTTGGCATTCTCCATCCGGGCCGGTTCGTTGGGTCGAAGTTTCCGGAACAACTCCATTACGGCTTCATCCCGGTTAGTTGTCTCATCACGGTCCAGTGTCGCCTCGATCGAGGGGTCTGTCCGCCATATCCAGACCCTCGTCCTGCCCATTTCCCATAGCTTTTCAAGTATCTCTTTTGTTATTCTTTCATTCTTTCTGATAAGAGGTTTACCTGAATCATCGTTTATCGTCTCGGCGACAAGTCTGCCACGAACCTCGTCCTCGACCAGATCGGCCTGTTCCTCGACGGCTCCGAAAACCTTCAGGATGCCATCATTGTTCTCGATTCCGAAGGCTTTGAGAAGGATCGTGACCGGAAGTTTTTTCCGGTTATCGATGTTGACGGACAAAAGTTCACCTGGAGTCATGTCAAATTCGAGCCAGGCACCCCTGTCTGGGATTACCTTGGCAGCGTATTTTTCCTGACCCGGCACGGATTCCTCGGATGAGAAATAAACCCCTGCGGAACGGGCCAACTGGCTGACAACTACTCTTTCGGTGCCATTGATAATAAACGTGCCCCTGTCTGTCATCATGGGGAAATCCCCGAGGTAGACCTCCTCTTCCTTGATCTCCTCGGTCTTGCGGTTGACGAGCCTGATTGTGGCCCTGACAGAGCGGGACCATGAAAGATCCCTCTGGCAGGAATCCTCCTGGGTTATCTGTGGCGGGTCGATAAAGTAATCGACAAATTCGAGGGCAAAGGAGCCATCGTAGCTCTCGATCGGGAAAATCTCGTCGAAGAGTTCCTGCAACCCGTGGACGGTCCTTTCCTCGGAATCTACAAGACCCCCATTGTCGTCGAACTGGAAAAACCACCTGAATGAATCGCGCTGGATCGACACCATGTCCGGGATCTCGACAAGATCCCGGGCGCGACCAAAGGTTAGACGCTGCCGCCGGTTATTGACTGTGATTAATTCGGCCATGGGAGAAGCACACCCTCCCTGTCTTTAGGGGATTTGGTGGAACAAGACGTGACAAACTAGAAGGATAACGAAAGGGCCGCGCTGTGTCAATAGGCACAGCACAACCCTTTCGGTTTTCTTTCACCGTATCCATCGCTCCACCCCATATCTTTTCCGGGTTGGATCGCAACTATGGTGGGGAAGGGGGGATTCGAACCCCCACACCCTTGCGGACACTGGCTCCTGAAGCCAGCGCGTCTACCGTTCCGCCACTTCCCCATTCATATTCCGGATCAACGGCGTTGATTTTAGCAACGCCAAGTTCTTTTGGCAAGGAGAAGATCGCAAAAAACGTGAATCGTGAGTCGTGAATCGAAAAACCAGATTCAAGAGCGCGAACGGTAAACGGTGAACGGTGAA
>DAOTIQ010000054.1:0-12590 GCA_035448245.1 Thermovirgaceae bacterium | reverse complement strand
AGTATGGCAGAGAGAATGGCTCCTTTTCTTGCTGTCGAGGGGGATGATGCGGAAAAAACAGCCTGAATGTAAATCTGGGTGCAAAGAACGCCGGTGACCAGAGAAGCGCCCGAACCCAGGCCGTTGCCGATCCCCTGTCCGAAGAGGCTGAAAAATGGCTGAACCGGCATCGAAACAGGTGTACCATCGAAGGAGACCAGAAGAAGGACGGCTTTGGCAGCACATATTGAAAGGGTAAAGTACAGGAGGATAATTTTTCCTGCACCTATTGAGCTGAAACTCCTGAGGCCTCCGAGGAAGATGAAAGACACCACAAGGATGGCTACTAATGAAAAGGATACCAGGGGGCCCGCAGATACCACTCCCCCGAGAAGCCCGGCTCCCGAAAGGAACTGGGCTACTATGGACAGGAAAGTACCGCTGGCGGATGCCGTTACAGCGACAAGCCCCGCTTTAGGGCCGTAAGACAGGGACAGAAATCCCGGGATAGTTTCCATTCCGGACCGTCTTAGCGGAACGGCGAACCAGATGCCCAGCACCAGGCATCCGATACCTCCCCCGAGAGTGAACCACCATGCCGATATTCCCCACTGGTAGGCCATCTGTACGGTTCCTACCGTTGATGCTCCGCCTACCAGCGAGCCGAGAAGGATCCCCGAAACGCCTGTCACGGTGGATTTTCTCCCGGCCATTGAATAATCTGTCGCTCCCGACCCGCGAGCGGAGACTATCCCGACCAGAATAAAGACAAGGGTCACAAAAATGGATGAAGCGGCGAAAAGGGACATTATCAGCCAATGATACACGAAAAAAGAGTCATGAAAGTTTGACTAACCCTGCTCTTTTTTGAAATGAAAAGGATGCAAAAAAAAGACCGATGCGCTATGATAAAGAATCATAATAACAGTATCGACACGGACAGGTCGATGACAGGAGAGACCTTATGGCCAGGAGGCAGCAGAGGTTCGTATGCGCGGAATGCGGACATATAAGTTCTACCTGGGCCGGGAGATGTCCCTCCTGCCAGGAGTGGGGTTCCATGGTGGAGGATCGTCCGGTGGTGTCGCGCGGGAAGGAGTCGGGAAACTCCGTCATCCCGAGAGGGATAGGAGAGATAACCATCCCGGAGAGGCTTTCCAGCGGTATGGGAGAGCTTGACAGAGTTCTTGGCGGAGGTTTTGTGCCGGGGTCATCCGTGCTCCTTGGCGGAGAGCCGGGCATAGGCAAATCAACTCTTCTGCTGCAGGCCTGTACCGCAATGGCAGCAAAAGGGATGAAGGTTCTCTACGTATCCGGAGAGGAATCGCTATCCCAGGTTGCGGCCAGGGCTGGAAGGGTAGGGGGCAGGCCGGGGGACGGTCTCGGGATCATCAGTTCGGCGAACCTTGACGAGTCGCTGGGGTCCATGGATGGACACTCGATAGCTGTCTTCGACAGCGTGCAGTCATTCACTACAGAGGAGGGTGGAAGTTTCCCGGGAACCACGACACAGGTCAGGGCTGCGGCGCAGAAGATCATGGAAAGATGCAAGGCCATGGATGTTCCGGCTCTGATAGTGGGGCATATAACGAAACAGGGTTCAATAGCCGGGCCCAAACTTCTTGAGCATATGGTGGACGTGGTGCTGCTCTTCGCCGGAGACAGAAGTTCCCCTTACAGGCTTCTGAGATCTGCCAAGAACCGTTTTGGAAGCACCGACGAACTGGGTGTATTCGAGATGACGGGGAAAGGCCTGGTCCCGGTCCAGGACCCGGGAAGGCTTTTCTGGAGTACAGCCAAAGAACCGGTGTCGGGAGTGGCCATGGGGGTGATCCTTGAAGGTTCCAGGCCCTTTGTGGCGGAGATCCAGGCATTGGTGGCTCCGACTCCGTTCCCCTACCCTAAAAGGACGGCCAGGGGGGTGGACGCGGGAAGGCTCCAGCTTATGCTGGCGGTACTGGACAGGAGATGCGGTATCTCCTCGGGCTCTCTCGATGTATTCGTGAATGTCGCCGGAGGTATGACCGTAAAGGACCCCTACTCCGATCTGGCTCTCTGCATGGCAGTCGGTTCGGCCTCTCTCGATGCCCCTCTTCCACCGGACTGCTGTTTCATAGGTGAGGTCGGTCTTGCGGGGGAGGTCAGGCCAGCGCTCAGAACGCCTCTCCGGCTTCGGGAGGCGGGGAGGCTCGGTTTCAGGAAAGGGGTCATAAGCAGATACGAGACCGACGAAATGCCGGAGGGGATCGATGTGATCCGGGTCGGCAATCTGAAAGAGGCATTGAGGGTGGTGAAAAAATGAAAAAACACCTGTTGTTACCCATGTTGATCAGCATCATTGTGTTGTCCGGAGTGACTGGTCTTCCCTTGTCCGCATCGGGAGATCAGGAAGGGGGGGCCGTGATCGTTTCAGCAAAGATCGAAGGCGTGGTTGGAATAGCACTGGAGTCGCACCTGGAGGAAGTCATGGAGGTCGCGACGGAAAAAGAGGCGGCCATGCTCGTTCTGGTTATGGATACGCCGGGAGGACTCTCGAGTTCCATGAAGGGGGTCATACAACAGATAGAAAAAGCGCCCTTCCCTGTGGTCGTGTGGGTTTCTCCCTCAGGTTCGAGGGCCGCTTCGGCCGGGGCCTTCATTGTCCAGGCGGCGCACATCGCCGCGATGGCTCCTGGAACCAATATGGGGGCGGCACACCCGGTAGTTGCCTCGGGAGGGGATATCCCCGACGAGGACATGAAAACAAAGGTCCTGAGCGATTTCGCTGCCCAGATCAGGGCTTTGGCAGAGCAGAGAGGCAGAAACCCCGAGGCGGCGGAGGCAATGGTCACGGAGAGTGTATCCTATACTTCCACGGAGGCCCTTGAAGCGGGAGTTATCGACCTTGTCGCGGCCGATCTGGACGAAATAGTCGCCTGGTCGAAGGGGAAAAAGTTTATCATCGGAGGGGCAGAGACCGTCGTCGACACCTCCGGATATCGGGTAGTAGAGATAGAGATGAGCCCGAGGCTGAGGGCGCTGCAGTTCATATCCCGCCCGGATGTAGCCTACCTTCTTCTTGTCGCGGGGGTTTTTGCGATAGTTTTCGAGGTTCTCTCTCCCGGAGGTTTTGTGCTGGGAGTTTCCGGAGGCATGCTGGTGCTTTTCGGAGCTTACGGGCTGAGGATGATCCCCTTCAACTGGGCGGGAATAGTTTTTCTGCTGGCAGGGGTTGCGGTGATGATCCTTGATCTTGCAGTAGGGGGGATAGGAATACTCAGTCTCCTTGGAGCAGGGGCCGTAATAGTCGGGGGTCTCATACTCTTCAGGGCCCCTGGAGGGGAGCTGCTAAACATGTCTTACAGTCTGATGACGGGCGCCGTTGTCATAATAACGGGCTTTTTCATACTGGCGGCCTGGGCGGTCTGGAAATCGCTCGGGAACCGGCCTGTTTCTGGAAGCGAGGGTCTTGCCGGTGCGGAAGTATTGCTGATAACTGATCTCTCTCCCGCTGGTAGCGTAATGTGCAGGGGGGAGATATGGAAAGCCCGCTCGGCAGATAACAGCAACATCGAGTCAGGTTCTGCCGGTGTGGTGGAAAGAGTCGATGGCCTTACCCTGGTTGTAAAAATGACCAAAGCCGGTGGATCCGGCGAAGAACGATAACGGGACAGTATCCCGGTAAAAGGGGGGAAAGAAAATGTTGAGAGGACTGTTCGAGATTATATTCAGCATGGGAAGTTATGTCGGGGCACTTGTGATAATAGTGGTCCTGCTTGCGGCGGCTCTGAAAATAATCCCGGAGTACCAGAGGGGCGTTGTTTTCAGACTTGGAAGGTTCGTCGGTTCGAAGGGGCCTGGCCTGGTGATAGTCATACCGGTCATCGACAAACTTTTCAAGGTCGATCTCAGGGTCGTTACCCTTGATGTCCCATATCAGGAGGTAATAACGAAGGATAATGTTCCTGTCAAGGTAAACGCGGTGGTCTATTTCCGGGTTATCGATCCCGCCAAATCAGTCATCGAGGTAGAAAACTATATTATGGCAACAAGCCAGTTGTCCCAGACGACCCTCAGGTCGGTCGTGGGAAGGGCGGAGCTGGACGATGTCCTTTCGGCCAGGGACAAGATCAACCTCGAACTTCAGCAGATAATCGATGAGAGGACCGACCCATGGGGAATAAAGGTGAGCGCCGTGGAAGTCAAGGAACTTGAACTCCCCGAGGGTATGAAAAGAGCCATGGCAAGGCAGGCGGAAGCGGAGCGCGAACGCCGGGCCAAGATAATAGCAGCCGAGGGAGAACTCCAGGCAGCCGAGAAACTCACCCAGGCTGCGGTCAAGATGGAGGAATCAGCGATAACGATCCAGTTGAGATACCTCCAGACGCTGCGCGAGGTCGCATCGGAAAACAACTCGACCACGCTTTTCCCGATTCCCATAGACATGATGAAGGCCTTCTTCGAAGGTAAAGGGAAAAAATAGCCGTTATGGGAAAGTTGCCCCGACGGGGTGGTTTTTGCATCGAAACCGCGGGGGAGGCTGTCGCGCTTCTCCCGCAATTTTTTTGCGACTTGAGGTCCGGACGGATATAATATGTTCCAATTGCGAAAACCGGAAGCGCCATAGTGCTCCGCATCGAGGAGGATTCCTGAATGGGCTACGATTTTGTGTCTATCGAAAAAAAATGGCAGAAACGCTGGGAAAAGGAAGGTACTTTCAACGTTGAGAAAGACTCATCAAGGGAAAAATTCTATTGCCTGGAGATGTTTCCCTATCCAAGCGGGGCCCTTCACATGGGGCATCTCAGGAACTACTCGATAGGGGATATGCTTTCAAGGCATCTCCTGATGAGAGGCAAAAATGTTCTTCACCCCATGGGTTACGATGCCTTCGGCCTCCCCGCGGAGAACGCGGCCATCAAGTTCTCAACTCATCCCAACAAGTGGACATGGGACAACATAGAGCACATGACGGATCAACTTAAAAGAATGGGGTGCAGTTACGACTGGAGACGAAGGGTCGAGACATGCAACCCGAACTACTACCGATGGACCCAGTGGCTGTTCCTTCAGTTCTTCAAAAGAGGCCTTGCCTACAGGAAGACGGCGCCTGTCAACTGGTGCGAGAGTTGCGGGACCGTCCTCGCCAACGAACAGGTCATAAACGATGGCCATTGCTGGAGATGCAGCACCCCCGTCGTAAAAAAGAACCTGGAGCAGTGGTTTTTGAGGATCACCGACTATGCCCAGGAACTTCTTGATTCCCTCGACGATCTGCCAGGCTGGCCGGAGAGGGTCAAACTCATGCAGAGGAACTGGATAGGGCGCTCCGAAGGGGTGAGACTCTCCTTCAAACTGGAGGGCCTTCAGACTGATATAGAGACGTTCACCACCCGAGTCGACACTATTTTCGGTGTGACCTTCCTGGCCCTCTCGCCAGAACACCCCGCTGTCGAAGAGATAGCGGCTCTTTCTCCCGAGGGAGCCCGGATCAGGAAGTTCGCCGCCGAGTGTATGGATAGCAGCGAAAGGGACCGCACGGCCGCCGGGGGCGAGAAAAAGGGTATAGACACGGGACTTGTGGCGGTAAACCCCGCCAACGGCGAGAAGGTCCCCGTCTGGATAGCCAACTATATCCTCATGGAATACGGGACCGGAGCGATAATGGGTGTCCCTGCCCACGACCAGAGAGACTTCGACTTCGCGAGAAAGTTCGAAATACCGGTAAGGCCTGTCATCACTCCCCCGGGACAAAATATCCTCGATGGAGAAAGCATGACCGTTGCCTATGAAGATGATGGCATACAGTGCAATTCCGGCAAGTTCGACGGACTTTCCACTAGCGAGGCCCTTCCGGCGATGACAGAATGGTTCGCCGAAAATGGATGGGGCAAAAGGGAGATCAACTTCCGGCTCCGCGACTGGCTGATATCCAGGCAGCGATACTGGGGTGCTCCCATACCCGTTATATATTGTGACAAATGCGGGGTTGTCCCGGTGCCGGAAGAAGACCTGCCCGTGGAACTTCCCCTGGAGATAGAAATGAAGCCGGGGGAGAATCCTCTGGCCGGGGCGGATAACTGGAAGAAAGCCAGGTGTCCCAGGTGCGGGGGCGAGGGGACCAGGGAGACCGACACGATGGATACCTTCATATGCTCATCATGGTATTTCCTGCGATTTGCCTCTCCATGGACAGAGGATGCCCCCTTTGAAAAAGATGACACCGATTACTGGATGTCCGTGGACCAGTATATAGGGGGAATAGAGCACGCCTGCCTGCACCTGATATACGCAAGGTTCTTCACAAAATTCCTTGCCGATCTGGGAATGCTCAAGGTAAGGGAACCCTTCCGAAACCTCCTCACCCAGGGGATGGTCATCAAGGACGGGGCAAAGATGTCCAAATCAAAGGGCAATGTGGTGGACCCCGACGAAATAATCAGCAGGTGGGGAGCCGATACAGCGAGGCTGTTCATTCTTTTTGCTTCGCCGCCCGAAAAAGACCTGGACTGGTCAGATCAGGGGGTAGAGGGATCCCACAGGTTTCTCCAGAGGGTCTGGAGACTTGTCGAGACAAACCTGGAAGGGCTGAAAAAAACCTCATCCGATACCGTGCCCATGTCGGCCATCACCGAAAACAGGTGCAGGGATCTCAAGCGCAGGATACACTACACCATAGACAGGGTAACCAGGGATATTCAGGACGAGAAACAGTTCAACACAGCCGTAGCAAGGTTGATGGAACTTTCAAATACCCTCGGGGCATTCTCTCCAAAGTCCCCCGCAGAATGGTCGTTGTTCAGGGAGGGAGTCGATACGCTTCTGGTTTGCCTCACGCCGATAGCCCCGCACATCTGTGAGGAGCTCTGGGAAATAACCGGAAAGAAGACTCTCATATCCCTGGAGGAATGGCCGGTTATCGAAAGTGAAGCGCTGGTAGCCGATACGGTTACGATAGTTTTCCAGGTCAACGGAAAAGTCAGGGAGCAGTTCGAACTCCCGGCAGGGATGGATCCCGAAGAAATGAAAAAAGAGATTCTTTCCCGGCCGGAGGTCAAAAGCAGGCTTGAAGGCAAGGAGATCCTGCGTGTGATCCCCGTCCCGGACAGGCTTGTAAACGTGGTGGTGAAAAACAGGTAGTGCCTCAATTCATAGCCGTCGCCGGGACGGGCCCGGCACAGAGAAGGCTTCTTTCTGATTGTACAGCGGAACTCAAAAAAGGGGGATGCGGCTCTGTTGAGCGCTTCTCCGGGGATTCCTGGCAGGACCTTCTTGATATTTCCAGGACCGGGGGGCTTTTCGAAGAAAATCGTGCCGTCATAGTCGAGTCGGCGGATGCCCTCGGTCCCTTCCCGGAAGAGTTCTTTGGGGAGATAGAGGGATCCGCCGCCTGTGTAACCTTTCTGCTGGTATTTGATGGCGATCCTTCAAAGATGCTGCCCACACGGCAGAGAAAGGAAATAACCGTCAGGAAGCCGGCGGCGGTTCCCTATTTTTTTGGCGAGCGCGTCAGGTGGGTCGAACGGGAGGCCAGGTCCAGGAAGATATACATAAACAAAGGGGCGATCAATCTCCTGGTGGAGTTTGTGGAGGACCCAGAGGTTATACTTTCGGAACTGATAAAACTTGCGGCAGCCGCGGGAGAAAAACTCATTGACGAAGATCTTGCGAGTTCGCTGATCATGGATGACGGAGGACGGCAGATGCTGAAACTTCTGGACGGGATCTGCCGTGGAGAAACATCTGCGGTCATAGATGCTCTCTCGATCCTCAGGCGACGGGAAGTACCGATCAAGATCATCAGTGCCCTCCACAAGAGGATGCGTATGGCCATGTACCTTTCCCTGGCCGGGGAAAAATGGCGGGAGGCAGCAGAGACTGCCCTGGAGATAACGAAATATCAGGCAGGACTTGCGAAAAAATCCATAGACCTGTTTCCCCGCAATGCCCTCCGTGATTTTGTCCTTGCCATGGCAAGGGAAAGCGCTCTCTTCAAGACTGGTCTCGGAAGCGGATGGGATGGCATAGAACTGGAGATAATAAGGCTTCTGGCGAGTGCCGGGAAAAAAGAACGCCACGGAGAAAACTCCGTGGCGGCGATTGCCGGATGATCATATAAAGGGGTTTGCGGCGCATCAGGCCTGGGGTGCGAGAGACTTGACGGCTCTGGTCAGTCTTGATTTCCGGCGCGCTGCAGTGTTGCGGTGAATAACCCCCTTGACCACAGCCTTGTCCAGAGCGGACTGCGCCTCATCCAGCCTTTTAACGGCCATCTCCATGTCTTTGGTTTCAACGGCCTCCAGTACCTTCCTGGCGCTGTTCTTGCAGCGAGTCGTCCAGAACCGGTTGTAGATCCTGTTCCTTTCGGAAGTACGGACTCTCTTCTCGGCAGATTTCTTGTTCGGCATCATGTCACCCCCTTTGCAAACAGGCCACATTTTATCATGGCGCTTGCGTTATCCGCAACAAGCGGAGAATATTATCGGTGAAACCGGATTATTCTATCACGAATCTCCAGAAGGAGGCGCAAAAAAAATGAACGCCGGACTATTGACAGCCGTCGCGGCCGCGCCTGGCCTGGCGCTCCTCTGGTGGTTCTACAACAGGGACATCATAGAGCCGGAACCCCTTTCACTGGTTTTCTCCGCCTATTTAAGGGGGATGTTGCTGGTTATTCCCGCTGGCCTTCTGGAAATGCTCGTCGAGGATTTTCTTGTTTTTTCTCCCTTTCTTTCAGTCTTTGCCGGGGTAGCGCTGGTTGAGGAATACTTCAAATGGATCGCCTTGCGCAGGTACATTGTCTCGCCGGAGTGCGATGAATGTTATGACGGGATAGTTTACGGGACCAGCGTTGCTCTGGGTTTTGCAACTCTGGAGAATATCTTCTATGTTGTCGGCTCGATCAACCCCTGGGCGGTGGCGGGGTGGAGGGCGCTTCTTTCTGTTCCCCTTCACGCCCTTTGCGGGCTTGCCATGGGCTACGAGGCCGCAAGACAGAAGATGTCAGGTTATGAAAAGTTCTCCTTATGGCGGATACTCTGGTTTCCCGTGGCTGCTCACGGGTTCTATAACTATCTTCTTCTGACCGGGACAGTTGGGGGAGTGCTTGCCGCCATGCTTCTGGTGGCAGTTATGTGGATTACGGGCTTCAGGCTCATGAGGAGGTCGCGAAACTGTCCATGAGCAGAACCGGTACTGGCTTGATAACGCCATCCATGGAAGACATCTTTTCTGAGAAGGGGCTTCTTTCAAGAAACCTGGGACCCTTCGAGTACAGACCCCAGCAGGAGGATCTCGCCAGGTCCGTCTGGGAGGCGCTGGAGTCTGGCAAAGGTGACATCCTTCTTGCAGAGGCTCCTACCGGGACAGGAAAGACCCATGCCCTCCTTGTCCCGGCCGTCTACTGGTCTCTCAGAAACGATACCAGGGTGCTTTTTCTCACGTCGGGGATACCTCTCCAGGAACAGATAGTCAGGAGAGACCTTCCAGAGCTTTGCCGCTGCCTCGGTATAAAGGAATTCCCCTTCGGTCTCATCAAGGGAAAGAGCAACTACCTGTGCAGGCTCCGGGGGAAGGAACTTTCGTCCAGGGAATTAATGCCACTGCTTGAGCCAGAGGCGGCGGCTGAACTCGAGGCCTGGATGGAAAGTACCGAGACGGGGGATTTCTCCGAAATATCGTTGCCGCCATCCCATCCCGTGCTATCGGCCGTAGCGGCCGGAAGCGATATATGCAGGGGGAACGCATGCCCCTTTCGAGACACCTGTTTTCTGAAAAAAGTGTTTCAGCAGGCCTCTGAATGGAGAATAACTGTAGCCAACTATCACCTTTTCTTTTCCTACGCCGCTTCAGTGGACAGCGGGTTCCCGGTACCCTTCGATGCTGTTATTTGTGATGAGGCTCACAGGCTGACCGAGGCTGCAAGAACCGCCGCTACGAAGAGAAGTTCCGCAGAGGACTGGTTGCGATTGCTTGATTACGGAAGAGCCAGGGTATTACCGGCCCTTGACTGGCTTTCCACAGAGAAGATATCCGATGCGATCTCGGCAGCTGAAAGAGTGAAACTCGAGGCCGAAACCCTTTTTTCCGGATGGAAGAAAAAAATGAGTCACGGAGAGGTATTTGGGACGGGAGCGCGACCCCCGGAAGGGGCCGAAGAACTTGTCGGAAGTACCGAAGAAATGCTCAGGATCGTGGGGAAACCTCCGGATTCTTCGGAGAAGGATAAAAACAGGGAAAAACATGCAGTTGAACTTGCCCAGTGGAGGGAAGGAATGTTGGAGATATTGGATTCCTTTCGCTGGTGCTCCGCAGTGGGAAGGTTCCCTGAATGGGCCTACTGGTGGGATGGCAGGTCGATAATGAGTGCTCCTTCCGATTGCTCTGGGTTCATAAGGGAGTGGTTTTTTCCCAAACCTCTTCATGCGCTCGTTGCCGTATCGGCGACCATGGCAATAGGGAACGACTTTTCTTTCTGGGAGAGCGAGACCGGGCTACGTGGCACAGAAAAAATGGTTCTCGACTCCCCTTTTCCGCTGGAAGAGCAGATGAAGGTCTGGATAGTGGATATGGGCCTCAGGGTAACCGATGAAGCCTACGACAGAAATGTTGCAGCAGTAGTGGAAAAACTGTGCGAGGAGAACGGAGGCAGTACGCTGGTATTGTTGAGTTCCATGAGGCTGATGAGATCTGTCGCGGAGAAACTGGGGAAAACCCCCAGACCATGGCCGGTGCTTGTCCAGGGGGAACTTCCGAGGAATGAACTGCTCAGGCGTTTCAGGGAGGAAATATCATCGGTGCTGGTGGGGAGCGTCTCTTTCCGTGAGGGTATAGATGTTCCGGGTGATGGTCTGACCCAGGTCATAATTGACAGGATACCCTTCCCGCATCCTGGCGACCCTCTCCTTGTAACACGAAGGGCAATGGAGGGTCCAGCGATCTTCACCGAAATGATCCTTCCCCTGGCAAAACTGCTTCTCAAGCAGGCTGCGGGCAGGCTTATCCGGAGCCGGATCGACAGGGGAAAAGTGGTCATTCTAGATGGCCGGGTTCTCGGCAGGCGGGACTGGAGGATCACCGAGGCGCTCCCGAAGGTGGTTTACAGGAAAGTGAAGGTGGCGGTCAGGTAGCGTGAATCTGGAGTTTCGTACTTGTTGCCGGTTTCCCGGTATGCTATAGTATCCGGGCTGGTTTTTTTCCGGTGGTATTATGGTGTATGACAATTGCAGGAGGAGGTGTCGAACTTGAAACAGACCTTCCAGCCACACAATAGAAGAAGAAAGAGAAGGCTTGGTTTCCTTCAGCGCTCCAGTTCTCCGGGCGGCAGGCGTATACTGAGGAACAGGAGAAGCAAGGGCAGGAAGCGGCTGGCGGTCTAGTTGCGGATTCGATTCGGCTATCCGCGCCAGTACAGGCTTCGAAAGGGCTGGCAGTTTGACCTTGTTTTCCGCACCGGCCGCCGGGTGAATGGCGCGTTGGTGCGGTTGCTGTTTTTGCCTTCCCCCGATGGGACCACGGCATTTGGTGTGGCGGCAGGAAAACACCAGGGTTCTTCCCCTGTGAGGTCCAGAAGCAAGCGTGTTCTGAGGGAATCCATAAGGAGGCTTCGCCCCTGGGTCAGGGAAGGTTTCTGGGTCATATGCATGCTAAGAAACTCTGCCCTTGGAAGGAACGCGAGGGATGTCTACGAGGAGATGGCAAGACTTTTTCGAAGATCCGGCCTGATGGAGAAGGACTGGCCTGGCGTGGACTGGATGTCGGACAGGAGTGTGTCAGAATGACTCGCCTTCCATCAAGGATCGCCATCTGCCTGATCAGGTTCTATCAGGTCTTTATATCGCCCCTGCTGGGTGATAACTGCCGGTTTTACCCCTCGTGCTCCAGCTATGCCATGGAGAGCATCTCGCGATTCGGGTTTTCAAGGGGTTTGGTCCTCTCCTTTTTGCGTATAATAAAATGCGGTCCCTGGAACAGCGGTGGATTTGACCCTGTCCCGGATGAGTTTCCGCGGTTTTTTTCCGGTTTTTCCGAAAACAAAGAATATTCTCCCAGAGGAAGGTGAATCCTTTGAGTGCACTTTGGAAAGCGGCGGGAGATTTCCTGCTTTTTGTTCTTAACAGTCTGTATTCTTTTACACATTCGTACGGCATAGCGATCATTGTCCTTACCATTCTCATCAGGATCGTGCTTCACCCGCTTCAGCACAAGCAGTTGGTCAGCATGCAGAAGATGCAGAAACTCCAGCCCCGGATGAAGATTCTCCAGGAGAAGTACGCAGGCGACAAGGAAACCCTCAACAAGGAGATAATGAAGCTCTACAAGGAGCATAACGTCAACCCTGCCGCGGGGTGTCTCCCGCTGCTGGTTCAGCTTCCTATACTCATTCTCCTTTTCCGTGTTCTTATGAACCTCGATCTTGGAGGCGCGGGATTTCTGGGTATCAGCCTGGAAGGTTCAGTCCTTTCGACACTTGGCAGCGCGGTAGGGCTTCCCGCAGATGTGACCGGTATCGGTGCTGTGCTTTCCGGAATAATGGGGAATCCGTCCGGTCTTCTCAGACTTGGGGTCTATGCGGGCAATTTTGTTCTTCTAGTGCTGGTCGGCTTTCTGACCTGGCTGCAGCAGAAACTCAG
>DAOTIQ010000053.1:0-12621 GCA_035448245.1 Thermovirgaceae bacterium | reverse complement strand
AGAGGTGAGACGAAAAGGCGAGGCGGCAGGAGTCGGGAGACTGGAGGCAGGAAACAGGAAGGGCAAGAGGCTTGTCATTCTGAGCGGAGCGAAGCGGAACCCGCCAGCAGGCGGACGTTCCGCGCCCTTTGCCTACCGGCGGGAATCTGATTTGAGTGCCGCGAATCGTGAGTCGAAAGATCAAACACCAAAACCAGATTCTTCACCCTTCGGGTTCAGAATGACAAATCTTGGGTCCCCGGTTCTCCCAAAAATTGGTTTTCTCTGCGGGGCCCCACCCTCTGCGTATCTCTGTGGTGAGAAGGTCTTGGGGTCAGATCTCCGCCGGTAGGCGGACGTTCCGCTTCGCTGCGCTCAGGATGACAGGCAAAAGCAAGGCGTCTGGATACAGGATACGGGAGGCAGGGAAGGCAAGATCCTTAAATTCAACTGCGTAAACGGGAAACGGTCAACGGTAAACGGGACAGGCAAAAGCGGGGGCGTGACAGTTTTTTTAGAAAACCGCGTATTCGCTGTCCCTTCTGTCGGATATAAACATGTGCCCCGGCGAATGAGTTATGGCAAAGGGGGGCCTGGAGGCCATCAGTGCAGCCTGCGGGGTTACTCCGCAACCCCAGAAAAGAGGTGTCTCACCTTCCCTCACGGTTACAGGGTCACCGAAATCCGGCCGCGAGATATTGGTTATCCCTATGGACCCCGGAGACCCGACATGTATCGGGGCACCATGAACAGCGGGATACATTGCCGTAACGGTGACCGCCCTTGCGACCATTTCCGGGGGGACGGGGCGCATGCTCACCACCATTGGCCCCGAGAGCCTTCCCGCTGGACGGCACGGGATGGAGGTTATGAACATAGGAACGTTGACCCCTTCCTCGACATGTCGTACCGGAACACCGGCCTCCATCAGGGCTCCCTCGAAGGTAAAGGAGCACCCGATGAGAAAACCCACCAGGTCGTCCCTCCATATCGATTTGACATCCAGCGGTTCGTCATCCAGGATCCCGTCCCTGAAAACCCTGTATTTCGGCAGATCGGTCCTGATATCGGATCCGGGAGCGAGAAGGCGCGGTACAGGGTCACCGGGCTCGGTCACATCCAGAAGAGGACATGGTTTCGGGTTCCTCTGGCAAAAAAGGAGAAAATCAAAAGCCCAGTCCCTGGGAAGAACCACAAGATTGGCCTGGACAAACCCGCCTGAGATTCCCGCCGTGGGTCCTGTCCATTCCCCCAGCCGTATCTTCTCCCTCGCTTCAAAGGGGTTCATCTTTTCCATTTCGATCATGCTTCTCATTCGGTCTTCATCTCCCTGCCCTGTAGTCTGACCTGCCAGCAGCATCTAGAAGCCACGGATTCTTTCAATGATTTCTTTTATGTTCGATATCCAACCCAGTAACATATCCTTCCACCCTGGAGCAGGGACAGCCTCGGCAAAATCCGCGATCTTTTTTTCGATCCCGGAGATATCCAGAGATTCCCCGATTCTGTTGCCGGAAACCAGCAGCCTGCCGCCATCAACTCTTCCGTCACGGTCAAGTAGGGAAGCTATATCCATCAGGACGGTTCTGCTTGCCTGTTCCCGGAACAGTTCAGAGACCTCAAGAATAATTGCCTCCGCTCCAGGATCCGATCCCTTCTGCCTGTACTTCGACGAGTAGACAAAAAGAGAGACCCCTGCATCCTCCCTGTCTTTTCCCCCACCGCGGTCGTCTCCAAAGACCAGGTGCTCGGCCAGTATACCTCCCATGGAGACAAGGAAGCGCCTTAATCCCACGGGATCCGGATCGACAACTACACACCTTCCGGATCTTCCGCGGCCCCGCCTTCCCCTGGTAATATCGCACTCGACGACATCCAGCCCGAGAAGCATCGCCATTACGGCATGCCCGGCTTCATGAACGGCAACCCTGCTCCACCTGAAGGCCGGGGCATCACCTTTCTGCAAATCCCTCATTCACACATGTTAACCCACTTGCTCCTCAAGGCCCAGTCCGGAATCAGCTTGCCATAGCCTGCGGCTCTATGCTATTATCCGCTAGTGGCTGCTACTTGCATTAATTGAGGAGGTGAGCCTTTGCTTTCAAGGGAAAATCGGCTCAGGCAGATCGTCCGCATTCTGGAAGAATCCGAAGAACCCGTAAGCGGGATACATCTGGCCGAAGAAGTCGACATAAGCCGCCAGGCGGTTGTACAGGATATCGGACTCCTCAGAGACCGGGGAGCCCGGATCATGGCCACAAGCCGGGGTTATGTCCTGAGAGGCGACAGCCGGAGGAGAGTCTTCGCCGTGAGGCACGGCGCAGACGAGATCCCGGAAGAACTTAACACGATAATCGAGGCGGGAGGAAGGGTCCTGGACGTGGTAGTCGACCATCCGGTATACGGAGAGATCCGGGGGAACCTCGATCTGGCAACCCGTGAAGACGTCATCCGTTTCGTAAACCTTTTCAAAAGTTCGGGCCAGTCTCCCCTTCTCTCTCTTTCAAACGGATTCCATCTCCACACGGTGGAGGCTCCGGACGAAATTACCCTCGACGCAGTCGAGAACGCACTTTCAGAAAAGGGCTTTCTTGAAGCATAGCCCGGGGAGGTCAAAAAATGAACAGCCGTGAAAAGATCTGGGTAATTTTCGCATTGGTCTATGGAACAGCAAATATAGCCATTCCCTTCACCTTTCTCCGCGAGGTGGCATCCCTCGGGGGCGCTTTCATGTTCTGGAACGTCATAACACTGGCGGTTCTGCTTGCGGGAGCATGGGTCACATCATCCTGGAGCGGCACCCCACGAAGCGGGGCATCGAAATGAACGCCTCTCTTATTCTGGCAGGTACCGCCGTCTGGTTCGTTGCCGGGTCTCTTCTTTCCTGGCATGCCCGAAAGAAACTGGGCCAGGGGATGTCCGAGTATTTTCTGGCAAACCGTAAACTGGGGGGATTCGTCTCGGCCATGACCTACAGCGCGACGACCTACAGCGCTTTCATGATGGTCGGGCTCGTCGGTCTCACTTATTCATCCGGGATAGGAGCCCTCGGTTTCGAAATGACCTATCTCGCCATGACAGTCATTCTCATGGTGCTCTTTGCCCCAAGATACTGGGCGGCAGGACGAATATTCAATCTGGTGACTCCTTCTGAACTGCTTTCCAAAAGATACGAAAGTCCGGCGGCGGGGGCGGTCTCGGCGATTCTGTGTCTCGTCATGCTTATACCTTATGCTTCGGTTCAATTGATGGGGATAGGCTATCTCTTTGAGACTCTTTCCGGCGGGACCATACCTTTCATTACCGGCATGCTGATAGCCGCCGCTGTGTCCCTGGTCTTTTCCTGGTGGGCCGGATTGCGCTCCGTGGCGATCACAGATGCCCTCCAGGCCGTTATCATGCTTTTCGCGAGCCTGATCCTTCTCTATTTCATAGCCTTCCGCCTTTTCCCGGAAGGTTTCTCCAACGCCCTTGCGATGAACTCCGACCTCCTGAAACTGAAATGGTCCTTCCCCCTGTTCGTCGGGTTGACCCTTCCATGGGCCTTCTTCGCCGTAACCAACCCGCAGGTGGTCCAGCGGCTTTACGCTCCGGCCAGCGCGGCCAACCTGCGAAAAATGGTTCTGGGCTTTTCTGCCTTCGGGTTCATATACACCGTTCTCTGCGTGGTTTTCGGACTGGCCGCGGCGGCACGTTTCCCGGGGCTGGACAAACCGGACAATGCCATGGCCATGCTCCTGGGCTCGGTCCCGGTCCCGATCGCGCTTCTCGTGACGCTGAGCATCATGGGTGCAGCTGTTTCAACCATGAACTCGGTTATTTTGACCCTGAGTTCCATGTTCGGAAGGGATGTCGTGAAGGCATTGGCCCCAGGTATCACGGAAAAATCGGAACTTGCGATATGCCGGACCCTCATCCCGGTCATTACAGTGGCATGCTTTTTCTTCGCGAAAATGAAACTGGGGCTGATCGCCGTACTTTCGTCAATGGCTTCAGGAGGACTGCTGATGCAATTGCCGGCAATACTGGGGGTCTTCTTCTGGAAGAGGGCTACGGCGGCCGGCGCACTCTCCAGCATGATAGCCGGAGGGCTGACAGTAGGGTACATGTATATTCAGGGACTCAAACCCCTCGGCCACTGGCCGCCCCTGTGGGGGCTTCTTCTCTCCGGGACGGTATTCGTTATGGTGAGCCTTGCTACGACTCCGCCAAAGGAAACGGACTCTTTCATGGGATCCATCAGGGAAAGCCTGGAATCCATGTTCGGAAACTAGATACGGCCCGGTTTGTTTCCCCTGCTCACGGAATCATATTCGGCAAAAGCTCTGGCCAGGGCTTCCGTTTCTGCTTCCGTGAGCAGTTTTGGTTCTCCCAGGGACTTTACTGACGCATATATCCCGGCGACGACTTCCACTGTTTCGGCCAGCCTGAATGCTTCGGGAAGATCTTTTCCGACAGCTAGCAGCCCGTGGTTGGCCATCAGGACAGCTTTCTCTTCTCCCAGGGAATCGACGACGTTACGGGCCAGTCCATCTGTCCCGAAAAGGGCATAGGGAGCAACGGGGACCTTTTTCCCCGCAAGGGCCACGAGATAGTGAAAAACAGGTATCTCCCACCCGAGGCAGGCCATGACACATGCCTTAGGTGAGTGGGTATGCACCACCGACAGGACATCCTGCCTGGAGCCGTAAACGGCAAGGTGCAGAGGGATCTCGCTTGACGGTTTCAGCCTGCCCTCGACCACCACGCCCTTCATGTCCGTCACCACAACATCTTCGGGCATGATCAGGGAGTAATCCACCGCGCTCGGCGAGATCGCTACAAGGTCCCCTTCCCTAATGCTCAAATTGCCTCCTGTCCCCGTGACGAGCCCCTTTTCGGACATTATTTTGCCGTACCTTGCCACATCGAAGCGCGCTCTTTCCAGAATCATGCCGTCCCCTCCCCTTCCAAGGATAATATCCCAAACCGGGGGACAGACGCCATCATCGTGGGCTATACTCGTGGAAAACATGAAAGGGGGCAGACAAATGCAGAATGGATCGAAAGGAATGAAGATTCCTCTTTTCCAGGTCGACGCCTTCAGTCCCTCCCCATTCGGGGGAAACCCCGCCGCGGTGTGCCTGCTGGAAGAATTCCCTTCAGAGGCAACCATGAAAAACATCGCCATGGAGATGAATCTCTCCGAGACGGCTTTCGTGATCCCACGGGACAGTGGATGGAAGGATGATCCCGATTCGTTCAGCATCAGGTGGTTCACTCCGACCGTGGAGGTCCCTCTCTGCGGACATGCTACCCTCGCGGCCTCCCACGTCATCTTCAGCGAACAGGAAAAAAACGGCGGAAGGATCTCCTTCGAGAGCGCCTCTGGCACCCTTTTTGCCGAACTCTCGATGAAGGGAATCACCCTTGATTTTCCGGCGGACAGGCCGGTTCCGGCAGAGCAGCCGGCAGAGGTCATGGCAGCAATGGGAATAACGGGGCCGGAAGAGGTCCTCATCGCAAAGGAAGCGCTGATGCTTCTCGTCAGGGTTGGCGATGAGGACACCGTCCGGAACCTGTCCCCGGATTTCGAGGCGATGCTTCGAGCCGACAGGGGCCCCGAGAAGTATGAGGGGGTAATAGTGACGTCCCCCTCAGGACGGTACGACTTTGTATCAAGGTATTTCGGTCCGTGGGAAGGCCTGAACGAGGACCCCGTAACAGGATCGGCTCACACCGTACTGGCTCCATACTGGTCAGGCGTCACTGGAAAAAAAGATTTCAGCGCCTTCCAGGCCTCTCGCCGCGGCGGTGAACTGCATCTCGCTCTCTCTGGTGAAAGGGTCAGAATATCAGGCCCGGCCTGCGTGGTCCTGAGAGGAGAACTCCAGATATAAAAAGACGGGGCGACCTGCTTTCGGCCGCCCCGTCTTCGCAAACAAACTTTCTACTCGGTCGCGCTGTATGCGGGAAAACCACCGAGAGTGGAGAGAATATCCCTGTCGACCTCGACACCCAGGGAACCGCCGAGACGCTCGACCTCCATGGCAAGATAGTGCTGCTGCAAGTCCTCCCTGACCTGGTTGATGGCCTCGTCAAAAACCGGCGCTCTGGCTGGCGCGCGATCAAGAACCTGAATGATGTGCCACCCGAACTTCGTCTCCACCGGACCACCTGTATTGCCCGGCTCCAGGGAGAAAGCCATCTCGTCGAACTCTCCCACCGTCTGTCCCCTGAAAACCCAGCCCAGGTCCCCGCCTTTCTGAGCACTGCCGGGATCCTTGCTGTACTTCATGGCGACGGTACCAAAATCGGCATCCCTGCCGTACACCTCGAGAAGAACATTGGTCGCTTCTGCTTCCGTCTCCACGAGAATATGCCTTACGTGGGCCGATTCAGGAGTGGCATAGTCTTTTTCGTGTTCAGCAAACCATGCCTCAAGGACCGGCCTGCCAAGATCCCATTTGCCCGATACACTGGAAACATAGGACTTGGCAAGAATGTTCACGGCGTTCCAACGTAATTGCGAGGCAACCGACGGATCGAGGTGGAGCCCCTTTGTCCTTGCCGCTTCCGAAAGCAGAAGGGCCATAACCATCTGGTCCGCGAAGGAATTCCTGTCCTCCAGGGACAGTTGGGCAAGCACGAAGGGAGCCATCATTTCGTTGGCCCCTGACTGCTCCACAATAAGGCGGATCATTTCAGGCTCGGCAACTGTCTCGCTGCCAACCGTTACCACAGGGCCTCTGTCTGCTGCCAGACCCGTTGAAGAAAGGACCAGAAGCGCTACCAGACCCAGAAGGATCGTTCTCTTGCTGAAACGGCTCATTCTATCACTCCTTAAAAATTCCGGCCGTGCTGAATGGAGCCACTGCCGGATGACTTCCCCGGATTTCCCTGGTAGGGCATGGGGACGTACTGTACCGAGGGCCTGCGCTGTCCCGCCTGCGGGTAAAGACCCATGACCTCGCATATTTCGGTGGGCATATCGGTGGTCACGAAAAGGCCCAGTTCGGCCGCCTCCTCACTGCTTATGGGGTAATCGTGGGTCCATCGCCCTTCGGTCAGGATCTGGGCGAGACGTTCGGCCTCTTCCCTGGGCACATTATCGACAAGAAGATTGACTACGAATTTCCTGGTCTGTTCTATGGCCTTCCTGGAAATGTCCGCAAGTATAAGGGTCTCGTCGTCGATCTCGGCAATAGGTTTTTCTTCTACGGTTTTGAGAATCGAGACGGCAGGATACTGACCGATCTGGGGATCGACGGGGCCAAGGACAGCATGACGGTCCATGACTATCTCATCGGCGGCCAGTGCTATCAGGGTTCCGCCGGACATCGCGTAATGGGGCACGAAAACTGTTACTTTCGCCTCATGCTTGTTAAGGGCCGCGGCGATCTGGGACGCTGCCAGGAGGAGCCCCCCGGGAGTATGGACTATCAGGTCTATGGGAGTGTCCGAGGAGGTCAGCCTTATGGCCCTAAGTACCTGTTCCGAATCCTCGATATTGATGAAGTTCCTCGTGAACATCCCCAGAAAACCGGCGCTGTCCTGCCTGTGTATCAGCGTAATAAGGCGGCTGCCCCTTTTCTTTTCGAGATTTCTTATGGCTGAAACCCTGGACCTCTCCAGCATCCACTGCTTTGCCATCGGGAAAACGAAGAAGAAAAGTAGCATTATCCAGAAGACATCGATCTTGAACATTTCAGTCACTCCCGTCACTTTACTGCCGGATAGAAGATCCCGGGTCAGCTCTCTTCTGATATTGGGCGTGATTCTTCGGGGACAAGCGAAAGATCACCGTCAAGAACGGAAACACCTATGCGGCTATCCTCCGTGATCCGCCCTTCCAGCATCATGTCCGCCAGGCGATCCTCTATCATCCTCTGGACAGCCCTCCTGAGGGGCCTCGCCCCATACCTGGGATCGTAACCTTTTTCCAGCAGCAGGAGCCTTGCCTCATCGGAGACGTCTATATTGATCCCCCGTTCCATGAGGCGGTTCGAAACTTCCCGAAGCATAAGGTCAAGGATCTTCAGCAGGTCCTCCCGCCCAAGGGGTTCAAATACTATCATATCGTCCACCCTGTTGATGAACTCGGGCCTGAAGGTCTTCCTGACCGAATCTAGTATACCTGTGCGAACCCGGTCCCAGTCCGGGGATTCCCCCTGGCCCGGAGCCGCGAAACCCAGGCTGGTCCCCTTCATTACGTCCTTGGCCCCGATATTGCTGGTCATTATGACCACACTGTTCCTGAAGTCAACCGTATGCCCCTGCCCGTCCGTAAGGCGTCCGTCCTCCAGAATCTGCAGAAGAATGTTGAAAATATCAGGATGTGCCTTTTCCACCTCGTCAAAAAGAACCACCGAATAGGGGCGTCTCCTCAGGGCTTCCGTCAGTTTTCCGCCTTCTTCGTAACCGACATAGCCGGGAGGAGCCCCGATCAGTTTTGCCACTTCGTGCCTTTCCATATATTCGCTCATATCGAAGCGGACCATGGCATCCTCGCTTCCGAAGAGGAACTCCGAAAGAGCTCTGGCAAGTTCCGTTTTACCGACCCCGGTCGGGCCAAGGAACAGGAAACTCCCTATCGGCCTTTTGGGGTCCTTGAGCCCGCTTCTCGCCCTTCTTATTGCCCTCGAGACACCGCTGACGGCCTCGCTCTGGTTGACCATACGCTTGTGGATCTCATCCTCCATGCGAATGAGTCTTGCGGATTCCTCCTCTGTCAGTTGCAGAACAGGGATACCGGTCCATTCGGAGACGATTCCGGCAATTTCGTGGGCCCCCACTACGGGTTCTTCCTGGTTCCTGACTCTCTGCCACTCTTTGCGGCGGTCCTCTATCTCCTCAACAAGTTGTCTTTCGTCGTCCCTGAGGGATGCTGCCTTCTCAAATTCCTGGGAGGCTACAAAGGATTCCTTCTCCTTGCGGAGTCTCTCCATCCGCCTTTCCATTTCCTTGATGTCCTCAGGAGCTTCCATAGTCTTTAACCTTGCTCTTGCGGCCGCCTCGTCGATCAGGTCGATGGCCTTGTCGGGAAGATGCCTTTCGGTGATATATCTGGCCGAAAGTCTCGCTGCCGCTTCCAGGGCCTCGTCAGTTATCTTGGCCCTGTGGTGAGCCTCGTACCTGTCCCTGAGTCCCTTGAGTATGCTTATGGAGTCCTCGACATTAGGCTCCTCCACCGTTACCGGCTGGAAGCGTCTTTCGAGAGCGGCGTCCTTTTCTATGTTTTTCCTGTATTCTTCCAGGGTGGTAGCCCCTACGACCTGAAACTCCCCTCTCGCAAGGCTGGGCTTGAGAATATTGGCCGCATCGACGGCGCCCTCAGCCCCGCCTGCACCCACAATGGTATGGATCTCGTCGATGAAGAGTATTACGTCACGGCAGTCTTTCAGTTCCTTGACCAGTTTCCTCATCCGTTCCTCGAACTCTCCACGGTATTTTGTTCCGGCCACCAGGTTGCCCACGTTAAGTTGCACCACGCGCTTCCCCCTGAGGACTTCCGGGATGTCGCCAGCTATTATCTTCTGGGCGAGACCCTCGACAATAGCCGTCTTGCCGACACCCGGGTCCCCTATAAGGACCGGGTTGTTCTTGGTGCGCCGGGAGAGTATCTGGATAAGCCTCTGGATCTCCTTGCTCCTCCCTATGACCGGATCGAGTTCGTTTCGCTGGGCCATCTCGGTAAGAGCGATACCCAGTTGATCAAGGGTCGGAGTCTTTGAGCGTATGGAACCCTTGCCGCTGTTATCATCCGAAGATCCATCAGGCGCTTCGGGAGATGATCCGTCACCCGCGGAAAGGGCGGCGGCTATGTCCGACCTTATTTTTTCGGGAGTTATTCCTATAGTGTTCAGCATCTGGGCGGCTATACCCTCACCCTCGGAGATCAGACCAAGGAGAATATGTTCGGTCCCGACGTAATTTACAGACATATTCCTGGCCTCTCTCATCGAGAGATCCAGCACCTTTTTCGCTCTTGGACTCAGCGGCAGATCGACGGGTTTGTTTTTCTGTTCTCCCCGACCAACATACTGCTCCACCATTCCCCTGAGTTCGTCTATGGTGACAGCGGAAGAGCTGAGTATCTGGGCGGCCACTCCTTCTCCCTCGACTGCGAGTCCAAGCAGTATATGCTCGGTACCTATGACATCATGCCCCAGCCTGAGGGCCTCCCTGTGGGCCAGCTGTATTACTTTTTTGCCTCTTTCAGTAAAAAACTGCCACATCCGGCAATACCTCCAGTATTAAATTGCACCGTTTTCGGGAATGCTCTCAAAAAGCCGTCTCAACACATCGGCCCTCCCGCGGTCCAGTTCCGCCGCATCAAGCACACGGTCAGCCCGTGCCTGGATATGGGCCTGCTGCACATCCATGAGAAGCCTGTTCCAGGTCCCCGATGGAACCTTCGGGAGGATCCCCGTCCCGGAACACATCCTGGCCAGCGAAAGCAGTTCCAGGGATTCCCTTCGATCCACGCTCCTGGCATAACGGAGAAGCCCCCAGGCCCTCCATGCCTTGTCCTCGAGTTCCGCACCCTTTACGTCAAGGAGCTTCGTCCTGGCAGACCTTTCCTGCATAACCAGCCCCGAGGCCGCTCCCGCTACCTTGTCCAGGAGTTCCTCCTCGGTCTGTCCCAGGGTTACCTGGTTCGATATCTGGAACAGTGAACCAGCAGAATCACTGCCTTCCCCGAACATTCCCCTGACTGTGAGACCAATTCTTCCGCAATCGGCAACAATCTTACCCATCTTGCGAAGGACGGAAAGCGCAGGGAGATGGATCATTACCGAAGCCCGGAGCCCCGTACCGATATTGGTCGGGCAGGTGGTCAGGAAACCGCTTCTGCCATCGAAGGCATAACCCGACTCCTCGAGAACCTGGTCTATTTTCCTTGCGTCCTCCCAGGCATCGCGAACCCCAAGTCCGTCACGAAAGGCCTGGATACGGATATGATCCTCCTCGTTGACCATGACAGAGATGTTCCCTTCTCTGCTGATCGCGACCTCGCGCCCGGGACCCCCTCTCGCAAGGGCCGGGCTTATGAGATGCTTCTCTACGAGGATCCCCCTCGCAAGGGGATCGAGAGAATCAATAACAAGGCTTTCGGAAAAATCCGAAAGATCTCCATTCGATACCCTGAGACGAAAGGCATCAGCGATAGAATGCAGAGTATCAGGCGAAGCGCGCCACGAAAACACAAAATCGGACAGGTTTCTGGCAAGCCTGACCCTGCATGAAATCACTACATCCGCAAACTCACCTGTTCCGTCAAGCCATCCAAGGTGAGCATCGGCAAGATCCCTAGCTCCCGTCTTCATTGTTTTCTTCTGTCTCCCTGATTTTGTCCCTCAGAACGGCGGCCCTCTCGTACTCTTCCATCTCGACAGCCTCGCGAAGAGCCTTCCGGAGGGAATCGACATCACCTCTGCAGGACTCCCTGACACAGGCCTTTGCCGGCCTTATGCCGCGATGAACATCAGATCCGTGAATCTTCCTCAGGAGCGGCCCGACACTTTCGTGAAAGACCGAGAAACATTCGGGACATCCCCACTTGCCTGTTTTGCGGAACGACGCGGCATCAAGACCACACCTCCCGCAGGTGACTCCTTCGTCAGCGGCATGTCCCTCTTCGGTATCGGGAAGGGGTTGTCCATGCACCGGGAAAAGCCCCCCGAGAAAACTTTCGACGGGGAAATCAAAAGTCATATCGGGAATGAGCCCGTCTCTGGCCATCTGTTCCGCGCATTGCCGGCAGAGATGATGCTCTTCAATTTCCTTGCCCTTCTGGTGTCTTATGTGGATTTCCGCCTCGCGCTCGTTGCATCTCTCGCATTTCATGGCTCCACATCCTATCCGAGGGCAAGGCTGCGAAGAAGACGCCGAAGAAGTTCGGCGTGGAGGGAGTCACGTTTGTAGGGAGAAAGATCCAGGAGATCACGGCCAATTTCTTCCTGGAACCTTACAGCCACTTCCACAAGAAGGCGCTCCCGGGATGTCAACATTTTCCTGTGCTGGAGATTGGCCAGTATCCTCCTCATCTCCTGCTCGTTGACAGTATCCCCGACAAGTTCATCTATATGGTTCGCCCTCTCTTCCGGCATGTCGAGACACAAGCGAATGACCCTTATGTATCCATGGCCGCCTCTCTGGCTTTCGACAATATAACCCCGCTCCGGGGTAAAACGGCTCCTGATGACGTAGTTGATCTGGCTGGGGACACACCCGAAATGCTCAGCGAGGTTCTTCCGGCTAAGGAAAACGGACTCTTCGTCGGTTGTTTCCAGCATTTCCTGGATGTGCTTTTCTATTATCATCGTAAGACTGGACAAGACCTTTCCCCCTTTGACCTTCTTTGACAAGTGAAATTATAGGGTTAAGGTCAATATTCGTCAAGACAAAAACCCTTCTATTCTTCGCTTCCGACGCGTCCCTCTTTCCCTTCAAGCAAGTTGGAAATATTGCTCCTGTGCCGCAACACAGCGAGGAGGGCAAGAGCCGCTGACATGCAGAAATATGCTGCCGGCTGGCCCATAATCAGAAACACGACAGGGACAGTCGCAAGAGATACCATGGAACCTACCGAAACGTACCCCGAGAAACGAATCACCAGGTACCAGACCGCCCCGCCGACAAGGGCGGGAAGCGGATTCC
>DAOTIQ010000052.1:0-12892 GCA_035448245.1 Thermovirgaceae bacterium | reverse complement strand
TTTACCGTTTACCGTTCACGCAGTTGGTTTTGCTTTCCTGTCTCCTGACGCCAGTCTCCTGCTTCCTTGTTTTTTATGTTTTACCGTTTACCGTTTACGCCCTTGATTTTTCGTCTCTCGTCTCACGTCTCACGGATTTTCCCATTCCCGACTCACTAATCAATCGAGTACTGTATCGTGACCACTGCCTTTACTGCCTTGTTAATGGTGGTGGTGTCGTACCTGCCCCAGTCATCGACATCCGTCGAGTAGACAGGTGTTATCTGAAAGACTCCCTGGGTGGCAGCCCTCAGGGGGCCAACCTTTCCTCCGCTGTTGACGGCGAGCTGCTCTGCCCTTTGCCTGGCATTGAGGGTGGCCTCCCCCAGCAGCTGTATTTTCATATCCTCGATCTTCGAATAATAGTACTCCGGCGAATAGGAGAAGAACTCTATTCCCTCACGGATGAGGATGGTGGATTCCCTGGAGAGGGAAGAGACCAGGTCCACATTATTGGAACTTACCGATACTGTCTGATCAAGAACGTATTGTTCAATTTCGTTGGTTTCGTATCCCTGCGGGGTCCTCCGGTTCTGGATCCTGGTCGAAACAGCAGATACGGAGATGTTCTCCTCCGGTATTCCGCTGCGGGCCATGTAATCGACCACAACCTTCAGGTCCCTCTCAAGCCTCGCATAGGCGGTAACCAGGTCCGGGTCTCTCGAGGTAAACCGACCATTCCAGACGGCAATATCCGATTTGACTTCTTTCTGTGCGTACCCCTTGACCACGATCGTCTGGTTGGCCATTTTTACATCTTTTATCGTCGAAGAGACAAGAATTGATGAAAATACAATACCCACAGCGAGAGCAACTCCCAGAACCGAGAGCCCAAGGTCAGCGGATCTTCTTTCTCCATCCATTTCCGTTTTCCCCCCTGTCTTCTCCGGCCCGGCCTCCGCCGAACCGTTTCCTGTACTGTGCCATCAGCCTCGCGAGTCCTTCCTCGACGTCCTCCCTGGGAATGACTCCCCTGATTTTTTCCCTGCACTCGTCAATGCTTTCCGGCTCAGGTAACACGACAGAACTCTTTCGTGCCTTTCCGGGAAGATGCCGATCTTTTTTTACCTTCCCGACTCTCACCGTTATCGACGAAACGTCCAGACCCCATTTTTCCCTGATCTTCAGGACCAGATCTCCCGCTCGCATCCTGATATCCTGTGCACACGAAGGCGAAACGGCTGTCACCACCAGGTTCCCGTCAACAAGAGAACCCGGGGAACTCTTCCCTCCCCGGTTGGGGCCAACAACCTCTTCCCACCTGGTCGCAAGATCTGCCAGAAGA
This sequence comes from Thermovirgaceae bacterium, assembly GCA_035448245.1. Lineage (GTDB taxonomy): Bacteria > Synergistota > Synergistia > Synergistales > Thermovirgaceae > DAOTIQ01. The sequence continues at coordinate 11,568 of DAOTIQ010000052.1, read as the reverse complement.
AGCATGCGGGACTGTTCTTTTGAAAGAGATGAAAGAAGAAGAGATCCGACAGCTGATACTTCTCCCTTTCTTCTACCTCTCCTGACGGCCATTTTTTGCTTCCCTTCTCCTCTGTTCCATGTACACCTCAATAAGCATTATATCAGCGGGGGTGACACCCGAGATCCTTCCGGCCTGGCCCAGTGTAGAAGGCCTTGCGGCGGCCAGCTTCTGCCTGCTTTCGTTCAGGAGACCACGAATGGAACCATAGTCCAGTTCCTCCGGGATACGCACCTGATCCATACGCCTCATCCTGTCAACCTGGGATATCTGCCTTGATATGTAGCCCTCGTATTTTATCTCTATCGTGGCCCTCTCCGTTGCCTCGGGCGAGAGTTCCTGCCCCGGGGGAGCTATCCTGGCTATCATCTCCCATGTCACGCCGGGTCTTTTGAGGATTTCTGCTGCCGTCGAACCAGGGACAAAGGACCCCGCCCCCGCCTCTTCGAGAAGTTTTTCTGTTTCTATTCCCCGGGGGACACGGGTTTTTTTGAGCCTTTCTATCTCTTCGTCGATCTCTTTCCATCTTGCCTGGAGCATCTTCCATCTTTCGTTCCCGATCAGCCCGAGGTCTCGCCCCAGGGGGGCCAGCCTCCTGTCGGCGTTGTCATGCCTGAGAAGCAGCCGGAACTCACATCGGCTGGTCAGCATCCGGTAAGGTTCCGTAGTTCCCCTTGTAACGAGATCATCCACAAGAACCCCCATGTAACCTCTGGACCTTTCTATCACCAGGGGTTCCTCCCCCCTGCAGGCAAGGGATGCGTTTATGCCGGCGAGAATGCCTTGTGCGGCCGCCTCTTCGTATCCAGATGTTCCGTTGGTCTGCCCCGCGAAGTAAAGACCCTTGATTTCCCTTGATTCAAGCCATGGTCTCAACTGCGTTGGGGGTATGAAGTCGTATTCTATTGCATATCCCGGCCTCATTATCCTTGCCTTTTCGCACCCGGGCAAAGATCTCACCATTCTGACCTGCGTATCAAGAGGCAGGCTGGTGGTGAAATTCTGCATGTATATCTCGCAACTGCCCCTGGCAACCGGTTCAAGAAATACCAGGTGGCTCTCCTTGTCAGGAAAGCGCACCACCCTGTCCTCTATCGATGGGCAATATCTCGGCCCTTTACCCTCTATGGCTCCAGTGAACAGGGGTGACCTGTCGAGGGAGCCATTTATGATCTCGTGTGTCAGTGATGTAGTCCTGGTCGCATGGCATGCATAGCCGCTGTAGATACGGGGGGTTCCCCAATGGCTGAAACAAAGGGGCTCTGGAGCGCTGTCCTGTCTTTCAAGAGATGCCCAGTCCACTGTTTCGGCATGTATCCTGGGAGTCGTTCCGGTCTTGAGTCTTCCCACGGTGATGCCCGTTTCCAGAAGACTTTTGCTCAGTTCCGTGGCAGGGATCTGTCCAAGGGGGCCCGATCCGAAATTTGAAAGGCCTATATGTACCCTCCCCCCGAGGAAGGTCCCCGTCGCTATTATCACTTTCTTCGCTTCGTATATACTGCCAATTCTTGTTTTTACTCCGCGTATCATTTTTTCTTCGACCCAGATATCCGTAACCTCTTCCTGAATTACGACGAGGTTTTCCTGTTCATCGCAGACACGCCTGTACCATCGGTGGTAATCCCAAAGATCGCATTGGGCACGAAGAGTTCTGACCGCCGCGCCTTTTGATGTATTCAGTACCCTTATATGGATGGTGGATCCATCGGCAGCCATGGCCTGCTCTCCTCCAAGGGCATCGATCTCCCTGGTAAGATGCCCTTTGGCCGGACCTCCTATAGAAGGGTTGCAGGGCATCATTGCCGCATTGTCCAGGAGCAGGTTTAGAAGCAAAGTTCTTGAACCCATTCGGGACGACGCGAGGGCTGCCTCGCACCCAGCATGTCCCCCTCCAACAACGATCACATCAAATATCCGGTCTTCCAATAACTGTCCCTCCATAGAACCCAAATATCATGATACGGATATATCTCCATTCTCGACCTTCCATATTTTTCCCGGCCATTGCGGCGTGCATATTTCCGCGGTCGTGGCAAAAACCTGCCAGCCCGTTCCAAGAAGGGTTTCTATAAGCCCCGACCTGCCCTCAAGGTCCAGTTCAGCCATTACCTCATCGAGAAGAAGGACAGGTTTTCTCCCGGTTTTCCTTTCAACGGCCCTCCCTGAAGAAAGCAGCAGCGCAACGGCGATCCTTCTGCGGTAGCCCCGGCTGAAGCAGCGGGAGGCCTCCCTCTCTCCAAATTTTATGATCAGATCATCCCGGTGTGGTCCAACAGGGCATGAAAAAGTTGCCGACTCTCTGGAACGGGATGCTTTAAGGGACTCCCAGAAATCTTCATGAAGATCTTCAAGTCCCATCCCTCCCCTTTTGAGTTCGACCTTTACTCCCCGGGGAAGAAATGAATCTGGTCTTTCAAGGCCATTCCCAATAAGATCTGTGGCCGCAAGGCGGCATGCCCATATCCATGTTGCGAGGGGTTCCATAACCCTCGCCGTAGCCGTTTGATTTCTCCCTGCCTTTAATGAAGCATTTCTTTGTTTCAGCGCCTTTCCGTATTCATGAAGCCGGAAGGCATAAAGTGGATACAATAAAGCACAAAGGCGATCCAGCAATCTTCGTCTTGTGGCGGGAGAACCTTCTACCAGGGACAGATCTCCCGGCAAAAATAACAGTGACGGAACAAGAGGTCGCAACTGCGACGCCCTGATAGGATCGTTTCCCTTCTTCATCAATATCCTGTTATATATTCCGACCCTTAATATAAATTCTTCTTCTCCGCAGAACTCTCCTGACAGAAAGGTTCCCCTTTCTGTCCCCTCCCACCTTTTAAGGTCCGAGACCCTCTCTCCCCGCAGGGAACCCCACCCTGTCATTATGTGAAAAGCCTCGAGAATGTTGGTTTTTCCCGATCCGTTGGGGCCCAGAAGCAGATGAAGCCCCTCCTCCCATTCAAGGCGGCGGGGCTTCAGGTTTCTGAATCCTTCCCAATGAGATATATTGATTTTCATTGTATTTCTTCCGCGGAGCCCTCCTCGGGGAGTGTGATAGGCATGAGAACATACATGAAACTGTCTTCTCCCGGCCTGGAAAGAGTCATCTGGCCGTTTGATCCGTTAAAGGAGAGATGTGCCGAACTTCCGTGCAGAGCCTTTAGTCCCTCCAGCAGGTATTTGACATTAAAGGCTATTTTGAGAACTTCTCCATCGCAGTCTCCTTCGATTTCCTCAAATGCCTCACCCACCTCCGGAGCCTTTGCCTGCAATTTCAGGACTCCTCCTGGAGAAAGTGAAAAAACCACCATTCTGCTGAAATCCCTGACTATTACTTCGGTCCTTTCCAGGGCTTCAATAAAGGTTTCCCTGTTGATCGTTATCCATGTGGTCCTTTCAGAGGACAAAACTTTTTCGTATGGAGGAAAACGGGATTCCACTCTTCTGACGGAAAACTCAATACCATCGGTAACAAAAAATACCTGTGAATCATCTCTGGATACAACAATTTCCTGTTCTGCTTCAACCGTGGCAAGGGCTCTCTGTAGTTCCCTGAGTCCCGAAAGGGGAAGAAGAACCTGATCCGGTTCACCTTCTATCTTTATTTCTCCCTGCGAAAGAGAAAGTCTCCTTCCGTCTGTTGAAACAACTCTAACTTTACTTTCCTCTGTCTGTATGAGGCCGGCACTCAAATATTGGGGAAATTCCTCTCCCGGCGAACCGGAGAACGTTCCCTCCTCAAGAATTCTTCTCATATCTCCAACAAGTGATCGGAAAAAAGGCTGCCCATTGGCGGAGGTCGGAAGGCTGGGAAATTCAGATACCGGATATGTTGAAAATTTATAGACGCTGCTTCCGGAAACCATGGTAGCCTTTCCGCCTTTTACCTCTACTGTAAAAGATTCACCTGGAGCCTTCTTAAAAAATTCCCCAATTATCTTGACAGGAAATATTACGCTTCCCGGTTCTTCAACCTTTACCCCTTCCGCATGGCAGGAAATAGAGGTTTTAAGATCCGTGGCCTTTAGAACCACACCCCCTGGTCCTGCCTCACATTTGACACCTGAAAGAACAGATATGGTACTTCTGTGACCGGCACCTCTTTCAGTAAGGGACCAGCTTTTAAGAAATTTTGTCTTATCCACGAGAAGTTTCAATTCATAGTCACCCCTTCTCTATTTATGTTATAGAAATAAAAAAGCAGTAGTTCTAGTAATAATGGTGTGTTTTTTGTGGAAAAGATAAAAAAAGGCTAAACCTTTGCCCTTTTACTGTGTATAAGAAAGAAATTTTTTGTGGATACCTTTCCACAACACAGGAGAATAAAAGAACAGGAACTTTACACTGTGGATGGTTTCAAATGAATCCACAGTTGAATCACAACTTTTCCCTGATATTATCCACCATATTCTTCAATCTTTGATCCTTTTTGCATCCTTCCTCTATTTTTTTACATGCGTGGATTACTGTCGTGTGATCCTTTCTGTTGAAGGCATAACCTATTTGCTGGAGGCTTGTTCCTGTCAGATCCCTGCTCAGGAACATGGCCACCTGCCTTGCAAGTGCGATTTCTGAAGTCCGTTTATTACCGGAGAGGGCCGATACGGGAATACCAAAAGCCTCGGCGGTTATTTGCTGGATCAGATCTATGGTTACCTGCCCCCTTGAAGACCTGCGAATAAGATCCTTTAGCCATCTTGAAGCATTGTCCACAGTAATGGATTCGTTGTTCAGATCGGCGAAGAACATCACGCTGTTTAAAGATCCTTCCAGTTCCCTGATGTTGCTGGGTATGTTCTGAGCCAGGAAATCTATGACATCGTCCGGAACATAATAGTTTTTGATGGCCGCTTTTTTGCGCAGGATAGCCATTCTTGTCTCCAGATCGGGGGGCTGGATATCTGTTACAAGTCCCCACTCAAAACGGCTTACAAGCCTTTCCTCTATGTTGTGAATATCCTTTGGTGGTTTGTCGGATGTCAGGACTATCTGTTTCTTGGCGTCGTGCAGGCTGTTGAAGGTATGAAAAAATTCCTCCTGGGTGCTCTCTTTATTCGCCAGAAAATGAATGTCGTCTATGAGAAGCACATCGACGCTTCTGTATTTGACCTTGAATTCGTGGGTTTTGTTGTTCTGGATGGACATGATGAACTCGTTTATGAATTTTTCGGAACTGATGTAGGAAATTTTCAGACCTTCGTTATGTTTTGTCACAAAATTCCCTATTGCGTGAAGAAGATGAGTTTTTCCAAGTCCGACCCCACCCCAGAAAAAGAGGGGGTTATAGGCAACACCCGGCGACTCGGCCACAGCGAGGCTTGCGGCGTGAGCCAGCCTGTTGGATTTTCCTACGACGAAAGAGTCGAACTGGTAGTCGGGATTAAGACCGTTTTTTGGGCGTTCGGTTTCCCGGGTAATTTTTTCGGCCCTGCGTATCTCGTCCTTCTTTGCCCCTCCACCGACTTCCAGGACGATTTTATCAGCCAGGCCCTGGCGGGAAGTAATTTCTATAAGTCTTTCGATGAAACGAGACTGGATCTGTTCGCGGACGAATACATTGGGGACATCCAGAGTAAGGACCATGTCGGTCAGGGATACGGGAAGACAGGTCTTGAGCCAGATGTCTGCGGCTCCCTTAGGGAGGTTTTCCTCGGCTATTTCGAGAATTTTCTGCCACGTTTTAGTGATAGTTTCTTCCAAAATCTTTCAACCCTCTTTTAGAATACGAATGGTTTCGGCCACAATGTTACCATAGATGAATCCACAAATGTTATCCACATATCCACATTTTGTCCTCTTTGTTTGGGTGCCGGAGAAAACCTCTGTTTTGAGGGGTTGCAAGAAAAAGACTGTAAATTGAATGAATTTGACCAAAGATAACGAAACCTACCACTGGGCTCTACAAAGTTATTCACAATCTTATTCACATATCCCAACTCCGGACATGTTCTATAATCATAAACAACTCCATAAAAAGGAGATCAATAATGAGCAGAGCCGGTTTGCACATAATCAGTCACACCGATCTTGACGGTGTTGTTGCAGCAGCAGTTGCATGGTACTGGAACTTTCCATCCCGCAGCCCTTTGAGAGTTTCCCTGACAGGGTACGGTGAGGTTGATTTTCTTGTTTTGGAATCTGCCGCCAGGGGGGAACCCTTTCTTGTTCTGGATCTTTTCTGCCAGAAACCGGAGACGATAGATAATATTGACAGTTTTTTCCCATCCGGAGAAGAGCCTTTATTCTTTGACCATCACCAGAGCACCATAGACAGGTACGGAAGCAGACCCTGGGTTTTTGCTGATAGCCGGTTTTGTGCAGCGAAGGTTTACCATGACTGGCTGATGGAAAAAGCGGCTCCCGGGAAAGAAAGAGAAAGGATAGAACCCCTTAAAGAAATAGTTGAAGTTGCCAACGACAGGGACCTCTGGCTGAACCGGATTCCAGAGAGCCGTCTCTGGCAGGCGCTTATAACACTTTGCGGTCCCTGGTCGGTTTTTGGGCGGATCATTCGTGATCCGGCCGCTGCCCTTTCCGGTTCAGAACGATCTTTTGCCACCTCTTTTGTAGAGGAGCAGGAGGAAAGATTCAGAAAAGCCCTTGCCGCCTCTGCCAGAACCGGGGACGACCTGCTTTTCGTTGAGCCTGGAAACCTCGAGTTTGGCGACGTCTCGGATTTTTGCGGGCTTGTGCTGGACAGAATGGAGTCCCCTCCCCGTGTTGCCGCTGTTCTGAGCCGGCGTCCCGCCGGAGACTGGAACGTTTCCCTCAGGAGCCGGGACGGTTTCGCGGGAAGGGTGACAGGACTTCTCAGGGATGGGAAAAAGGTCCGTGGCGGCGGGCACGATGACGCGGCGGCCCTTTATTTTCCTCCGCAATTCAAGGCTGGGCAGATCAGGGATTCCATAGTGTCCGCTGTCAGATCGGCGGTGGAATCCGATGCTCCCTCGGGACTTTCTCTCGGCGATGTTCTCAGGGAGGCCATGAACAAGGGGAGGTAAGAGAAATGCCCTTTCGTGCCGCAATTCTATACGCCTCGGTCGGGACAGGTCACAAGACTGCTGCCCTGGCCCTGGAAAAGTGGTTCGGCCTGGAGTTTCCCGGGAGTAAAGTCCTTTGTCTGGACACTCTATCTTTCTCTTCCCCGATAGTGAGAGGGGTTTATACGAGATCTTACCTGGAAATGGTGAGAAGGATCCCCCATCTCTGGGGATATTTCTATGATCTCACAGACGAACCCGATGCGAGAAGCGGAGTTATCGCCACACTCGGAGAGTTGACAGAAAAACTGAACATTCAGAAACTCAGGAAGACCCTCATCGATTTTTCCCCGGATGCCGTTATTTTCACCCATTTTTTTGGAGCCGCTGCTCTTGCCGGGGAGTTCACTCCCGAGGTCCCCGTTTATTATGTGAATACCGATTTTCTCAGCCACGTTTTCCACCGCAACCCTTCCTTTTCGGGCTGGTTCGTTCCGACGGAGGAGACTCTGTCGCAGCATCGTGAAGATGGACTGCCACGGGAAAGGGTTTTTTTGACCGGCATACCTGTCGACCCCTCCTATGCCTCTTTACCTGATAAAAGAGAAGCAAGGGAACTTCTCGGGTTACCCGAAAAAGAAAAAACAGCTCTTGTTATGGGTGGGGGTATAGGGATGGGCTCCATGGAGGCCGTCGTCTCTTCACTGGCAGACGGAGGCTTCATCGTCCACGCCCTCTGCGGGAACAATGAGAAGATCAGGAAAAGGCTCCTGGAGAAATACGACAACCACGGCAGGGTTACAGTTTGCGGATTTGTTGACGAGATGCCACTCCGTTTTGTTTCGGCCGACATTATATTCATGAAACCCGGCGGACTTTCATCATCCGAAGCCCTGTGTACAGGCACCCCTGTTGTAATAACAGATCCCATACCTGGACAGGAACAGCGGAACAGCGATTATCTTCTTGAGCGTGGAGCGGTCAGGGTGTTGCTCGACTACAGGCTTTCAGCGGAAAAAGCACAAAAGATCCTTGGTTCGAAAACAGAAGCGGCGCTCATGAGAAGGGCCGCCCTGAAAATTGCCAGACCCCTGGCCGGCAAAGAAATTGTCAGAAAGATAGTGGATATTGAAGGTCAGTAAAAGACAACGTTGCCATGCTCTTATTTTGACATTTTTTTCACTGCCTATCTTATGTCATTGGGGCTTTTCCCCAATTCATCCGAAAGGCTCTTGATCGAGGTGTCGGGGCTCGTGTCCGTGGGCCAACCGGCTTCCTTCAGGGCTCCCTCCAAGCAACTGGTGTCTGTAGCCGAGCCATGTCATAAATGCCAGGAAGCCAAACTGAACCAATAAACGGAGAATTTGAAGACTTCATTGCGATACCACCTCCCAAAAAATGATGCTGTACAGCTTAAACATACCCCATCAGGGCATAGAGTAAACGGTTGTATTACCTATGTTGATGGAATATCCTTGGTAGGGTCGGATATCATCAAAATGATATCCAATATCGAAAAGGAGAGTGATGGGCATTGTCGATCTACCTGAACAACGGGGCCACAACCTGGCCCAAACCGCCCGGTGTTGCCGAGGCGGTCAGCGGTTTCATCACGGGACGGGGTGCCAACCTTGCAAGGGGTTCATCATCGGGGCGCGATATCGATACTCTTGATCTCGTGACCTCCACAAGGATGAAACTTGCGGATTTTTTCGGGGGCTACAGCAAGGCTGACCCCAGATACGTAACTTTCACCTCCAATGTAACGGAATCCCTGAACGTGGTTCTAAAGGGTTACCTGAGACCCGGGATGCACGCCGCAACCACCAGTATGGAGCACAACTCGGTTATCAGGCCCCTCAGGAGGCTGGAAAGCGAAGGAGTCAAGGTCACTGTGCTTGAATGTGACAATCGGGGCCTTCTCGACCCTGCGGATCTCGAATCTCTGTTCAGAAGCCAAAAGGTTGACCTCTTTGTCTTCTCCCACGCAAGTAACGTTTGCGGGACTATCCAGCCACTGGAGGATATCGCATCCATCTGCCGGTCGGCCGGGGTTCCCTGTGTCCTTGATTCCGCCCAGACCGCCGGGGTTGTCCCGATCGACGCATCGGGCCTCGGCCTTGCGGCCATGTGTTTTACCGGGCACAAGGGACTTATGGGGCCCCAGGGCATAGGCGGGATAGTCTGGGCTCCCGAATTTGCAAAAACAGTCTCGACATTCATTGAGGGAGGAACGGGCAGTTTTTCGGACGAAGAGATCCATCCCGTAAAAATGCCCGATCGCTTTGAGGCAGGGACGCCCAACCTTCCAGGTACCGCCGGACTTTTTGCTGCCATTGACTGGATATCCTCCACCGGCGTAGCAAAAATTTCCGAAAGAGAAAAAGGACTTGGGAGAAGGCTGTATGAAGGTATCAGGGGTCTGAAGGGTTTGAAGATATACGGTATGGATGACGAACGTAACCGGCTTGCCGTCTATGGGATGAACTTTTCCCGGATCGATAACGGTACAGCGGCCATGGAACTTTCTGAAAGATGGGGAATAGAGACTCGGCCGGGGCTTCACTGTGCCCCGAGGGCCCACCGGACACTTGGAAGCTTCCCGGCAGGGGCCCTCAGGATCAGCGTCGGTTACTTCAACACCGAGGAAGATATCGACACCGCTGTAAAGGCCCTTGAATCCCTGGCAAGGGAGAACCCTGCTACATGATCTGCCTGTAAACCTCTTCGGTCAGAAGAGTCAGAACAGGTCCGAGACCAGAGGACGTCCAGTCTTCGACTATCGCGTACATCAGGCGTCCGGTGCGGGGGTCTTTTCCCTGAAAGAGGAAAGATCTCCCATCGGACGCTATCTGTGTCAGCCCCTTCCCCCGCAACTGGTTTGCCAAAGCCATAAGTGTTGTCCTGCCAGGTCTGAAAACATTTCCCAGAACCCCAAGCTGCCCGTTGGACATATAGCCGGTAAACACCTGATATACATCGTAGCCGTCGGGGGTAGCGTAAAATTCCAGATTGCGTCTGTAGTTGCTGTTGTATTCCACAGAATCAGGGTACCCGACGTAACTCTGCACCTGCCCCTTGTACATGTATAGGCTCAGGGCGTTCGCGTTGTTGAGGGAAGTCGATGCATCCAGGCGCGGAGCCGTTATTGCTGTAAATGCGAACAGAACAGCCAGTAACGATATGGCTTTTTTCATGCTCTTATATCCTCCATATATATAAAATTTTTGCACCTTTCATATCCTAAATTTATTGTATTACCGAGAGAAAGTTCTGACAAGGAAAGAACTGCAAAAATGGTTTCCCGATCCTGAATTTACCCCGACAGGCCCGCTTCATGTATACTGAATATTGAAAAATGCCAGGAGGTGCTAAATATGAAGATAGATCCTCAAATGTCTGATGTTCTTCTCGCCGCGCGTTTCCTGAAGGGGCGTATCAGACACACTCCCACGGAAAGATCCGAACCTTTGAGCCGTCTTTCCGGTGGGGAAATATTTTTGAAATGGGAGAACCATCAGATCTGCGGCTCTTTCAAGATCAGGGGTGCCCTCAACAAGATGTTCAGCCTTTCCCTGGAAGAAAGGGGAAAGGGTGTGGTGACAGCATCCAGCGGCAACCATGCACAGGGTATCGCTATGGCAGCCAGGTCGTTGGGCGTCAGGGCAGTGATCTGCGTTCCTGGGGTATGCCCTCAGACGAAGAGAGATGCCATTTTGATGCTGGGTGGTGAATCCGTTGAATTAAGAGTAGTGGGACACCTTTACGACGATGCCGAGGACGAGGCACATCGCCTTCAAAAAGAGGAGGGGATGACCTATGTCTCTTCCTACGAGGACCACTTTATCGTGAGTGGGGCCGGTACTCTGGGTCTTGAACTGATCATGGATGAACCAGAAATCGATATGGTCATTTCTCCTGCAGGTGGCGGAGGTCTACTGAACGGGGTTGCCATTCCCGTCAAAACTGCCAGGCCGGAAGCGGAGATCTGGGGAGTGCAGTCCGTCGCGTCCAACCCCTATGTGGTTTCCTGGCCGGGGGGCAAGGTCCTTGATGTGGAGTACAAAGACTCCCTCGCCGACGGCCTTACCGGTTCGATACCTCAGAGTTTGCTGGATCTTGCGAAAAAGAGAGTGACCGGGTTTGTCGAAGTCCAGGAATCAGATATTGCCCAGGCCATCGGTTTTCTCCACTCAAAACATCACCAGGTCGTTGAAGGCGCCGGGGCAGTCGGGGTAGCGGCCATCCTCGCCGGGAAGATCCCTGTAAAGGGCAAACGTGTGGGAGTAGTTATCTCCGGTGGCAACATAGACGACGGGAGGTTGCTCCAGATACTCAACGACTACAGGGAGTGAATCGGAAAACCTTAAAGGCGTGAACGGTGAACGGTGAAGGGGAAGGGCAAGGGCGTGAGACGTTAGACGTTAGACGTTAGACGAAAAAATCAAAGGACAAAAACAGATCCTTCGCTGCGCTCAGGATGACAGCAGGGTCAAGGGCGTAAACGGTGAACGGGAAACAAAGGCGGCAGGAAACAGGAGACTGGAAACTGGAAGGG
>DAOTIQ010000051.1:1223-13135 GCA_035448245.1 Thermovirgaceae bacterium | reverse complement strand
TTGGCTTTGATTCCCTGACCGGCGCAGGCATCGTCCTTGCTGGAGCAGGCGCAGGATTTGCCGCTGCCTTCATGAACCCCTTCACCGTGGGGGTTGCGCAAGGCATCGCTGAACTGCCCCTTTTCTCGGGTATGGGGTACCGGATCTTCTGCTACATCTCAATGCTGGCTCTGACAGTAGCTTTCATCTACTGGTATGCGGGACGGGTCAAAAAAGATCCCGCCCGGAGCCTCATGTACGAGATCGACAAGACCCGGGAAGAGGTCCTTGACCTGAATGTCATGAAAGAGTTCACGGCATCTCACCAGCTTGTTCTTCTGGTACTTGCCGGTACGATGGTTCTCCTGGTTTTCGGCGTTATGAAATACGGGTGGTACATCCAGGAGATCTCCGGACTTTTCCTGGGGATGGCTATCCTGGTAGGGATCGTCGGCAAACTTGGACTGAACGGGTTCGCGATCAACCTGGCTGACGGGATGGCCGCTCTCACCACTGGAGCCCTGGTCGTCGGGTTTGCAAGGGCTATCCTGGTTGTGCTGACCCAGGGCAACATTCTGGACACGATCCTCTACGGTGCAGCGACGGCCGTCGCCTCTCTCCCCTCAATATTCTCGGCCATGGGGATGTACGTATTCCAGTGCCTGCTCAACTACATTGTCCCCTCAGGCAGCGGCCAGGCGGCTGTATCCATGCCTATCATGGCCCCGCTGGGGGACCTTGTAGGCGTCACAAGGCAGGTCGCGGTCCTTGCATACCAGTTCGGCGACGGAATATCAAATATCTTCACACCCACTTCGGGGTATTTTATGGCTGGTCTTGCTCTGGCCAAGATACCCTGGGACCGTTGGGCGAAATGGTTCCTTCCGCTCATTCTTCTTCAGTACCTGCTGGGGGCGATCCTGGTCACCATCGCACACTTTATCAAGCTGGGGCCGTTCTAGGACCGATTTCCCATCAACACAAAAGGCGCGGGGCCCTCTCACATGAAGGGCTCCGCTTTCCATTCTTCAGAGATCCCTCATAACAGCATACTCGCGAAAAGAGCCCTGCCAAAGTTCTGCAGAAACTTATCCTTCCCCGCTCTGCACGGACCCGCCTGACATCATCAGGGCCCCGAAAAGGGCCGTCAGGGGAATGGTTAGAAGCAGCCCAGCCGTTCCGGCCAGTGCCCTTATGACCTCTTCGGCGATGACAGAATCGTTGAGCATCGCTATGGGTATGGGTTCAGCCTCCAGGATCAGCAGCGAGAGGACAAGGGAGTTGCCGAAGTAGGCGAAGACCAGTGTATTGACCATGCTTCCCAGGACTTCCTTTCCCACGTTAATACCTGACTGGAAAAGTACCCTGGCCTCAATGCCGGGATCGTGATCCTTCATCTCCGCCATGGCCGAAGTTACAGAAACCGCCACATCCAGCACCGCCCCTGAAGCCCCGATAATTATGGATGCAAGAAGTATGCCCCTGAGGTCGATTCCCGGGACAGTACTTGCGAGAAGGGATGCCGTGGCCGTAGAAAGCCCGGAAAGGCGAAGCATGAATATTGAGCCCCAGCCGAAAACCAGAGCCGATACACAACCCCCTAGTGCTCCCGAGAACGCGGAAGGCCAGCACCGGCGCCTTCTGACAACAGACAGGATGGTTACCAGGGCCACACCGGCTACAGCGGCAACACCAAGGGCTTGCGGCGGGTATCCCTTGAGAAGTCCTGGAAGAAGAAGTTTGACCAAAATTACAAAAGAAAGGAAAAGACCGACAAGGGCCCGTATCCCAGTGAGCCCTGTCACAAGGCAGAAGAAGATCACCGCTCCTGTGAACAGTCCGACGAAAACCGGCGCCCTGAAGATATCGCTGACGAAAAAGATCCTGCTTCCGTCTTCGAATTCGTTGTAAGAGAGGATATAGTGCAATCCCGGGCGGAGATCCAGTTTATTGTCCTTCAGATGCTCAACTCTGGCTACCGCCCTTGTGCCCCGATACTCACCGCTCAAAAAGAGCACATCAATGTCCAGGGCCTCGGTCCTCCACTCGTCAAAAAGAACGCCCTCTTCTGTTTCTTCGACAGGGACCTCGGATACTTCAAACATTTTCACTACCCAGCTGTCCTCAAAAGTCCATTTTGAAGCAATGACCCCCTCTGACAGGGTCGTCATCCCCCATCCGAACAGGATCGACAAAAGCGCAAAAAACACTACCCTGAGCGCGAAGGATCTGCCCACGCCTATCACCATCCAGACAAGGATAAGGTTCCCGAACCGTCTACACCAGGATAAACCTCACGGACGGGGGACAAGCCTTTCAAAACAGGGAGGGCACAATGTACGTCCGTCAGACAACCTGGCCCTTGTCTCCATGATCATCTCGCCGCATTCGTCGCAGACCAGGCTTTTCTTCATCGGGGCAAAGGGCGGGACCGGCTCAAGAGGCTCCCCTGTTACAAAGATATCGTCGATGTCGGAACCAAGGATACGGGCACAGTGCTCCTGCCTGAGTTCCTGAAGTCTTGCAGCCTCTTCCGAAGTGATCGTTCCCTGATTTTTCTTGTCCTGAAGTTTTCTGTACTCATCACTGGTACCCCTCGCAACATTTGACCTGCTCACTATTCTGAAAGCCTTGCCGTCTCTTCTGCGATAAAAACTGAAGGCCATCTTGCCGATATTATGAATTATGAGATTCCCTTTACCCACGGTGCAACCTGTCAGGAACTGAACAGCATCGACGGCACAGCTATCCGACTCGGCGACGGCTACAATATCTTCGTCCCCAGCCCGACCCAATGCTTCAAGGGCCACCTCAGCCACCCGTATCCCCGTGGCAAGCCCCGGACACCAGTGGCCGTGAAAATCAATAACAGCCTTCAGTTCCTCTTCAGATATCTTTGATCTCACAACATTACCTCCATTGGATTAATTCTATTGTGCCAATTTCTCGAAGGGCCTGTCATCCCGAACCCCGAAGGGTGAGATGTCTGTTCCTTTCGTTAATCGTGAATCGTGAGTCGTGAGTCGTGAACCGAAGGAGCTGTCATCCCGAACCCGCAAGGGGAGGGATCTGTCCTTTTGTAAATCGTGAATCGAAGGGACAAAACCAGATTCTTCGCTCCGCTCAGAATGACAAGGCTTTGCCTTTGCTTTCCGGTTTTTCCGTGACCGTTCACCGTTCACTGTTTACCGTTCACCCAGTGCCCGGAGCGATAGCGACTGGGTGCCGTTTACGCCTTTAGGTTCCCGATTTACGATTCACGATTAACGTCTATTAATTCCCCACCGGCACCACCACGGGATAGCCGCGAACGCTCTCTATGGTGACAGGAATATCGTAAACATCCCTGACCATCTGCGGCGTTATCCCTTTGAGGTCAGTAACTGCAAATATTTCCCCGCCCTTCATGAAAATGACCCTGTCGGCAAAACGCAGGGCGGAGTTTATATCATGCATTGTCATGACCGCAGCCATTCCGTGACCCGTGACAATATGCCTTATTGTCGAAAGTATTTCCTGCTGGTTTTTCAGGTCAAGGCTGCTCGTAGGTTCGTCCAGCAGGAGGATCCTCGGTTCCTGGACCAGGGCTCTCGCGATGCTTACCTTCTGCAGTTCCCCCCCGCTCATTTCGTCAAGATGCCTCAGGGAGAGGTGATCTATCCCAAGCGCGTGAATGATAGCGTCGACCTTCCGGATATCTTCCTTGCCGACTCTCCAGGTAATATGGGGTCTCCGTCCGAGGAGGATCGCGTCAAAGGCTGTAAACCTGCCACCCTGGCCCTGCTGGGCCACATAGGCAAGCTCTCTGGCTATCTCCATCTGCCCCATTTGAAGAAGGTCCCTGTCCTCCACCATGATGGCTCCAGCCGTCGGTTTCAGGATACCGTTCAGACATTTGAGCAATGTGGTCTTGCCCACACCGTTGGGGCCAAGAATGGCCAGCAGTTCGTTCCTGCCCAGGTTGAAAACGACATCGTCCAGTACGGGTCTGCTGTTATATCGAAAGGAGACGTTGCTGACACTGAGGATCATTTGCGGTACCCCCTGACAAGAAGGAAGAGGAACATCGGCGCTCCGACAAAAGAGGTCAGTATAGCCACAGGGAGAACATTGGGAGCCATCATCACCCTGGCTGCGGTATCGGCAGCGAGAAGGAGGATGGAGCCCATCAGGCAGGAACCGGGGATGAGGAACCTGTTGTCGTCCCCTGTCAATCGCCTTGCCATGTGAGGACATACGAGACCCACAAAACCTATTACACCCACAAAAGATATGATGACAGCAGTGACGAGCGAAGCAAGGGTCATTCCCAGGAAGCGGACCACCTTCACATTGACCCCAAGGCTTGCAGCCGTCTCATCGCCCGCGTCTATAGCGTTGTAATTCCATGAATTGACAACGAAATAAAAAAGGCAAAGACCCCCGACGAAAGAAATGACCGCTATTTCCCTCCACCCGGCCCTGGCGAGGTCGCCGAAGGTCCAGAAAACCATGGCAGCCAACTGGACATCATCGGCAAAGTACTGCAGAAACATTGTTGCTGCCGTGCAGAGGGAACCTATCGCTACACCTGCAAGGATCATGACCTCCGGGGAACCCCTTCGGATCCGGGCGATCATGACCACCACTCCCGTAGCTATCATCGCGGCGGCGAAGGCCGAAGCGGTCGTCATACCTGGCCGGACCACGGTGATCGCGTCCGATGCGGAACTCTGGATAAAGCCGGACCCTAATACCATCACTGAAAAAGCCGCGCCGAAAGCAGCCGCCTGGGATATCCCAAGCGTGAACGGGGAACCTAGAGGGTTTCCCAGAACCGACTGCATCACCACACCTGCAACCGAAAGACCCGCTCCGGCTAGGATAGCGGCAAGGACCTGTGGGAGCCGGATATTGAAAACCACTACGTCAAGCTGTCTGGAGACGTGATCCATAAAAAGAGTTCTCAGAACTTCCAGGGGATCATAGCTCACAGGTCCTGTGGATATCGAGAAAACCGCAAGCACCAGGAGAAGGACGAGTCCCAGCAGGAGCAAAAAAACCTTTGCCTGGATGTATTTGGAGTATCCCGCCGGGACTGTCCCTTCTTCCAGATGCATTTACCTATTCCACCTTTGAAAGATCTATCTTTTTGAAGACGTAACCGCCGAAAGACCTGTCCATCTCTTCGAATACAGGCTTCCCGACAAGGAACGCGTATATCTCGTCAGCCTTCTTTACCGGGTCGATATCCTCAAATCTGTCCGGGTAAAGGACCTTGCCGATGAAGTATGCGTCGGCAAGGATAGACCCGTGGTTCTGGGAATACCAGTTATAGGGCAGGACCCCGTAGATCTCACCTTTTTCCACCGCCGTGAGGACCTGGAAGGGTGCCCCGTCGCGTATCTGAAAGAGGCCGTTGACCTCAGTTCCTCCCTGAAGGGTAGAAAGATCGACAAAGATCCTGTCCGGATCCATCGACAGAAGGCTCTCGACGGAAAATGTCGTCTGCGCCAGCTGATCAGACTTCGTCTTCGATGGGTCCGCCGCAATGTTCACGGCATTGACGAAAATGAACGGAGGATAGGCGGGCTCGGTCGAAATTATCCCGTGGGGCCCCTTGTATGCTACGCCACCTATATAGCAGGTCGGTCGTTTTTCTTCGGGGATGTCGGCAGTCCGTTCCCTGAGATCCTCAATGGCACTGTCGAAGAAGGCTATGACCTCTTTTGCCCTCTCCTCCTTGCCGATAACACGCGCCATCATCAAAAGTGTATCATCCATCTGCTTTTTGCCCACACCCAGTTGCCCGTGTTCAAGGACAATAACCGGTATCCCCGTCTTCTTCTGCAATTCCACCGGGTCGTGCCCCATGTTACCAAAGGTCTTGAAGATGACCTGTGGGGCCGGGTCAAGGGCAACTATCAGTTCCGGGTTGTCGTGCCCCCTGAACTCACCGAAAAGTGGTTTGTCCTTCAATTCAGGGTGGGCAATAAAATATGGCCGGGATTCGAACATGTTCCTGGCCTTCTCCATGTCGTCTACTGCCACGGCCAGATCCTCTGCCTGGAGGTAGACAAGATATCGCATGCACCCGGGACCGGAACAGATCACTTTGGACACGTTTTCGGGGATCGCCACTTCCCTTCCCCAGGCATCGGTAACTGTTAGCCCTGAAGCGATGCCTGCAAATGCCCTACAGAGAACCGCAATGAAAACAACGACAGAGAAAAGTGTAAAGTGCCTGGAAGGTCCTTTCAAACACAATGCTGTCACCCCATTTTTCTGTTATTACGATTATTCTATTTCGTAATACTTGCAAGAGCAAGAGGGTAAAGCCATCCAGGGCAACTGAAAATGCTTAAGAAGCAAATGAGGATCATCATTTATAATCAGGACATATTGTTTCTCCTGGGGTAAAGCCGAAAAAACAGGGAGTGGGAGATCATGTTCCTCAAAAAGGATTTCTCTTTTGACGCGGCTCACAAGCTGGAGAAGTATCACGGGAAATGCGAAGCCCTTCACGGCCACACCTACCGTTTCCAGGTTACCCTGGAAGGCAGGCCCGACAGTGAAGGGATGATCATGGATTTTATAGAGCTGAAGAAGATCGTCGGAGACAGGGTCCTGTCACGGCTCGACCACTCATACCTTAACGAGATCATCCCTCAACCGACTGCGGAGAACATAGGCCTCTGGATATGGAGTGAACTGGAGAGTGAGATACTTCGCGAAAACTGTTGCCTCTGGTCAGTACAGGTGTGGGAGACTCCCTCTTCTTCAATTGTTATTGAAAGAAAGGACATTCAGGTAAAAGGCCGACACTCTTGATCAGCGATCTTTGCCCCCCTTGAGCCACTCCTGCAGAGAGAGATCCTCTACGGATGAAAATCCCTGTTTGATCTCTGAACGGATGGCCTTCAAGGTCCCCGACCTTTCTGCGAAGGCATTGTGCTGGTGGATGCTCTCAAGATTCTCCTGCCTGACAAGAACAAAAGTGTCGTCATGAAGGTCGGGATACATATCCAGAAGATTTCTGAGCACTTCCCGCACCACATCCTCTGCGAACATGGGGTTTTTGTGAGCCTTGTTAACAACGAAAAATTCGTCGGGCCGTTTGAGCAGTTCGTAGGTTTCGGAACTCATCGAGGCTTCCAGTATGTGGACCAGGTGTTCTGCCTTCAGAGGTCTGTTACCCCCGACGAGAAGGGTCCCTCGTCCGCGCTGGTTGTGCGAGGCCAAAGGAACAAGTCCCAGGATCCGGTCGGTTTCTTCTTCGCTGAACCCGTCTCCCAATAGCAGTTTCCTGGAGTGGCTCCGGACCATGTCCTGGGCACAGGGACATACGGTCATCCCTTCTACCTCGACGCCGACGGCTGTCCTTTGACTTTCACCAGCACAGGCAGAGATGCCAATAAAGGTATACAGCTCTTCCACGTTCTTGCCGGAGATCGGAGTTATCTTCCGGATAGGGAACTTTGCCCTGATGACTACTTCGGACCTCCCACCCTGTTGGGTAAGGGATATCTTTCTGGCCAACCTCCCCGCTAAAGTCTCAATATTTGGCGAAGCTTCAAGGGTTATCTCCTCAACTAGATCTTCCAGCACATCAGAGAAGCGGGACATGTGAACCCCTGCCTGGTTTGGCCCCAACCACGCGAAAAGGTCCATTTCGGCGTAGAACAACGAGACCTTTCCTCCGTTTTCTATGCGAAGGATCCTCTTCAATCCGGTGACCCCAACCCGGCTCAGGCTGGCAGGGACCCTGGGATTTTCCTGCTGGATATCTCTCTCCAATTTCAGCCGAAGGCTGTTCTCAACCCTCCTGATCCCGGACATATCCATTTCTTTTGCTATCTCTCCGACATTTTTGGTAAAGCCTGGCGGAATGATCCCGAAAGCTATCTCTGCCAGCGGGGCTATGGCAAAAGCCCTTTCGCCAAGGCCGGGATAAGTCTTGCGAAACCCATCCCCCAGGGGAGAGGCAGTTTCATAGAACAAAACATCTATGTCAATGGGCCTGGGAAAACCTTTATTGTGATCGTCCCTTCCCATAAGGAGTTCTACAGACTTGACAAAACGATGAAGGTCGGAAGGGTCCATGTCCGTTTCTATTCTGCAGGCGAGGTTGATGAACCACGGCTGATCCTGATGGCCTGCGGGCATGGTCTCGTAAAAGGAAGAGATCTCCTCGATCATGTTCCTTCCGCCAATTAACTGCAGTGCCCTTAGGATGTTACCCTGTCTGTCGCCAAGATTTGCCCCAAGGAGGAGATAGGCACGTTGCAATACGGGGCTATTCTTCATCAAACCCCCCCTTTCAGTAAGGTCAACTCATCCATGAAACTGCAAGGGAAGGGTGGTCAGTTTGCCATGATCATCAGACCGTGAAGTACGTTTGGCAGATCTGATTCCCTGTCACCGAGCCCGTAACCCGTCCTTTCGACCACCCCTGGGGGGATGGTGCCAAAGCTGTCGACAAATGTCTTCAGCAGGACTGCCCCGGTCGGGGTAGTACGTTCCATCGGCTGTCCGCGAGAGAATACGGGAATGCCTTCAAGCAGTTTCATTGTCGCTGGTGCCGGTACGGGTAGTTCTCCGTGGGCGCATTTCACGGTCCCCGAACCCACGTTAACCGGCGAGGATATGACCAGCCCCGGGGCAAGGACATCCATCAGGATGCATGAACCGACTATATCGACTATGGAATCCACAGCACCGACCTCGTGGAAATGAACGCTTTCAGGGGGCATTCCATGGACTGCGCCTTCAGCCTCCGCGAGCAGCCGGAAAGCGGTTTCAGACTTATGGGATGCTTCGGGGGTAATATCGCTCTTTTCAATTACCTCAAGCACTTCTTTCAATCCCCTGTGGCAATGCTTCTCGTCGCATCTGACCCTGACATCAACCCCGCTTATGCCGCCTCTTTTGCTTCTGGAGGCTTCCACAACGTAGCCTTCAAGAGCAAGCCCCTCCAGGAAAGGGTTAATGTCGACCTTCCCAAGAAGGTCCAGAAGAAGCCCAAGCATCATGTCACCACTGATGCCAGAAAAGCAATTAAGGTAAAGGATCTTTTTCATCGGGATTCTCCCTCAGTGAATATTTTTCGAACTTCTGTTGGCTATAAGGGCAGCCGTGTAGCCGGCCCCGAGCCCATTGTCGATATTTACAACCGAAACTCCCAGGGCGCATGAGTTGAGCATTGTTATGAGAGGCCCTATCCCGTTCATGGCAACACCGTAACCTACACTGGTCGGCACAGCCACCACCGGGCAACTTGCTATCCCGGCCACAACCCCGGGAAGAGCCCCGTCCATGCCTGCCACGGCCACAATTGCGTCTGCATCGAAAAGGACGTCCATGTGCGCTATCAGGCGATGAAGTCCTGCGATACCCACATCAAACAGCCTCCTGACCTCGCAGCCGATGGTCTCGGCCGTGACGGCCGCCTCCTCCGCAACGGGGACATCGCTGCTCCCGCCGGTGGTCACAAGGACAAGTCCCTTCGACGGAAGGTCCCGGTCAGGCCAAAGGCGCCCTATCCTGGGTACCGGAAGATACTCCAAACCTGGAAGGATCGTTGAAACAAGTTCATGCTGCTCTTGTGACATTCGGGAAAACAGAGCCCTGCCGGGGAGCTCGGAAAAGGTCTCAGCAATTCGCTTCAACTGGTCCGGTGACTTGCCGGGACAGTAGACTATTTCAGGAAAGGCACCCCTCAGAGCCCGGTGAGTGTCAAGCTTTACTTCCCCGAGATCGCGGAAAGGCAAACCCTTGAATGATCTTACGAAGGTATCCACCGAGATCTCGCCATTTCTCAGTTTGTCCGCCAGCAGGCGGATCTCTCTTTCGTCCATCGGCTTACATGCTCCATTTCATTGTTGAGACACCAGGGGGAAAAACATCTTCACTGTTGTTGCAATACACCCCTGAGCGCCTCAAAACCTTGATTTAGGGATTTCAGATAATTATACTCGAAAAGTTGTCTCTCTCCAGACAGCCTGTCCTTCCTGAAACGAGATCCTGTTGGATCAATTCCGGTCCATGATCTTTTGGATCAGCACAACCTTGAGAAAGGATCCCGGGATTGCCTACCGCATCAATGACAAGAATTGTGGTATCGTTTCTGATTGAGGGTCCAGACAGAAAAGGAAGGATGAACATCCTTGAACAGATTGGACAAAGCCGACAAGGTCCGGGCATTCTTCAGGGATAACCCTTCGACGCTTGTGCTTCTCTCGGGCGGAGTTGACAGCGCCGTTCTTGCCCTGTTGGCGTCCGAAGGGGCCCCGGGCGAAACAAAAGCCCTGACTTTCCGGACCCCCCTGGTAAAGGAGGATGAAATAGAAATGGCTGAGGCAGTTGCCGAAATGCTTGACATAGACCTCCAAATTGAGGACATAGATGTTACCTCGGATCCCCAGGTCTCTGCAAACCCCGGGGACCGCTGCTACTTCTGCAGGAAGATCCTCCACGGGGAGGCCACGAAATACGCCAGAACCGCAGGTTTAACTGCCATCGCTGATGGAGTCCAGGCTGACGACCTGGTCGAAGGCAGGCCGGGCGTAAGGTCTGCCGCGGAGGACGGGATCCTCCACCCCCTCGCTGAGGCAGGTCTCACAAAAAGCGAGATCCGGGAACTGGCCCGCTCAGCAGGTCTTCCAAACAGCGAAAGACCCGCCGCGCCATGTATTGCTACAAGATTCCCTCCCGGGGTCCCAATTTCCCGGGTCTGGTTAGAACGTCTGGAAAAAGGTGAGGCATTCCTTGCCGGGGAGAGTTTTGAAAATTCAAGGATCCGCCTTTTCCCTCCCGGCCTGGCCTCGATCGAGATTGAAGAGCATGACATGCAGCGGTTCTGGGAGATCAGGAAAAGGGTCTTTGAAACCCTCCATGAGATCGGTTTCCCGGTAGTTTCCCTCGATATCGAAGGCCTGAAGCGCGGCAAGATGGAGCGCTTTCTGGAGGTGGAATGAAATGATCCTTATCGACCCTCAACGCGGGGTGACACAACTTTCACTATTGGGGGCCGTCGCCGCCCTGTCTGTTTCGCGAGGCACAGAAAGTTGCACCCTTCCAGACCGTCTTGCACTGCCCGGGAATACGGTTATCACAATACGGCTTTCCATGGAAGAGAAGGCCGGCTCCCTTCATGCCTCGATCTCTTTTTCAGTTGAAGGCAAACATTCTGACCTGTCAGGCTTTTCCTGTGATGATGCATGCCGCCTTCTTGAAGAACAGGGATCCCATAAACCTCTGGAAAAAGATGATGCGATAGATTTTATCCGGGCACTGCACCGGATGGAGGCCGAGTCGGGGAAGCCTGGAGACGTTCTGTCATGGCCCGAAAGGGCTCTGTCCGCGTTCTCGTTTTTCAGGATCTTCAACGAACTTGACATGCCGATGGAATCGCTTCCGGCGGGTATCGGAACAGAACGGAATGAAGGCGTGGTATCCATTGCCTCAGAATACCGGATACCCCTGAAAGGAATCCCTTCAAACGGGACCCGCACAACCACCTCCGGGCTCCTGATCCTGGCCAGGTCAGTCATCTTCAGGGAGGCTTTGCCGTCTTTTATCCCGATCAGGCAGGCGCAGGGGACCGACCCCGAGGGTGGATGCGTCAGGACGATCCTGACTCATGAAAGCCCGGAGGAGGAGATATGGATAGCCGAAGCATCGATGGATGATGCCACCGGAGAGGAGATGGGAAGGGCACTGGAGGAGATGCAGTCCGTCTCGCTGGAGGCTCACATCCTCCAGGGCATGGGAAAGAAGGGAAGACCCCTTTTTATCCTGCGTGCCCTGGCTTCTTTGGAACAGCTCGATGAAGTTCTGGACCGCTTCTTTAAAGATACCCCGACGATCGGGGTGCGCTACTGGCCTGTGGGACGGACCAGGATGCATCGTGAGACGAAAGAGGGACAACTCGTCGTTGACGGGATCAGCCTGCC
>DAOTIQ010000051.1:0-1123 GCA_035448245.1 Thermovirgaceae bacterium | reverse complement strand
CGGAGGCGCCAGGAAGAAACCGATACCCCATAAAAGGTAGAAGACCCCCGAAACGGAACCCTTGAGGGATACGGGAACGGCCTCGTTAAGCAGGACCATGGCCGAGACGCAGAACATCCCCAGGCCGAAACTGGCAACGAAGAGCGTAGCCAGGACTGCCGCCCCGCTGAAGAGCATGAAGGCTGAAACGCCCGAGGCTACAAGGAGAAGCCCGGCGAATATTGTCGGGTTCGGACCGATCTTGTCCGCCACCCTTCCAGCAGCGACCTGTGAAACGCTTATCGCTATGTAGAAAAGGGCGAAAAAGGCTCCCACTTCACTCTGGGAAAACCCTTTAACGCTCAGGAGTACTGCTGGTATCACCGTCAGGAATATCCCGTAAAAGGCTCCGTAGATGATTACTCCCCCGTGGATGGCAGGTCGGGAGATCATGTACAGGGCTCGAAAAACTGCCCTGAGATCCGCACCGCTTCCCGGAATCGCCTGTCTGCCCTGTTCAGCCCCTCTTGCCATAAACGCGACAATAAGAGCTCCCGTAAAGCCCGAGGCAGCGTAGAGGAGGAAGGCTTCGTTTCCGCTCCACACGGAATGGACATATACGCTTAGGAGGCTGCCTGCTGTAAGTCCCAGATGGATCGAGGCATTGTACCTCCCGATAGCCTCACCCTTGGACTCGGCGAAAAAGATCGACAGAAGCGCAGGAGCCAGGGCCCAGACAGGGATCTCCGCAAATCCCTGGAGGACTCTTCCAAAAAGAAGGCTGTTAACGCTCTCCGCCTTGAAGTACAGGAAGCCTGTCAGGCCGGCTATGACGTAACCGGCAACAAGGAACCTCTTATGGCCGAACCTGTCCCCCAGGTTCCCGACGGGGAGCTGCAGAAGGACAAAGGGAACCGCAAAGGCGGAAGCTATCAGGCCCACATTTGCCATTGAGCCAGAAAGGGCGATGACCTTGCTGGGAAGAAGTGCCACGATCAATCCCACGCCAACCATCTGGATGAACGCGGCTGCATATAGTGCTATGGATGACCTGTTTTCTTTCAATACTTTATTCGCCTCTCTTTTTGGTGCCAGGGAATTTTTCCTTGCGAAATTACTGATCCCACGATTTTACCGAAGAGGG
>DAOTIQ010000050.1:0-13267 GCA_035448245.1 Thermovirgaceae bacterium | reverse complement strand
GGGGCCCGTATCCGTCTGGCACCGCAAAAGGACTGGGAAGTAAACCAGCCGGCCCTGCTGGAAATGGTGCTGCAAACACTTGAGCGGATCCAGGAGGCGTTCAACAGCGCGCAGTCCGGCCGGAAGAAGGTTTCAATAGCCGACCTTATCGTGCTGGGTGGATGCGCAGGCGTTGAAAAAGCCGCAAAGGATGCCGGTCACGATGTGACCGTTCCCTTCACGCCGGGACGCACGGATGCGACGCAGGAGCAAACCGACGCAGAGTCATTTGCCGTTCTCGAACCAGTTGCGGACGGGTTCCGCAACTACACCAAAACCAGGTACGCCGTACCGGCGGAAAAACTGCTGGTCGATCGAGCGCAGCTTCTGACGTTGACTGCTCCTGAGATGACGGTCCTCGTTGGCGGGATGCGCGTTCTGGATACAAACTTTGGACAGTCCGGGTACGGTGTCTTCACAAAGCGGCCAGGGACTCTCACGAATGATTTCTTTGTGAACCTGCTTGACATGGGCACTATGTGGAAGGCGGTATCGGAAGACGAAGACCTGTTCGAGGGCCGGGCTCGTGCAACAGGAGAACTCAAGTGGACCGGCACCCGTGTCGACCTCATATTCGGTTCGAACTCCCAGCTCAGGGCTTTGGCTGAGGTCTACGGATGCGAGGACTCCCGGGAGAAGTTCCTGCACGATTTTGTAAAGGCGTGGGATAAGGTGATGAACCTTGACCGTTTCGACCTGGCCTGATCCCAGAGTAACCTTACAGGTTTCGAGCCGTACACATTGGAGAAACTGGTTAAAGGATCGATCCTTGCGGAGGCCTCCTGTTCAGGTTTTTGGGCCTTTCCGGATCTGACAGGCAACAATCCTGAAGGACGATGAGCCAAAATAATGATCGTATAACGGGCAGGGATGATCCTCCGGATGATGGAGAAATTGCAGGCTGGATAGGCAATGAGGACTTTGGATACTGGAAGCGGACGATGGAATGGATCGAAGGATCCTACCCCGATGTCTTTGTCCCGGAATGGATCTACGGCGGGAGGAAACACGGCTGGTCCCTCAGGTTCAAGAGATCGAAATCTTTCTGTACGTTGATCCCCGAGAAGGGGCGTTTCGCATTGCTTATCGTCTTTGGCGCGGAAGAACGGAAAAAGGTCGAAGCAATAAGAGAAGGCCTGTCACTTCACGCCAGGGAGGAATATGACAAGGCTGAAACATATCACGACGGGAAATGGCTGCTCCTTGCGATAGACAGCGAGAAGGCACTGCAGGACGCCTTCTCGCTTTTAACTGTCAAGCGGAAACCAAAAAGGATGAACATCTGACCTGTTACTGAATTTCTTCCATAGGGCCCATATTAAACCTGGGGGCACCAGCAACGGGATCAGCATGTTTTGCGGACCCCGGACGGGGGCATGCCTGCAACTTTTCCCCTAAATGGTTTTTCAGTTGATCTCACCGGTGGTATTGACGAACCTTGTTGAAGGCATATCCGTAATGCAGTATGATTACAAGAGAGGATGGCAGGCTTCTGACCTTTGGTAAGGAAAGAAGGGGCGATCGATTTGGGGGTAGAAAAAGGGAGCAGGGAATATTTCGACCTGGTCGCCTCGAAGTGGGATGAGATGCGGCGAAGTTTTTTTAGCGAAGAGGTGCGGGAGGGGGCCTACAGGGCAGCGGGACTTGTCCCGGGCAGGGTAGCCGCCGATATTGGGTGCGGGACTGGATTCATTACGGAGGGCCTGCTGGAGAAGGGGATGAAGGTGATAGCTGTTGACCAGTCACCTGCCATGCTTGCTCAACTTCTTTCGGTCATGAGCAGCCCTTACCTGGATATCAGGCAGGGCGAAGCCGAATCGCTTCCCATAGATGACGATTCCGTCGATTACGGCTTTGCCAACATATTTCTGCACCATGTGGAATCACCTCCTGTTGCGATAAGGGAAATGACCAGGATCATCAGACCAGGTGGAGTGCTTGTAATAACAGATATGGACGAACATGATTTTGATTTTCTTTTGACTGAGCAGCATGACCGCTGGGCCGGTTTTGACAGGAGCGACATAAGGGAATGGTTCCTTGGCGCAGGGCTCCGGGATGTGAAGGTGGGCCCTGTTGGTTCCACCTGATCCGCATTATCGGATGAGGGCAGCACCGTCGGTGCTGTCAGTGTATTTGTCGCCAGCGGGAAAAAAGGATAGCCTGTTTTTGAGTCAATCCCGAGAACAAGGCCTGGAGAGGTCTACTATGTCGATATCGTTTCAACACGTTTCATTCGCCTATCCCGGGAACGCGTCCCCGATATTCGGGGATGTAACGGTACATTTTGCAGAAGGTTGGACGGGGATCGTCGGCGCGAACGGGGCTGGGAAGACAACTTTTCTGCAGCTTGCCATGGGACAGATCGAGGCACAGACAGGGACGATAAAACGAAAGGGCAGCATGGTGTTTTGCCCGCAGCGTACCGATGACATGCCCGAGAATCTGTCGCGTTTCGTATCTGCAACTGATGCAGAGGCATGGGTGCTGCGTGGAGAACTGCAGGTTGAGGAGAACTGGGCGACCCGCTGGCCGACCCTCAGCCACGGTGAACGAAAACGGGCTCAGATCGGAGTCGCCCTGTGGCAGAGACCCGATGTCCTTCTTCTGGATGAGCCCACCAATCATATTGATCTGATCGCCCGGGAGCTTCTTGTCGCGACGCTTTCCTCATTCAACGGCATTGGACTGCTGGTAAGCCATGACCGGGATTTGCTGGATCTTCTATGCCAAAGGTGTATTTTTCTGGATCCCCCGGAGGTAGTGGTGAGGCCGGGCAATTATTCGAAAGCAGTCTCTGATGCCCAAAGGGAAGAATCCAGCCTGATCGCAAGGCGTGAAATTCTGCAGCAGAACCTTGAGCGGCTGAAGATCGAATCCAGACGACGTTATGAAAAAGCCTCCCGGGCGGGAAGAAGGAGTTCAAAGAGGAACCTGGCGCGAGGGGATAGCGATGGTCGTGCCAGAATCGATCTTGCCAGGGTTTCAGGGCAGGACGGGCAGGCCGGGCGGCTGGCAAGACAGCCTGAAAGCCGTATTGCCAGACTGCATGAAAAGATTTCCGGGATAAAGATCAAGAAACGCTATGACACCTATTTCTGGCTGGAAGGTTCTGTTTCTCCCCGCAAATGCCTCTTTTCCATTGCGGGGGAGATCATCGACCTTGACGGCCAAAGAAGGCTGAAAGTTCCAGAGTTTTCGATCATTAGGGACGACCGCATTGCCATTACCGGCGAAAACGGGTTGGGGAAGAGTACTTTCGTTCGTTTCATTCTCGACAGTATGGATCTTCCCGGTGAACGCCTGGTATTTCTCCCCCAGGAGATCGACCTCGCCCAGACTCGAAAGATAATGGAAGACGTTCATCGTCTTTCCCGGGAGCAGCTCGGAACGGTGATGACCGTGGTGAGTGCCCTGGGATCAAGGCCGGAAAGGCTGTTGAACAACCTGGATGCGAGCCCCGGGGAACTTCGCAAAGTGTTGCTGGCTCTCGGAGTGATCCGCCATCCCTATCTTATAGTCATGGATGAGCCGACCAATCATCTCGATATTCCGGCAATCGAGTGCCTTGAGGATGCATTGAGGGTTTGTCCCTGTGCTCTTTTGCTGATCAGCCATGACCTGCGCTTTCTCTCCCGTGTTGCCCGAAAACGATGGCATCTGCAGCAGCATGGAAGGGAGATAACCTTTGCCATGAAGGAACTAGAGAGGACGGGCTACTGATCCTTGAGGGGTATCCTGAGGGGACAAATTTGGCTCCCTCCAGAGGACACCGGAAAGACAAAAGTAATGAAATAGTCAAAAGTGCAGGTTTGATCCCTCAGAAGTTTCGAAGCTCCTGAAATAGTCAAAAGTGTACGACCTGTTGCCCGAATTGCGAATATCAGGGCACAAGGAGCTGAATGCCCTTAAAACAGATATTGCCAGGGGTTGTTCGCCAAGATGGGGATCCAGGAGCCGGAAAACAGCAATGTCTTTTACACCAACATAAACATTGCGGAAAGGGTTCGCCCTGGAAAATCTGGGGGCTAAATTGAGCGACAGGGCGCGCGAGTCTGACGCCAATGGAGTTGCTGTAAATCAACTTTTTTCTGGGCCCATCGGTTTGACGCCTCAGGGGAGGAGATGCAGCAATAAAAGTATATCGCCTTTGATCCTCACAAGAGATACACTTTTGCTTCAGCAACCCGGAGTTAATCACGCCTGACCCCGCTGCTCCTTTCAGTAAATTCCGGTCAACCCCGTTTTGTCCTAGAATGTTTGAAAATGGTGGATCAACCAACGGAGGTGAAAAGAATGACCGGACTTTTCCTGAAGAATTATCTCTTTACATTGTTGCCGTTCGTTGCGCTGGATGCTGTCTGGCTGGGCCTCGTGGCAAAGAAATTCTACAGATCACAGATCGGCTACGTAATGGCAGAAAGACCAAACTGGATTGCTGCGGCAGTTTTTTATCTCCTTTTCATTGCGGGAATGGTCTTCTTTGTGACCGGAAGGGAAGGGACTCTGCAAGAAGCAGCATTCAGGGGAGCGGTTTTCGGTTTGATCTGTTACGCGACATATAATCTTACGAACCTTGCGACGATCAGGAGATGGCCGGTAATTGTGACGGTTGTGGACATGACCTGGGGAACGATCCTGGGAGGCAGTACTGCCTTTATCGCAGTCTGGTTAAAGGGTCTTTTCAGTTGAAGTACGAATCCAGCGTGGCCAGGCCGTAGACTTTTGATGTTTTTTGGCAACGGACCCTATCTGAAAGAGATCGGAGACATTTGCGGATATCAAAATCGGGAATGACCCAGACCTGGAAGCGGTTCGAAGAATCTGGAAAAATAGAATAGCACCCTGGAGAAAGAAAGAAGATCCTTTCAATGCCATTAGACTAGAATATTCAATTGTGCAGGCATGGCACCTTCAAGCAAGCATCCACATCTCATGGAGGGATCACGAATGAGCCTTGGATCACTGATAATGTTTCCGGTCATTTTGAGCTTGTGTTTTTCATTCAACCTGTCAACAGCGGAAGCATACGAACCGCCGGTCTACGTAGACTATGAATACGGAGACCTGAAGGAAGTTATCGTCGGCCTTCCATTCGGGATGACGCCCTCATTGAGCGCGCCCTGGTTTGAAAACGCCATGAAGGTATTGCCGCCGGACGAGGCGGAGTATGCAAGAAAAACAGCGGGAATGCTCTGGACCGATATGATCGACCCCAAAACCGGCAAAAGCGAAACAGAGAAGCTGGAGGAGGAAAACCTTGCCCTGATAGGCATTTTAAATTCCCTTGGAGTTAAAGTTTATCGGCCGAGAGAGATAACCGTTGATTTCATAAAGGAAAATTATGGGTCCGATGTTCTGGAGAACGGGTTCAGCCAGGATTTCCCACGTGACAACATGGCCGTGATAGGTAACAGCCTTATAGAGTTCAATCTTCGAACACCTCTCAGAAAGGTCGATATTTCAGGGTTCAGGGAAATCCTTCTGGAAAGATGCACGAAGGAGGGAGTGCGGTGGTTCTCAATGCCGCACACGGAATTGCTTGCCCCGCCCTCTCCTGATACCCCGCTCCTGGAAGGCGGAGACGTAATTGTACTGGGCAGGACTATCCTGGTCGGCAACACTCTGAATCCAAGCGTGGGATCTAACGAAGCAGGCTTCAGGTGGCTGAAGAACATACTGGGAAGCTCCTATGATGTTGTACGGGTTCCCCTGAGGGAGGACGTTCTCCATCTCGACTGCGTTCTCTCCGTTCCTCGGAGAGGCCTGGCGATAGTTTGTGAAGAAGCTTTCGTTGATGGGCTGCCCGACCACATCAAGGGGTGGGACCTGATCAAGGTCGATATCGAGAGCGTGCGGAGGCTTACAGTGAACGGGATCCCGGTCGACGGTGAGAACTACATCATGTCCTTCAATGAACACAACGACAACAGGTATCTGCAGGCTGAACTCGAGAAGAGGAATATAAAAGTCCACAGGGTGTTTTTCGGGACCCACAACGGTCAGGGCGGCTCACTCAGGTGTGCGACCCAGCCTGTCATAAGAAAAATCAGGTAACCGGGGCGGGTTGGTCCCGTCGCTCGGGACGCTGGCCTTTCCCTCCGGCTTAGGGTGCACAATTTCATTTCAAGGAGGAAGTGTCAATGAGATCCAGACCATCTGTTTTCGCGTTGCTTCTGCTGCTCTCTCTGGTACTTGTACATCCGGGCGAGAGTTGCACCACTATCCTCGTCACAAAGGGCGCTTCCTCCGACGGCTCGGTGATGATATCGCACTCTGACGATAACGATCTTATGGACCAGCGCATTATCCGTGTTCCAGCCCAGGACCACGCCCAGGGCGCACTCCGCCCGGTCTTCTGCACTGCTGCTGCCATAGGCGCATTCCCGCAGTACAACAGTTTCTCCTATCCGCGCATGGTTACCGGTGATAGGGGTAGAGGTTACGATACCGCAGGTCCCGCTTCCATTCCTCTTGGGCACATTCCCCAGGTGGAAAAGACCTATGCGTATTTTGACGGCAGCTACGGGATTATGAATGAACACCAGCTAATGTTCGGGGAATGTACCGACGGATCGAAGGTCACCCTTGATCCGGAGCCGGGAAAGCGGATTTTCTATTCTGCCGAACTGTCCAGGGTAGCTCTTGAGCGCTGCCGCACGGCTCGTGAGGCTATCAGGGTGATCGGGGAACTCATAGAGAAGTACGGTTACTACGGTACGGGAGAAACACTTCCTGTTGGGGATACTGAGGAAGGGTGGGTAATGGAGATGGCACCCTCTCCCGAGGGAGTAGGTGGTCTGTGGGTTGCGAAGAAGGTTCCCGATGGGGAGGTCTTCGTGGGGGCCAATGAGTTTCGCATCCGGGAGGTGGACCCCGATGATCCTGACATGATGTTCTCGAAGGATCTTCACGAAATTGCCCAAAAGCATGGATGGTGGAAGCCAGAGGACGGAAAACTCGACTGGCTGAAAACGGTGAGTCTCGGGGAATACAACCACCCATACTACTCGCTTCGACGGGTGTGGCGGGTCTTATCCCTGGTTGCACCTTCCAGGAACTTTACCCCGTGGGTGGAGGATGGATTTACAAAAGATTACCCGTTTTCTGTCAAACCTGACAAAAGGCTCTCCGTCAGGGATGTCATGGGCCTTCATCGCGATCACTTCGAAGGCACAGAGTTCGACCTCACAAAGGGTGTTGCGGCAGGTCCGTTCGGATATCCCGACCGTTTTTACGGTCCCTACGATGGGAAAGGAGATGTGGGCGATCCGTCACGAAAACTGGAAGGCGCCTGGGAGCGTCCGCTCTCCGTATCTTATTGCGGTTACGTTTACGTGAACCAGGCTCGCGGATGGCTTCCGGACCCGATCGGGGGGATCATGTGGCTGGGGCTGGACAAACCCACTGATACTGTCTTTATCCCCTTTCATGTCGGTGTGACGTCGCTTCCCCGATCTGTTGAAGTCTGCAATACTGAGAAATTCTCCCGTGAGAGCGCATGGTGGACCTTCAATTTCCTTTCGAACTATCAGGGACTCAAGTACAGCTATATGCACAAAGAGATCGTTGTCCTCCAGGAGCAGCTCGAAAAAGGTTTTCTCGTCTTTCTTCCCGAAGTTGAGAAGAGAGCGTTGCAACTGTACGAGAAAGATCCTTCAGAAGCAGTGAAATACCTGACGGAATTGGCCGAAAACTATACCGCTTCTGTAATGAAGGAATGGTGGGATCTGAGCGAACAGCTCATTGTTAAGTACAACGACGGCCTTCTGAACGAGCCCGGTAATATGGGGCAGCCCCTGGGATATCCCGGGGAGTGGTTGGAAACGACGTCCTGGCCCAACGGGCCAACCACCTATCAGAATCCCGAGTCCTAGAGGTGTCAGCCCGTACACATTTGACAAAATTGGTGGGAACGTAAGGTTTGCCAGAGCGACAGGGGTATATCTTTGCCATTGTTTCAGCGGGGCAAGGCTGAATGAGACCGGAAAAATTGACGGGATATCTGAATCGTGCGTAAATCGTTCCTGCCTCAGGCTTGAACTCAGGTTTGAAAAGGACAGGCATCCGGAAGGAGAACTGCTACGGATGGTGGAAGATCTTGAGTAGTCAATAGCGTAGGTGTGACCCCAATGGCTGCGCGAGGAGATGAGACTGTGAATAAGGCGAAAGGTCCATGGATCCACCGCTTCATGATCTACTTTTTTACCGTGGTCCTGGCTGTTCTTGTATTCTGGGTTCTCGGATTCCTCGTTGAGGATATCGGGGCCATTCGAGGTCCTCAATATACTGAGATAGAACAAAGATATGTAGACCAGGATCTGGTCGACAGGGCGAAAACCCTCATGGCGGAAATTACAGACGTAGACCGTGCAATTTCCGACAAGCGCGAGGAAATGCGTATCGTCAACGACAGCTCCCAGAACCTCCAAAATACCATCAACCAGCTTATAGAGCTCCAGAAACTGGCAGTCCAGAGGTCCGTCTCTCTTTCGGACAAGGAGCAGACCAACCTTTCCGAGAGTCTTGCCCATTTCCTTGAAAGCCAGAAGCGTTACCAGGTTTACAACACGGAACTATCACGGCTCACCGACCGTAAAAGGTCTCTCGAGTCCGAAAGATCGGCCATTGAAAAGAAGATAGCCGGGCAGTCATTGCCTGCAGGGGAGGAATTCCGGGTCCTTCGGGAGAAACACGATCTTCGTCTGGCGGGGTACCAGTTACTGATCCTTCTCCCCATGCTGGCCGCTGGTGCCATTTTTGTGGTCAGGAAACGTGGCAGCGTTTACTTTCCGCTTTTCCTTGGATTCGCGGCGGCTACGCTTCTGAAGACAGCTTTCGTCATACATAGGTATTTCCCTGCCCGATACGTCAAGTATGTTCTTGTAGGTGGGCTCCTCATAGCCGTTATCAAGCTCCTGGTGTATTTCATCAGGGTCATTGCCTTTCCTAAAGCCGACCTGCTGATGAAGCAGTATCGCGAGGGCTATGAAAGGTTCTTCTGCCCGGTATGCGATTTTCCCATCAGGAGGGGCCCACGGAAATTCTTGTTCTGGACGCGCAGGACGGTCGGCAAGTTGGAGCTTCCCAGGGGATCGGATGAAGACAGTCCATACTCATGCCCGGCCTGCGGAACGGTTCTGTTCGAGGAGTGCCCGAAGTGCCATAATATCAGGTATTCTCTGCTTACTTTCTGCCAGCACTGCGGTGCAGTGAAGGAGATAGAACACGGTTCTGATAACGCAAAAGTATGATTCTTGATACCAGTAAGGAAAGAACTTAGCGAAAACCTTCCAAAGCCCGGTTGTGTCAAATGTGTACGGCCTGACACCAAAAAGGTGTCGCTGCCCTTTGGAATGAATATATCTCCATTGACAGATTCCACACTTCTCCTTAAGATAGTAAGCGATTACTTACTATTTAGGAGAAGGGGTGTTTTCATGGTTCAAAAGGGCAAAAATCTTCCCGCCCAGGAGCGGAAAAGGGTCATCGTAGAGACGGTGATCTCCCTTGCCGCCGAGGGTAAACCCTCGGACATCACCACCGCCGCCATCGCCGAAAGGATGAATCTGACCCAGGGAGCCCTCTTCCGGCATTTCCCCACGAAAGAAGCCATCTGGAAGGCCGTTCTCGACTGGGTGGGAAAGAGCCTCTTCTCCCGCCTTGATAAGGCCGCGGCTGATGCAGGCTCCCCCCTCGAAGCCCTTGAGGCGATCTTCCTTGCCCATGTCCAGTTTGCCTCGGAGCATCCGGGAGCGCCACGCCTCCTTTTGAGCGAGTTTCAACGCACAGAGGAAAGCCCCGTACGAAGCCTTGTCCATTCCCTTCTCAAAAAATATGATTCCCGGGTGGTTGCCCTTCTGGAGGAGGGGAAAATGACCGGGGATGTCGACCCTGCCCTGGACTCCCCCTTTGGGGCTGCCCTGTTTACAGGGGCCATCCAGGGTCTTGTCCTCCAGTCACAGATCGAGGAGGACAAACGGGACGGTCTTCTGAAAGCCCACGGGGTCTTCGCGATCTACCGGCGGGGCATCGAGAGGAGGGATCCGGCATGAAGGGCCTGAAAGGAAAAGGCAAGACGATCTTTCTTCTCTTAGGTTTTCTTGTGTTGGCGGTGTTCTTCTTCTATTTCATGATGCGTTCTGGTCCCCTGGCCCCTGTGGAGGTGACGGCTACGGTGGTGGAAGTTCGCTCACTGACCCCGGCCCTCTACGGCATTGGTACCGTGAATTCCCAGGCGTCCTACCGGATCGGCCCCACCATTCCCGGACGGGTAAAAGATCTGTCTGTGCGGGTGGGTGACCTCGTGGAGAAGGGACAGGTCCTTGGTGCCATGGATCCGGTGGACTGGGAACAACGTCTCGCCGCTCAGGACCTATCCATCCGGAGGCTGGAAGCCTCCCTTCAGGCAGGGGAGGCCCGTATCGCCGAGGTTGCCGCCAGGGGAAACTACGCCTCGGAATTGGCGAAGCGGTATGACAACCTGTTGAAGGTGGGCGCGGTCAGCCTCGACGCCGCCCAGGCAAAACGGCAGGAGGCCCAGGCACTTGCCGCGCTGGAAAATTCCGCCCGGGCCGAGCGGGACGCCATCCGGGCAGACCTGGCCCGGGCCCGGGAAGACCGTAAGGGACTGGAGCAGCAGAAGGACAATCTCTTGCTGGTCTCTCCCGCGGAAGGACTCGTTACCGCCCGGAACGTCGAGCCGGGGACGACAGTGGTGGCAGGCCAGGCGGTTGTGGAGGTCATCGACCGGGAAAACCTGTGGATATCCGTCCGGTTTGACCAGGCCATGGCCTCGGGCCTCACTCCCGGTCTTCCCGCCTCCATCTCCATCCGCTCCCGGGGAGACACCGTGTTTCCGGGGAGGATACTGCGGGTGGAACCTTTGGCGGATGCTGTCACGGAGGAGCTGATGGCCAAGGCGGTCTTCGACACGGTCCCAGATGTGCTGCCCCCCCTGGGCGAGCTTGCTGAGGTCACGGTGACTCTTCCTCCTCTTCCCGAGACCGCCGTCGTTCCCGACAGCGCTCTCCAGCGCCTGAACGGAGATCTCGGCGTGTGGGTTCTCGACAACGGGTCCATTACCTTCCGGCCTGTGAAGACGGGACGAAGAGACCTCGATGGTTTCGTCCAGATCATGAGCGGCCTTGAAAAAGGGGAGAATATAGTTCAATACATGAAAAAAGCCCTTTCTCCTCGCAGCCGCGTGAAGGTAGTGGAGAACCTGGAGGCAAAAGAATGATCAGCCTCGCCGGGCGTGACATTCTCCACGGATGGGGAAAGTTCGTGCTCACCGGCTTCGGACTGGGTCTTTTGATCGGAGTGACCCTCACCATGGGAGGAGTCTACCGGGGGATGGTGGACGACGCCAGGGTTCTGCTCGACAACAGCGGAGCGGATCTTTGGGTGGTTCAGCAGGATACTCTCGGACCCTACGCCGAATCGTCCAGCATCTATGACGATCTCTGGCGGAGCGTGGCCGGGATGAAAGGGGTGGACGCTGCGGCCAACGTCACCTACCTCACCACCCAGATACGCCGGGGGGAGGAGGACGTCCGGGCCATGGTGGTGGGGATCGAACCCGGGGTCCTCGGCGGGCCGGGGCAGCCCCGGTATCTTGTGGCGGGAAGGCATATCACCCGGAGTCATTACGAGGCGGTGGCGGACGAGGCATCCGGATTCCGCCTCGGCGACTCCATCGGAATACGCAGAAATTCCTACCGGGTTGTGGGGATCACCAGGCGAATGGTCTCCTCGGGAGGAGACCCAATGGTCTTCATCCCCCTGAAGGATGCCCAGGAGGCACAGTTCCTGAAGGATAACGATTTCATCCTTCAGCAGCGTCGGCGGACAGAAGCCAACCCCTCATTGAACCGGCCGGGAATTCCAGGGTTGCTCGAGAGCGTGCTGGCCTCCCAGACCGGAAATTCCACTGTGAACGCCGTGCTCGTTCGCCTCGCTCCCGGTGCGGATCCGGAGGAGACCGCGGAGCATATCCGTCGATGGAAGCGCCACGAAGTGTACACTCGAGAGCAGATGGAGGAGATCCTGCTCGGCAAACTTATTGCCACCTCTTCCAGGCAGATCGGCATGTTTCTCGTCATCCTCGCCATCGTGAGCGCCGCCATCGTGGCCTTCATCATCTACACCCTCACCATGGGGAAGATCCGTGAGATCGCCGTTCTCAAGCTCATCGGAACAAAAAACCGCACCATCGTGGGGATGATCCTTCAGCAGGCTCTCGGCCTCGGGGTGCTTGGTTTCATGATCGGCAAGATCTCCGCCACCATCTGGGCGCCGATCTTTCCCAAGTATGTGTTGCTTGAAGGACGGGACTCGGTGGCGGGGTTCATCGCCGTTATGATCATGTGCGTTGCCTCAAGCGTTCTCGCCATTCGGATGGCCCTTAAGGTGGATCCCGCCGAGGCCATAGGGGGATAAAGGATATGTCCGGAGGGAAAGGAATTACGGTTGAAGGGCTTAAGAAGCGCTATGGGTCGGGAGAGACGGCCGTGGATGCCCTGAAAGAGGTCAATATGGTGGTCGCACCCGGAGAGGTGGTGGGTCTCATCGGTCCCTCGGGGTCGGGTAAAACCACCCTCCTCAAGTGCCTTGGGGCGGTTATCGAGCCCACGGCGGGAAAGATGACCATCGGGGACAATGTGATCTACGAGGAAAAGTGGAAAATAAAGGATTTGAGGGCGCTGCGCAGGGACAAGATCGGGTTCGTCTTTCAGGCCCCCTATCTTATTCCTTTTCTGGACGCAACCGACAACGTGGCCCTGCTCCCCATGCTGGCGGGAAAACCGAACGGCGAAGCACGGGACCGGGCAAGAGAACTCCTGGATGCCCTCGATGTAGCCCATCGGGCCAGGGCCATGCCCTCGGAGCTGTCAGGGGGAGAGCAGCAGCGTGTATCCATTGCCCGGGCCCTGGCGAACCAGCCGCCTGTCATCCTGGCTGATGAACCAACTGCTCCTCTGGACAGCGAACGGGCAATGGCAGTGATTCGCATACTGAATTCCATGGCGAAGCAGTACGAGGCGGCCATTATTGTGGTCACCCACGACGAGAAGATAATTCCCACCTTCCGCAGGATCTACCGTATCCGGGACGGAAAGACGGAGGAGGAGGCGGGAGAGGGGCGTTCCACTGAACCCACGTAGGTGTCAGAACCTACACGGGCTGTTGCCCAAATAGTTTATATCAAGGCGCAAGTGGCTGAATA
>DAOTIQ010000049.1:0-13427 GCA_035448245.1 Thermovirgaceae bacterium | reverse complement strand
TTCGTCCCGTTGGTCCTCAGAATGACAGGACCTTCTGCCTTTTCCGTTCACCGTTGACCGTTGACCGTTTACGCCTTTAATTTTGCTTTCCTGTCTCCTGTCTCCAGTCGCCTGACGCCTTGTTCCTACAGTTCCGTCCAGTTCTTGAATCCCCTTCCCATGACCTCCGAAGCGTCGGAGACGATCATGAAGGCTTTCGGGTCGTGGACGGACAGGTAGTTCTTCAGGTCCATGGTCTGACGCGGGGTCAGGACGCATAAAAGCGCCGGGCGTTCCTCGTGTGTATAGCCCCCCTCCCCGTGAAGTATGGTCACTCCGCGGTGCATTTCTCCAGTTATGAAAGCCGCAATTTCTCGAGGAGTGTTGCTTATAACGATTACCTGCCGTCTCCGGTCGAAGGACCTCAGCACGTTGTCCGTTACCAGGCCGTTGGCGAATATGCTGACCAGGCCGTAGATGGCTCCCTCGAGGCCGACTATGAAGACGGATATTCCCAGTATCGCGAGGTTTATGTAGAAGGTGAACTTTCCCACCTCCACGCCGTATCTCTTTCGCAGGACCACAACGATGATGTCCGTTCCCCCGAGAGAACTTCCCGACCGGAGGACAAGCCCCCCTCCCAGCCCCTTCACTACGCCCGCAAGGATCGCCACGAGAAGCCTCTCGTCGAGGTGTGGGTAGGGTATCCCCTCGAACAGTTTCAGAAGGAGGGTCAGGAGCATGACGGCGTATACCGTCCACCCGATAAAACGGGGAGATAGTTCCTTCAGGCCCCACGCAAGGAGGACAAGGTTCGCGATACCCACTATCCAGGCCGGGGAAATGCCAAAAAGATAACTCGAGAGCACCGCTATCCCGGATACTCCCGAGTCGGGGAAACGGTACGGGATTGTCAGAGACATAATCCCGAAGGCCACTATGGTCGCGCCGAAGGTCATTAGCGCGAATGTGGGGATCTCTCTCCTGACGGCAACCGTTGCATGAACAATCTTTTTCCTGATCCGCATACGCCCGTTCCTCCCTGATTTTTAGAAAAGTTTCGCCTAAATGATTATAAGCCACCCTCAGGGTGGTCGTGTTACAATTGTTCCCGATCTCAATATAAGGGGGCATATCCTGATATGCAGATGCCGATGCAGATAAGCCTGGACGAGATCCTGTCCATGCTTGTGGCAAGAGTAGACAGCCTCTCCTTCAACGAGGAGAACCTGAAGACAAAGTTCAATATTCTGGGGCGCGCCATGTACAAGAAGGGGCTCATATCCGATGAGGATATCGAGGATTCCATTCGCGAGGAGCACCGTATCCTCAAGGATCTTGGCGTAATCCAGGAGATGCCGGCCGACGACGTTATCGAGGCGATTTCCCAGGGGATCCTTCAGTGGATAAAGGGAGACGTGGAAGCGATCAAAAAGGCCATGGAGGAATACGAGAAAAAGGTCGAGGAAGCCTCGAAAAAGCAGGCCGGCAAGCCGAAGATAGACGTGGCTTCTCCGGCTGTGCTGCAGCAGCTCGACAAGATGAGCGGCAAGAACCCCAGGGGTGGCGGCAAACTGATACTCTAGTTTTAGATGTTTTTCCAGGGTCCCGGCTTTTTTGCCGGGGCCTTTTTTACGGACTCCTGTCGCGGATGGTGTTGAAGATGTCTTTTGCTGTTACTGTGATATTTATTTCTTTTTCGGCCCTGCTAGGGGCCAGCATGGGATCGTTCCTGAACGTCGTGGCCTCGCGCACAGTGGAGGATCGTCCGTGGTGGGGCGGCGAGCGGTCCACATGCGACTCCTGCGGCAAGGAACTTTCTCCCGGGGAACTGGTCCCTCTGCTTTCCTGGGTCTTCCTTTCGGGAAAATGCCGGTCATGTGGGGCAAAAATCCCGCTGAGATATTTTGGAGTTGAGGCTGCCGGGGCGGTCACGGGGGCCCTTATCGCCTGGAGATGGGGATTTTCCCCGACGGCTGCCTTTGCCTCGGTAGTAGCTTGTGGTCTTTTTCTGAATGCCCTCACAGATCTTTACAGCGGATATGTCTACGACCTCTTTGCCTGGGGTCTCGGGGCGGCAGGGCTACTGATGAGGGTCGGAGGCGGCCTTAATGGCCTGATCGATGGCCTGCTGGGGGCCGTTCTGGGTTTTGCGGTAATAGCGGCGATAATCATCCTGAGCCGCGGTGGGATGGGATGGGGTGACGCAAGCCTCATGGCCGGGACGGGGGCTGCCCTTGGGTGGAAACTGACCGCCTGGGGCCTCTACCTTGGTTTCATGACGGGCGGTGTTGTGGCTGTTTCCCTGCTTGTGCTGAAACTGGTGAAAAGAAAGGATGCCATACCCCTTGGACCTTTTCTTGCCCTGGGGGGTCTTCTTTCAATGCTTTCAGGACCATGGTTTTTCCGGTTCCTCGGGATGACCTTAAGCTGGCCCTGGAGTTAGAAGACCGAAAGCGCCATAACCCTGGATATCATTTCGAGAGGTTTGATCGAAGGGATGCCCCTTATGCTGCGGAAGGCGTGATCGACGCCCTCCATAACGATGAACCTCTTTCTTTCGCAAGGCAGGGGAACCGCTTCAACCAGCCGCCTGCAGGAATCTTCCGGGAACGTGGCGTCAAGGGATCCGTAAAATGATACGACCTTACCTGTCCGGAGCCTCGCTGCCGCCTCAATCAGGGTTTTTTCCGGAGGCACGGTTTCGAGTATGGGCAAAGAGAGCGAGGAAGATGCTTCGGGGTTGATGATGGATCCGACCCCCCCCAGCGCTATCCCCGAGGGTTTAAAGGAGAAACCGCCCTTTTCTCCGCTGGCCAGAACCGTGTGTATCCCTCCAAGGGAGAAGCCGAAGACCCAGATATTATTGGTGCCGACAGCGGCCGCGGCGGCTTCCGTCCCGGCTATGGCATCGGCGTGGTCCTCAAGGAAGGTCTTGCCGGTGAATGCGGCCCGCGCCCACCCTTCCCGGTCTGTCCCAAAGGTCTCCCTGTCGCGTCTCGTCCGGCTGGTTTCGGTTACGGCGCAGGTAATGCCAGCTGAGGAAAGCATCCTGGCGAGTTCGCCGTATTTGTTCCCCGGCTCGGGCCCTGCGCAGCCATGGACACCGTGGAGGAGCACCACGAGCGGGGACCCCGGGTTCTGGGCTCGGGGCCGGAAAATATGGACGGGCACTTCCCCGTCCCCGAAAGTTCCTTTTGCGGTTATGCTTTCAACAGGGATTTTCAAGTCGCGGGCCCCTTTCGGGCAATATTTTGCAAAAGTTCTGCCTTTCAGTTTATCATAGTGTTGTGGTTAACCTGTTCCGGCGAGGGGGAAGCCTTTCATGTCGAAGGTTTGCGAGTGGATGAGATCTAATGACCTCCAGGGGATATGCGGTGAGATCCTTTCGTTTATTCCGATGCCCCTCATGGCTGGCAGGGTCCTGGAAGATGACCTGATCGTCGAAGAGGTCAACGACAACCTGAGAAGTTTTCTCCACGACTCCATTATGGACTTGCCTGAGAGCGCCGAAACCCTTTTCTCCAGCATAAGCGATCCGAAGGATATGTCACCCCTGGACGAGGCGGCCAGGGGCAAGGGCTGGTCGCGCAGGAGATGGCAGGTTGTAAAGGGAGAGTGTGAACTGGAACTCTTCTGCTGGGGCGACGGAGGAGACAAATTCGTCGCCTTCTTCGATGACATGACGCCCCACGAGGTTCATACGAGGCTGATGACCATGAAGGAGAGGATACTCTTCCTGATAAACCTCTATGACGCAAAGGGTATGATCCCCCAGTTGCTGTCGGAACTTGTGGAGCACCTTGGCGTCGACTGGGCTGGTCTTTTCGTATGGGATGGGGCGCGGGAGAACTGGGTCCTCTCTGGTGACGAGGCCAACCCTGCAGAGTTCAGGCAGGAGTCCTTCCGCAACGCTGTGACCTTCTCCCGCAGGCTGTCCGAGGCACGGGGCGGGCCATTTGGCCACCAGTTCGGCGGGCTGCCCATACAGGATGGTTCTCTCTGGTGGATACCCTGGGCAGAAGATGCCGGGGAGTGGGAAATGCTCATGTCCGAGGCTGGCTTCGGGTCACTGTTTGCCGGTGTTCTTCTGACAGGGTCAAGCCCCGCGGTGCTTCTTTGTCTTTCCCGGGAATCGGGGTGCTTTGCCAGGATCAACAGGGATGTTCTGGAGTCTCTGTGGCCAATATTCCTTTCCCTGGCCGAGAGGAACCGCGCCGTTTCAGGCATCACGAAACTGTACACGAGAGATCCCGTCACAGGCCTTTACGCCCAGAACATGATGTACCGGATAATGAAACAGGAGATGAACCGCTCCAGGCGTTATCGGTATCCGCTGACCCTCATAATGATGAAGATAGCCAACATGAACGTTATTCGTTCCAGGGGCGGCATAGAGGCCGTCGACGAGACGGTTCAGAGAGTCTCGAGGCATGCCCTGAAAAGTCTGCGGAACGTTGACATTGGGGGCAGGATCGGGGATGACACTCTTCTCCTGCTTCTTCCTCACACGCCTGCCGAAGGGGCCAATATCGTTTCCGGAAGGCTTGCCTCCAACGCGCCCGGCCTTTCGCCTTTTCCGGCGGTTCCCCTGGAGGTCGAGATCAAATCAGCCGTAATGGACGAATCATGCATGGGGCCCGAGGATCTGCTGGCAAAACTCGGCCTTTCGTGGTCTGCCGATGCCATGTCCAGTAAGGGTTAGAGAATAGTCTTGCCCCATTGTGCTATAATGACTTCGTAGACGACAAAAGAGAACAGGCCCTGCGGTGTTCGTGAACATATTGAAGTGCCTTGAGCCAACACCCGGTTATGGGAGGCTGTTCTACCTGCCGGCGATGGCGGCGTCAAGGCGCTGCCGGAGTTGAGGCGGGTGAGGCTTCCACTTTTTAGGATCGGGTCAAGGCCTTCGTGTCACGGCACTCGCGGGGGCGCATTTTATAAAGCGGGGAATGGCGGCTTCGGGTCTTGCCATGCCCCGCTTTTTCTTTATTCGGAGGTGGATTTTTGAATATTTCTCCCCCATTCTGGCACCCGGCTCTCTCCAAAGGTTTCATTCTGGACTGGGACGGGGTTCTTGCGGATACGCAACTGGATTTTTCGCCTATAAGGGCCCGGTACTTCAACGGCGAGAGGCTGCCCCTGGTGGAGGCCGCGGGACGTCTCAAAGCTTCTGAGCGGGAGGCCCTGGAACGCGATCTCTACGACCTGGAGATGGAAGGAGCCCGAAAGGCAACACCCGTCAGGGGCTCTCATGAACTCCTGGAGTGGCTGGTTTCTTCCGGTATCCCCTGGGCGGTGGTCTCGAGGAATTGCAGGGACTCGATATTCGAGGCCGCGGACAGATGCGGTATCGAACTCCCCGGCACGGTCCTCTCCAGGGACGAGGGACCTCTCAAACCCGACCCCCGAGCGCTCTGGGCCGCTGCCGGTTCGATAAAAGTGGACCCTGGCAACTGTGTGATGATAGGGGATTTCATCTACGATCTCTACGGC
The DNA here is from genome assembly GCA_035448245.1 of Thermovirgaceae bacterium. Classification (GTDB taxonomy): domain Bacteria; phylum Synergistota; class Synergistia; order Synergistales; family Thermovirgaceae; genus DAOTIQ01. The sequence goes on along the minus strand of DAOTIQ010000049.1, from coordinate 7,952 downwards.
GCGATCAGGGCGGGGATGAGAGCGGTCCTGGTCGAGCGGACCGAGCCTGGCTGGGAGAGATGGGCCGACATATCCTTCGGCAGGCTGGAGGATATGGTATCTTCTCTGAGAGATCCGGAACCCCTTGTTACGAGGGAGTACCGTGAACTGGTCGGGGAAAAGGGCAGGACATGGCTGGATAAGGCCTGGGGGATAGAGGTCTCCGTTCCGGAAGAATCTCCCGAAGTGTTCCTGGTGGCCATGGAGGCTGCCCGCCTCGGGATCGGCAGGTTCGGGATATCGGGCCATTCCCGTATCTCCCTGGAGCAGTGGGAGGAGGCTCCGTTCCTTCCCATCTCGGCGGTTGACTCTCCCATGGCGGAGTGTATGTCTCGAACCCTTCGGGAGAGATACCCGCAGGTCTCTGTCTCGTGGAGCGACTATCCCCGATCCCTGCCGGAGGATCCTTCGCTTGTGGAAAGAGCGATCAGATCATGGCTGAAATGAACGATGAAAGGACCCTTTGGGATGATCCACATACCGGGCAGGGAGTTCCGCCGAGCAAGTGGGAAACTCCCCTTGCCGACCGGATGCGCCCTTCGGATCTTTCGGAAATAGCCGGACAGGGACACCTGCTGGCGGAGGATGCGCCCCTTGCCAGGACTCTCGCTTCGGGCCGTGTGCCAAACTGCATCCTCTACGGCCCGCCGGGAGTGGGAAAGACATCGATGGCGCGGCTGATGGCATCCGTCACGGGCAGGGAATTCCTGGAGATCAACGCGGTATCGGCCAACATAGCAGCTCTCCGTGACCTTGTATCCGAATCCGCAAGACTCAGAAAAATGAGCGGCAGGACGCCGGTCGCTTTCGTGGACGAGATCTATCACTTCAACAGGCAACAGCAGAATGCCCTTCTTCCCTCGGTGGAGAAGGGCGAACTTGTTCTTATGGGGACTACCACGGAGAACCCCTGGTTCGAGATAAACAAGACCCTTCTGTCGCGCCTCGTGATCTACGAACTCCGGCCTCTATCCGTTGACGACCTGGTGCTGCTGATGAAAAGGGCGATAGCCGACAGGGAAAGAGGTCTCGGAGACCTGGAATTGACCGCCTCTCCCGAAACATTGAGTGAGCTGGCCCTTGGTTCCGGGGGCGATGCAAGACAGGTCCTGACCCGGCTGGAACTGGCGGCCCTGGCGGTCGCGGCGGGCGGAGGATCCGTGATCGACCCCGAAACGGTCCGAAAGGCGGCGCCCAGAGCCCTGCAGCGATACGACCGCGACCAGGATGATCACCACAGGATCATTTCCGCACTGATCAAGAGCATGCGTGGTTCCGACCCGGACGCGGCGGTATACTGGCTTGCCAGGCTCGTGGCAGGGGGAGAAGATATCCGTTTCATTTCAAGACGGTTGATGATATTCGCGGCCGAGGATGTAGGGCTCGCCGACCCGCGGGCGATAAGCATAGCTGCATCCGCTTCGTGGGCCGCGGACATGGTGGGGCTTCCCGAGGCCAGGATCATATTATCGGAAGCGGTGATCTATCTTGCCGCGGCACCGAAAAGCAACAGTGCCTACCTGGCAGTGAACAGCGCCCTGTCGGCCATCGAAAAAGGTGATATTCAGGAGGTTCCCGGGCACCTCAGGCCCGGAGGCGAGGGGTACAGATACCCCCATGACAGCCCCGGGCACTGGGTAAAGCAGGAGTATATGGAGAGAAAAAGGCGGTTTTACTATCCTCAGGATCTGGGCGAGGAAGCGAAGATGGCAAGGCGGCTGGCCTCAAAGGGTGATCGCCATGACCCCCCCTACGACCAGCACGATGCCGCCGGCTATTCGGAACGTGAGCCTCTCCCTGAGGACGAAAGTCGCGAAGATCGCGGCCAGAAAAGGTCTGACTGAGGCGATACACGCCACTATGTCCACGGGTGTATAAGAGAGACTGTAGGTGAAGAGAAGATTGCCGATGGTCAGGCCAAGCGCCCCGGCGACCCCCATTTCTACAAAGGCCCTGAAGGAGATATTCCCCAGTCCCCTTGCCCTGTCTACGGCCATGTACATGATCCAGGATCCGACGGTAACACTTATGGCGCGCCACCACTCCAGCTGCGGAACAGGGATCATTCCCATAAGTATTTTGTTGCTGAGGATGCCAAAGGTCCAGCAGGACATCGCAAGGAACGCCACCAGAAGCCCGCTCCTTATCTGGCGTCTTCCTTCCTCGCTTTTTTCTTTCGGTGAAAGGAGAACAAGCCCTCCGACGATAAGGACTGCAGCGCCGAAAACGGCGGGGTTGACCCTCTCTCCGAGGAATATCCACGAGGCCGGGACCACCAGCAGGGGGTAGGCCGAGGTTATGGGGACGCATATAGAGACCCCCAGTTTGTGGAGAGCCGAAAAATAGAAGAAGTCGCCCAGGACAAGCCAGATGGTGGAGCACAAAAAGATAAACCCCAAAGTCTTTGCGTCAGGGATGGCGAATGCCCCGGGTCCCATGGTGAAGAGCAGGAAAAGGGCCGCACTGACGAGGTATCCCGAACATCTTATGGCTCCCAGACCCGCATAGGAAACATGATCCACCCCTCGCCGGTAGAGTACGGGAGCCACTGCCCAGGAAACAGCGGCCAAAAAAGCCAGGGTATAACCCAGCCACTGGGTATCGTTCATGTCCCGGACTTAACCTTCACCGGTCGCTGTCAGTTCCGGGTGTTCTCTCAGGTAGTTGAGAAGTCCGCCCCTGGATCTTTCGAGGTGGGCGCGAAGTTCTTCTTCCGCCATGTCGGGGTCGCCCGTCTCGATGGCATCGATAATGGAGATATGCTCGTGGGCGAAGGTGCTCAGGGGGATCCCCTCCACCGAATAATGCCTGCAAAGGTTTATGAGGTCCGCTATGTTGTGGAGCATCATTGTAAGGTAGCGGTTCCCGGCGGTCTCGTACAGGGTGGCGTGAAACTTTCTGTCCTCGGCCAGGTAGTGGTTGGTGTCGGTCAGATCCGTCATGGCCGAAAAGACGGGTCTCCACCTTTCGAGTTCGTCGACAGGCTGGTTCTTTGTGACCAGGCGCACCGCGATTATTTCCAGATGGGTCCTGAGGTCGTAAAGGTCTGACGCGTCCTTGACCGTGGGAAGTGACACAAAAGCCCCCCGGCGTGGTTCCAGGGTTACCAGACCAGTCTGGGCCAGTTGCCTGATGGCCTCCCGGACGGGGGTCCTGGAGACTGCCAGTTTGTCCGCGAGGTCTACCTCCGAAAGCCTTTCTCCCGGGCGAATGAGACCCTCAACTATGGCTTCCTTGATCTTCTCATAGACGATCTGCCGGAGGTCGACATTGCGCGCCGGAGATAGTGGATCATTCAACATGAGACCGCCTCCCGAAAAAATGTCGAGCGTATACTCTGTCCATTATACACTCGACATTTTTCAAAAAGCCAGCACCAGTTAGTTTTTGTTTTCACATTCGCGGTTTGCCTTGTCGGTCCAGAGGGAAAGGGCGTAGATCGCGTCGGAGAGACGGTTGATCCAGGCGTAGGGAGTTTCGTCTATCTCCCCGTTTCTGTACATGGCCACTGCCAGCCTTTCGCCACGACGGGCTATTGTTCGAGCCATGTGCAGGGCCGCACCGGGAACCGAATCCCCGGGGCGTACGAACCGGAAGGTTTCCCCTATGATTCCGCGGACCTTTTCCACAATGGTATCCAGTTGTGCCGGATCTGGTTCGGGGATACCCGGAAATAGTGCCAGGAATCCCATGACCGAGCCCATGGTCTCCTCTATCTCGAAAAGAACCTGGCGGATATCCTCGTAGCAGCAGGAAGCCCTGGCGAGGCCTATCGCTGCCTGGCATTCATCAATGGTTCCGTAAAGATTCACCCTCGGGTGGTCTTTTGGCACACGAGATCCATCGCCCAGACTGGTGGTTCCCTTGTCACCGCCCTTGGTGGTGATCCAGGGTTCTGTCATGAAAGAGCCTCCGTGGATCTGGATTTTGAGTTGGCTGCAGACTGCAGCCGTAAATTAGATGCCTCAGCCGCCGCCGCAGGTTCCGCAGCCGCTTCCGCAGCCCCCTGTGGATGAAAGCGCTACCCTCAGCAGGCCGTCTGCGATAAGGCCGGCGGGAACTGCCTGGTAGGACTCATCCCCGACAACGATAACGCGGCATTCTCCGGCTGCAGATTCGCAGGGTTTCACTGAGGCCTCAAAGCCGAGAATCTCATCGAGCGGAGTTTCCGGGAATTCGACCCCCATGCATTCCATGGTGACCATGTTGTGCTTTCCGGTGTCGTTTCCGGACGAAACTGATTCGAGCGTTACAGGGAAACCCATTTTTTCCAGCTTTGGTCCAAGCTGCTCCACAAGAGACTTGATGGTATCGAAAGTCTCCTGCACAGGTTTGCACGCAGCTCCTTCAGGTGCGTAGTGCCTGATCCTGATCGTTGATGCTTCCATTATTGTTACCTCCCTGATATTCGTAAACCGTGAATGGTAAACGGTGAACGGTAAACTTCTTCAAAAAATATCCTGATCTTGTTCCTTGCCATTACCGTTTACTGTTCACTATTTACTGTTTACGCCTTGTTTTTTACTGCCACAAACACCGCCTTGGCGTCTGCGCAGATCTTGCCAGCTTCATTTGTGATCCTTGCCTCGGTGCGGATTTTCCGCCCCTCTACTGCCGAGGCGCTTCCCGATGCAGTGTAACTTTCCCCCGATTTTACCGGCCGCAGAAAACGAACGGAGATATTTGCCGTTACCGACCACTCTCCGGATGCCTGCCTTGCTGACCATGCCATAACGTCGTCGCAAAGAGCTGTTATTATACCCCCGTGGACTATTCCTTCATAGCCGCACCAGTCGGTCTTGGGAGTGAAAGGGATAACGGTCCTTTTTGAATCCTCATCCCAGTAGAGGGTGACTCCCAGCGAGCGGGCGTTGGTGCCTGTTCTGTCGCAGACAAAGCACCCCTTAGAACCTTCAAGTTTGATCATGGCCACTAACTATCACCGCCTTCGCGGATTATATTATAAACGCACTTAAAGGGATATACTTAATGAATTCAAATTCGACCTTTGATCTGAGGGGATGCGTTTGCGGTTCAAAAAAACCCGTTTCGCGATTTTGATACTTGTCCCCGCTCTTTTTTTCGGTGCCATCGGGTTTTTGCGCCCGACTCCGGTTGAAAGGGTGGAGAGGCAGGTTTTCGACAGGAACATGTCTTCCATTTCGGGATTGTGCCCCGGGAGCAATATCGTAATAATCGCGGCGGGGGAGAGGAGCCTGGACAGTCTCGGGAGATGGCCCTGGAGCAGAGGGGTACATGCCCGGCTTCTTGGCCGTATCGGTGATGCCAGGGTGGTGCTGCTCGACATCCTTTTTCCCGAAGAAAGTGACCCCGTCGAGGATTCCGTCCTGGCAGAGGTTATCCGCATGACGGGCAACACAGTCCTTGCGATGCATTTCGTGTCAGACAGCTCCGGTAAGGATATAGCCGTCTTTCCATGCGTTTCGCTCCTCTCGGCTTCCGGGAACATAGGTTTCACGAACGTATCGCCGGATATCGACGGCCTGTTCCGTTACTACATCCCTTTCAGAAAGAGCGGATCATCCTATGTCCCCTCCCTCTCGGTTGCCGCGCTCCCCCTTGTGCTTGGAGAGAGGCCGAAACTCGAAAGTTCCAGAAGAGGCAACCTCGTTCTTCATACGGGGGTCTCTTCTGTCCCTGTTGATCCTTCAGGAAGGCTCTGGGTGAGATTTCGCGGGGAGCCATTTCCCGAATACGAATTTGTCGATGTGCTGGAGGGGCGTGTCCCGGCGGATGTCTTCAGGGACAAGATCGTGCTCGTAGGTGCCACGGCAGCGGGAATTGAAGATTTTCTCATGGTTCCATTGCCGGAAGGAATAGAGGCCATCCCGGGTGTCAGGTTCCATGCGGAGGCCCTTAACACCCTTCTTCAGGGAGGCGTGCCGGTCAGGGCCGACCCTCTTCTGGACGGCTTCGCCGCTTTTATCCTCTCCCTTGCCGGATCTCTTGCGGCATGGCATTTTCGTCCGAGGAAGGGAATGATCCTGGCGGCGCTGTTGCTCTTCTTTATGCTGGTCTCTACCCGCCTGATCTTTGTTTACCATGGATGGTGGATATCACTGATAACTCCCGTTATCTCCCTTGCTATTTCATTCTCTGCCCTGTTATACGTGCGCTTCAGGATCCTCCACAGGGACTGGGAGATAAAAACTCTTTCAATTGGATCAATCTACAGGCTTATGCTGACGGGGATGGATTCGGGGGCCGATTTCGGAGAATACCTGGGGAAGATCTGGCCATCTGTCGAACGCGACCTTGGCATGAAACTGCTGGCGCCATCAATGACTCCTGCCGAAGCCGTTGCGGCGACGGGGGTTGAAAGCGGCAGCAAGATGAAACCGGGAGAAATACTTGTCTCAAGAAGCGCAAGGCAGAAACCGGTCAACAGGATGCTTGTCCAGACTATGCGAGACTCCGGAACCGGAAATCCGTCTTACACTCTCGTAGGCTGGGATAGTGATATCCCGGAGGAGCAGGTCAAAAGCGTGGCTGTATGGATAATGTCCTCGTCGTGGTTTTACGGAATGCTCGAGGAGAGTGAGCGAAACAGGCGCCTTCTGTTAGATACCATAAAGGCCATGATCGCGGCACTCGATGCCAAAGATCCGGCGACGGCGGGACACTCCGAAAGGGTGGCGGAACTGTCATCCAGTGTGGCAAAAAAACTTGGTCTGGACGATGGTCTGGTGGATGCCGTCTACCTTGGATCTGTGATACACGATGTCGGGAAGATCGGTATCCCGGACAGCATCCTCGGCAAGGAGGGTCCCCTCTCCGATGAAGAGTACAGGGTTGTGAGGGAGCATCCATCAATAGGGGGCAGGATACTGGAAACCGTATCTCTTCCCGAAGCCGCGCTGAGAGCCGTAAGAAACCATCACGAGAGGCTTGACGGGTCGGGTTATCCGCAGGGCCTTTCGGGCGGGGAGATAGATATGGCCTCGCGGATAGTCTCGGCGGCGGATGTTTTTGATGCCCTGCTCAGCGACAGGCCATACAGGAAGTCCTGGACAGTGAAGGAAGCCTGTGCCCACATGAAGGCCCTCGCCGGAAAAGAGTTTGACGAAGCGGTGGTCGAGGCCCTTCTCGAGGTAGTTGCCGAAGAGGCAGTCTGATATAATAATAGTGATTTCAACCAAGCGTACAAAGTTACCTCAAGGGAAGGGAATTGATGGCCATGAGGAGGATTTCAAGGTTATCTTTAAGTTGTCTCCTTGAACTTTCCGTTATTGCTTTGATCTGCTCGCCGGTTTTTGCCTCCGGGGGGCCCGAGGTTCAGATGGTCTTTGGAGCGGCGGAGATAAGCAATACCGTTACGGGGGCTTCCAGGCCACTGGTCCAGGGAGATATGCTCCAGGCCGGTGACGTGATCGTGGTTGAAGGAAAGGGTCTTGTCGTGCTGGAGGAAAAGGATGGTACCATACGTGTCCGGGTTACCGGCGGATCTTCCCTCGGTTATGATGGTGTGACTCCGGAAGGATTGAACCAGTACGAGGTTCCAGATGGCATGAACTGGTTCAAGGTGACTCCCGGGACCGAACTTGATGTCAAGACTCCTACGCTGGTTGCATCGGTCAGGGGAACCGAGTTCGGCGTGATGGTGGCCGATGGCATAGCTTCTGTGGCGGTCCTTTCAGGAGCCGTGGAGACCCGTGACTCCATAGGGCGGGAATCCATGCAGGGAGCAGGGTCATCGGTCAGCGTATCCGACATGGATATGGCCATCGAGGAAAAGATCGAAGGGCCCAGACGTGAAAGAGAAAAAGAAAAAGAGTCCCAGGGAAAGGGCCAGTCAACGGGGCAGGCTGAGCCGGGTGAAGAAGACTCCGCTCCAGGGAAATCTGGCGATGCTCCGGGAAAATCCGGTGATGCCCCCGGTAAATCTGGCGATG
>DAOTIQ010000048.1:0-13537 GCA_035448245.1 Thermovirgaceae bacterium | reverse complement strand
CATCGGGGAAACATACCCCCGGCTGGCTGGAGCACCGGGGCCAGAGGTACTGGTAACAGGGTCATCACGTCGTTGCCCTTTTCTCCGATGACAAACAGGGACAAGGCAGTCCAGCATAGCGCAGGAAAAGTTCCAGCCGTTTTTTCATTCTCTCCCTGTCGATGAGGCCGTTGCTGGTCCTGACACGAAGCATTTTTTCCGGGATGGTAATTCTTTCGGGGCTGAAGCCGCACTTTTTCTTCCAGGCATACTTGGCCTTCAGTGCCCTTGCTCCAAGATCAAGAAGTTTTTCAGGGCTCCAGTCCAGCCCCAGAGCCTCCAGACCTTTTGATATTGTTGAGGCATCGTATACTCCCCGGGCAAAGAGACAGATAACCAGGGAGTTGAGCACCATTCTCCACTGGGCCTCCCGCACCTGCATCTTCACCTGGTCCTCCATGGATATCTCCCCGAGGATCAGCTTCTGGTCGATACCATAGCCATTGTCGTCGAGGTGCGAGTGTCTTACCCCGGCTATCCATGTCATTACGGCGTTCTCTCCGGTGAGATAGCCCGCCGGTTCCAGCCCTCCGTAGTGCATGGCAAAGTCTCCGCCGCCGTATTTGGACGAACAGAAGGCCGTGCCTTTTTCGAGATCCCGGAAGAACTCCCCCTGCCCCTCGCTTACGCGCCTCATGACCTCCAGGTATGTGGACGTATCGCCAAAGGACAGGCTTAGTCCTGCCGTATTATTTTCATCTATCACACCAGAGAGGAAGGCCTCCGTCGCCCATGCGAGGGTGTTGCCCATGCTCATGCAGTCCCAACCCTGCTTTTCGATAAAAACAATGAGTCTGAGTATCTCCCTCGGCGTGGATATGCTCAACTGAGTCCCTACCGCGAAGATCAGTTCGTAGTCGTAGGAGACCCTCACGGTGCTGTAATGAGAGGGCGCGAATTGCTCCCTGAGCTCGGCCACCTGGATGCAGCCGCAGGGGCAGTGCGCGCACGCCATGTGCTGGACGTTGACCTCTTCCAGGAAGGCCTCGCCGGATATTTTTTGTGCGTTCTCGAAAAAACCCTGGGAGAAGTTTCTTGTGGGCAGTCCATTGATAGCATTCAGGGTCAGGACGTTCGCCGGCGTACCAAGATCGTGGTACTTTTTCATCTCATCGGAGCGAACTACTTTTTCGTAGATATCGTGATAGATATCACGGTAGGATTTGGGGTTCTCTACCGCTACGGATCCCTTTCCGCTGACGGCAATGGCTTTGAGTTTTTTTGAACCCAGAACAGCCCCCAGCCCCAGGCGGCCAAAATGCCTGGAGTTGTCGACGGTAGCGCACGCCATGGGTGAGAGCCTCTCCCCGGCCGGACCGATCCTTACCAAAGAGAGCTTCCTCCCCTTCTTTTCCAGTGCCTCCCTCAGCAACCTGTCCGTCGCCGGAGACGACTGCCCCCAGAAGGTTCTCGCCGAGCGGAGACTGATCTCATGCCCGTCGACATGCAGAAAGACTGGATCCTTTGAAGCACCTCTGATAACCACGGCATCGACCCCTGTTTCCCTTAAAGCGGCCGCCAGCCTTCCTCCCGCATGAGATTCTCCCAGTTCTCCCGTGAGGGGCGACCGAAAGACCGAAACGGTCTTTGTCGCCACGGGGTACAGGGCACTGAAGGGACCAATGGCAAGTATGACCGGGGCACGGGGATCGAGTGGGTCCAGATCTGTGCGGCCGAAGCGGTCCAGTAGTTCCGTCGCCACGGCTGTCCCCCCGAGATGCTTCGCGAAGAGTTCCGGCTCTTCTTCTATGTGTGTCTTGCCATAGGTAAGATCGACGTGAAGTATCCTGCCCTGAAGCATGTCTATTCCCCCCCGGATGTGCGCTCAACCAGTGCTATGACCCCGTTGGGGCAATAGGCCACGCACTGGCCGCAGAATATGCAGGGGATCGGGACGCGCTCCTCTTCGTCCCACTGAAGGGCCGCTATGGTGCAGGCCCTTACACAGGCCCCGCAGGAGACGCATTTTTCTCTGTCGAGGCGCACTCCCCCGCCGGGAGCGGGGATAAGCGCCCCTGTCGGACATGCTGCCGCACAGTCGGGATGAATACACCTCATACAGACCCGGATCGAGAAAGCCCCCTCGGTGCCGGAGTAGGCGCGGACCCTCATGGCCGACTTGCCTGTTCCCCCGACACCCTTCACGTGCCTTGAGCAGGCATACATACAGCTGAAACAGCCAGTGCACCTGTCCCGGTTGACCACTTTCAGGATTTTTTCACCCAATTCCGCACCCCTCCTTTTCGCGCTCTAAGGCCTCACGACATCACCATAGACGTTTATGGTCTCGCTTCCCGGGCGGCTGCCGTAACGCTGGACGTTGATCCCGTTGGGCAGGATTTTGATCGCCTCAACGGGCTCTCCGGTACCCTTGAAGGTCACAACCAGATTTTCGCCGAGCCTGAAGGGAACCACTATAGAGTGTTCGCCGCAAAAGATCCTTTCGTACTGGCTTCCTCCCCCGAACACCTGCCCGCCAAACTCCCTGAGTCTTTCTCCTGTTTCTGTATAAACGGAAAAGCTCTCGATGTTCTTTCTCGTGATCGCCACGATGCCGTACTCACCGTATCCTTCGAGGAACCCCTTGATCATTTCAAGAAGCCTCAGTTCGGGCCTGTCGGTTCCGATCTGGGGTGAATCTATCAGCAACGAGAGGTCATAGCCCCAGGACAGGAAGTTCTCGGCGTAGACCCCCGCAACGGTGCAAAGGAAGTTCTGCTTCGCCAGAGAAAGAGAGTCCCCTACAGTTTCCTCCGGAACAGCAGCACCGGTAACACCGTGGGCCTGGGAGACAAGTTGTCTTAACCTTTCTTTTTCCAAAGATGCTGGCTGGTCAGGAAAGGGCTGCCATGAAAGCCGTTGCGAAAAGTTTTCTCCCAACACTACCGCCGCTGTCTCGAATTCACCTCTCTGAAGGAGGTTTCTTCCACGGGCCGCGAAAATCTGTGCGTCCTCCCCTGGAAACATGGCAGAAAAGGACAGTATCATCGGCAGGATCATCTCGGCCTGTCCCTCGGAAACACCGGATTCGAAGGGTCGAACATGAAGTATCCTCGTCATGGTCTGTCTCAGGGGCTCTATAGCTTCCCCCGAAGGACCCTCCAGGTTCATGCTGATCCTGAACGTATAGTCTCCGTACTCCCACGGGATTATTCCGGGAAAAGCCTTTCCCTGTGAAACGCCTTCCCCGACTGTCTCTCCCACTATGAACCAGCGGGAACCACTGCCCCTCATGAGTGACCAGGACTCAGGTTTCAGCGAAAGCACGTCTTTTGGAAGTTTCGCTCCTTTGACATGTTTGAGAATGTCTTCGAGGATCTCCCTGCTTTTGGAGCCCTCCGTGGCAACAGGCTCAAAACCGATCTGGCTTATATCAAGAACCGGGGTAAGTTCGAAAGCCCGGAAAAACTCAGACATGTCAAGATCGGGATGATATTCATCCTGGACGTAGACCTGGAGCGGAACAAAAAGCCCCGGTTGTTCAACCTCGGAATAACTCTGCCTGGAGGAGTAAAGCCCCGGAGCAAATCCAACCGAGAAGTTGACAAAGCCCTTAATCTCGAGCTCGGGCACCTCAAAAACCAGGGTCTCCGGCACGGGACCTCCTTTGGTGCCTTCACCCATCCACCTGTAAAAAAGCCTGTGCTGCTGGTCGGCTTTCAGCTCCAGGACGAGGGAGCTCCTGCCCCCTGACGGATCACCACCCGGAGAAAGGACCCCTTTCCCGCTGAGGGCCCTGATCCTGACCCTGTATTTCTCTTCCGGGTCCCCGCCTTGTTCCCATCCATCAAAACGGAAATCCACAGCATTCGTGAAAGCAGGGTCAGCGGGCAAAACAGAGTGCTCCAGCGATATGTCTATGTCTTTCGGCCTGGAAACCCTCAGTGACATGGAAGATGTAACACCGCTTCTGGGGTCTTCCGCCACAATCCTGATATCCTTCTGTATTATGCCGAGCAACTTCATCTCCGGGATCGACGGAGGAGTGTACGTAATCTCGGCATAACCGAGAGGTCCGGTTTTGACGATAAGCCGTTTTTCGTCCCCACCGGTAGCGTTCCTGGAAGAAAGTGTACCTATGACAGGTTTTTTGACCGAGACTTCCACCTGCGGGATCCTCTCCCTCTCATCCCAGACCTCGACATTGAAATGGGTTCCTTCATTGTTTTTTCCGCTGGCAATTATCTCCATGCTTTTCGGAGGATCAATGACAATCTTTTTTATCCTGCTCTGCTCTCCAGGTTCGGCCCTGGGTGGGGAAACACTTTTCGTATCCTTTGTGGCAAGTGTCGTCCTTCCTGACGATTCCCCGTAGAGGATCTCGGCAGCCTCAAAAAAGGCCGCGGTGACAGCTTCCATCATTTCTTTCCCGATCTCATCCGGGAACGAGGGCCCTTCAGCGGGCGTGAAGGCGACTTCGTGACCAAAACCGGAAATATGATCCAGGTAAAGGGAGAGAACAAACTCGCTGGATTCACCGTATTGTTTCCTGACGATAAGGTACCTTGGGGAAATTTTTTCCACAACGGCTCCCCTGTCAAACTCCGACGAATGAACTGGAGCAGTGCCCCACTGGAGTTTCATGGCTCCACCACTTGCGACTTTCTGTTCCTTTATCGTCTTTTTGTCTCCAAGGTAGGGGTGTTCTATGCGGGTGCTCTTGCCAAGAAGATCCACGTTGGCCGAGACCCTGGACGGGGCCCCTCCTATCACGACGTGGTTCTCTGACCAGGGTTCCTCGTTCCAGGAATAGGTCATCCTCGGAACCGCCTCGTAAAAAGCATCCCTGAAACGGTCTCCCATGTTCTTTACCGCTTCCTGGACCCTGGCCGAGAGTTTCCTCGCCCTGCTTACCAGTGATGCCTCGAACCCGGCGTCGCCGACCCAGTTGGTGTCCATCCTGTCCGGCATCAGAAGAAGCATAAGGTAATCGTTATTCCTTATATACCTCTCCGCAGTTTTCTCTATCGACTGGTTGTATTCCAGAACGTCGCGCTTGCGCAGATCATTCACCTGGGAGTCGTAATTGTTGTAGGGAATGAATTTTGAGTCCGGGAGGCCGAGCATGAACTCCAGGACATGGACCGAACTGCGGATGTCCCGCCACATAAGGGGGAACAGCTCTTCCAGAAAACGGACAAGCAAAGCTCTCGGGACTCTCTGGACGGTCAGGTGTTCGCTGTTGAACCACTCCTCGAAACCCCAGCCGTCATAGAGGGAGCGCACCCAGTATCCGACAGGGTCCTCCCTCTGGACTTTAATCTTCTCAAGGGCATCCCTGCCGAATTGCTCCTTGAACTTGCTGCTCGACATTGCCCTTTTGTTGAAAGCCACCTGGATCTCGTGTATGCGGCGGAACTCTTCCGGCCACTTTTCGGGGTCGTTGCCCCAGACACGGACGAAAGCATCCCTGACCTCTTCGATCGAGGGGATCTCCCCGCTGAAAGTGAACTGGTCTGGAACCGGCTGTCCCACCTGCAGCCAGGAAGGAGCCGCCATTGCGTTGGTGGCGATCCCAATGCTCCAGAGACCGACCAGAGCGGCCACTGAAAGAGCGATCATTGCCATGGACCCTATCTTTTTTGAAATCATATCTGCATCGACCCCCTGTTTTCATATTTTAGCCTAACAGGGAGAGCGAATCCGGACAATGATGCAATTCGACGGGTTTCAAGCAGGAAACGTTATGGCATAATAGTTGTGGGGAAGGTGAGGGATCCCATGGCAAGAAAAAAGGACAGCGCATTTGGGAAAAAGATGATTTTGTTTCTTGCGGCTTTCGCATTTGCCTTTATAGTCTCGTGGCATTTCTACCTGGACAGGGTAAGCGCAAAGGCAGAGGCCATAGGTCTTGTTCAGAGCCAGCATCTTCCAAAGGAAAAGACCGATGAATTTATCTCGAAGGTGCATGAGGGCGGAAAGTTCAAACTGATGGGCTGGGGTATCGAGGAGACAGATGAAAAAAATGTGTTTATTGTGAGCTATACCGCCAGAAGACTTAACGAGGACGGATTCAAGGTTGGAGACCCCATAGGATACTGGTTCAAGGTCGATCCCGCCGAGGGCACCTGCGTGCCATTGAAACCTGAGGGAACCGTAGCACCGGATTGAAACAGGCGACAATCCAGGGGGAGGGTGAGAGGAAATGCTGTACTTTCAGTTTCTTGCGCTGATCTTTGGAACAGTAATGTTGACGCTGGCTCCTTTTCTGGTTTTGAGAGGGGAACGCTGGGTCGAGCTTTTCCGCGATATTATGTACCCCGAGAAACAGCCCGTATGGATCTGGGTTACCGGGGCCGCCGCGATAATACTTGTTCTCTTGACATGGTATGTGGAACTGACAACAAAAATACCGTATTCCTGGATCATGACCGTTTTCATAACCCTGGCGATCCCGAAGTTCTATCTTCTGACGTTCCAGTACTCAAGGACAAGAAGTTTTTTGTCAGCACTCATGGACAAGGGGAGAGTATTTACCCTTGGGATGGCAGGGGTCCTCTACCTGTTCGGTTTTCTTGTGATCTGCCTGGGAATATTCGCGTTTTGATTCGTCTGAGTTTCCAAAAAAAGATCCAGCCCTTCTGGGCTGGATCTTTTTTATTAACGCAAGAGGCTATGTCAGCGACCGCAGCCGCCACATTCCTTATCGCAGTGGGGAACCTGGGCCCTGGATTCCACCCAGCCTGACTCGAGGTCATCCATCATGTCCCTTAGGGGCTGAGCGTCAAACTCCACCATGCTGCAAAGATCGGAAGTGCATGCCAGGTTGGAAATTATCACGTTTTCCCTTTTCATGTCTTATTCCTCCAGAATAAAACTGTTATTTGTTTCTGAATTTTATGCCATTATCATATCATATGGAGAGCATGTGACACAAGGGTTCGGGGGACTTGTCCCTATTCAATGATCTTTCCAGGGTTCATTATCTCCAGAGGGTCAAAGGCTTTTTTGACATTCCTGATCAGGTCGATGTGCGCCCCGTCCAGGAATGTCCGCATATATTTGCGGCGCTTCATCCCTATCCCGTGTTCCCCCGAGAGGGTTCCTCCCAGGCGCACCGTAGCATCATATAATTCCATGCGGGCCGATTCGATGACCTCTTTCCAGTCCGGCCTATCCTCTTCCATCAGAAAATTCACGTGAATGTTGCCATCCCCCACATGACCGTAATTTACTCCGTCAAGGCCATATTTCCTGCCTATCCTGTCGACCTCTCTCATCAGTTCGGGAACCTCGCTGGTCGGAACAACGACATCTTCCTTGGCATACCTTGTAGAAAAAGCCATTACCGCTTCGGCTATGCTTTTACGGGCTTTCCACAGGCGGTCCCTGGCGTTGCGGTTGTCGGCTACAAAGACCTCCTGTGCTCCCGAAGAAAGGCAGATCTGCCCCAATCGCTCGTATTCGTCGGCCAGGTATTCCGGGTCATTCCCCTCCAGCTGGATTATCAGGTGGGCACCAGCTTCCTGGAAGGGCAGCGCCGTACCAGTGTATCTAGAGACTATCTCAAGGGAATTTCTGTTCATACACTCCACCGAGGCAGGTGTGATCCTTCCCTCGGTAAGGATCCTTGGTACAAAGGATATGGCCTCCTCCATTGTCCTGAAAGGGACGAGGAGGTCGACTATGCATTCGGGGAGAGGAACCAGTTTCACGATGATCTTCGTCACCAGGCAGAGGGTCCCCTCGGAACCTGCCACAAGGTGTACAAAATCGAGGCCCGTAACATCCTTGCGTCTCTTGCCCCCGAACCAGGTCACTTCACCCGATGGGAGCACCACCTCGAGACCAAGAATGTTGGCCCCTGTCGAGCCGTACTTGATAACCTTGTTGCCTCCTGCATTCTCCGCCACGTTCCCTCCTATGAAAGAAGCGTCCCCGCTGCAGGGATCTCCGGCGTACTGAAGACCATGAGAAGAAGCGGCCCTGCTGATATCTGCAGTGATGACCCCCGGCTCGACGGTAGCGGTGAGGTTGATTGGGTCGCATTCCAGTATGCGGTTCATTTTTTCGAAGGAGACAACGATCCCTCCAAAAGCCGGCACAGCCCCTCCCGAGAGTCCCGTACCCGCGCCTCTTGGCGTTACGGGGATAAATCTTTTCGATGCCAGTTTCATGAGCGAGGAGACCTGTTCCGTGGTTTCCGGAAAAACAACGGCCTCTGCCAGGTAGTCCCGGTCCCAGAACTGTTCGCCAACCTCGTCCCTGGAGTAGGCCCTGATCTTCCCGGGCTCGAAAGAGACATTGCCGGGTCCGAAGATCTGCTCCAGTTCTTTTATTACTTCTTCATCGACAGGGGAATAGGAGCGAGATCCCATCATGATTTCCTCTTCTCTATCCGGGATCTGACAGCATCGATCATCCTTGGGATGACGTCGAAAAGATCCCCGCATATTGACAGATCCGCAACTCGAAATATGGGTGCGTCGGGGTCCCTGTTTACGGCAACAATAAAATCCGCTGTCTGAATGCCCGCAAGATGCTGAACGGAGCCGGATATTCCCGCGGCAATATAGACCCTTGGGGATACGGCCTTTCCCGAGAGACCCACCTGATGGGGGTAGCCTATCCACCTGTTGTCTACGGCGGCCCGGCTTGCGCCCACACCTCCGCCAAGGAGGGAAGCAAGTTCGCGAAGAAGGTCGAAAGACCCCGCCCTCGCAACACCCTTGCCGCCGGAAACTATTACGTCCATGTCCTGAATGTTGGATTCGTCACCTTCTGCCGGTTCCGCACCCAGGGCCTCGACAGGACTATCAAGTATCTCCTGCGGGATATCTAGTCTCAGCAGCTTTGCTTCCCTGGTTCTGTCAGGCTCGCCGGGAGAGAAAGTCCTGGGCCTGACGGTGGCCATCTGAGGACGATGGTTCGGGGTGCGTATTGAGGCCATGACATTGCCCCCGATCGCGGGACGTGTCTGGATAAGGTCCATGGTATCGAAATCAATATCAAGACCTGTGCAATCGGCGGTCAGTCCTGTTCCCAGCGCAGCCGCGGCCGCCGGCATAATAGTCCTGCCGGAGGTCGTAGCGGGTGCCAGAACCACCGCCGGTTTTGTCTCCATTACCGCGTGGACAACGGTTCGGTACTGGATATCCTGGTTGAAGAGGCCGAACTCCGGAGCCAGGGCCAGTAATATCCTGTCGGCACCAAAGGCAGCGCACTCGCCCGGGCCAGACTCCAGCTCATCGGACATGAGAAGAACGACCACATCCGACCCCTGTAAATCCGCGAGGATCCTTGCCCTTGAGATTAATTCCATCGTTACGGGCTGGACGACCCCCGACCTGACTTCGCCGACAACCATAACATCTCCGGTTTTCATTGCATCACCTCACAGCAGCGAACGCTCTTTGAGAATCTCAATAAAACGTTCTACACCCTTGTCAATATTATCTGCGTCAAAATGCTCCGCTCCACGGGTGACCCTGGGGCGGAACACCTTCACTACCCTGGTAGGCGAGCCGGTCAGGCCGACGGATGAGTGTTCAATGTTTATTGTCGCGGCATCGACCTTGCTGATATCGCTGCGTCGGGCACGCATTTTCCCCGCCAGGGTCGGCATGGAAGGTTCATTGATATCCCGGAGTACCGTCAGCAGGCACGGAAGGGGGATCCTCTGAGACTCGGTACCCTCCTCGACGGTTCGAACGAGGTTCGCAAAACCTCCGGATATATTGAAAGAACTCACACAGGTTGAGAAAGGAACGCCCAACATAACTGCCACTTCGGGGCCAACCTGCCCCGTCTCTCCGTCGGTCGCCTTTTCACCAGCCAGAACAAGGTCATAGGGGCCAAAAGAGATAAGCGCAGAAGCAAGGACCCTTGCGGTTGCCCAGGTATCTGACCCGGCAAAGGCCGGATCACTTAGTAAAAAAGCATCATCCGCCCCCAGAGCCAAAGATTCTCTCAAGGCCGTTTCGGCCTGCATGGGCCCCATGGAAAAGACCGAGACAGACGCTCCATTAAAGCGCTTGAGCAAAAAAGCCGACTCCAGGGCGTGAAGGTCCAGGGGATTAATTATGGTTCCTGTACCTTCCCTTACAAGGGTCCCGCTGGTCTCGTCTATCTTAACCTCGTCGGTATCGGGAACCTGTTTAATAAGAACGGCGATACGCATGGAACACCTCCCGGGCCTTGAGAAAAACACAAAGCCGACCCATGATATACTAAATTCCAGTAATAACCCCACCGCAAAGGAGGGGCTCCTATAGTGAATAATCAGGATACTCCAGAATATAACATTTTTTTCGAGAAACTTTTCGAAAACTCTCCCGAGGGGGTCGTGATCCAGGGACCTGACGGGACTGTCCAGAAGGCCAACCGTGCGTTCTGCGAGATGTTCGGCTACAACCTGGAAGAAGTTCTGGGTCAGGATCTGGACTACCTTGTGGCCCGGGACAAGGACATAAGAACCGAGGCCTCAAGGCGCACGGTCGATGCGGTAAGTGGTAGCCAGTTCTCCTTCGAAACGATCCGTCAGAAAAAGGACGGAACCAGGTTCCACGTAACGGCTTTCGGCGTTCCCATACTCAAGGACGGAAAAACAGTTGCCATCTACGGAATGTACCGTGATATATCCGACCGCAAGAACGCCGAGGAGGCCCTTCGCCGAAGCGAGGAACGCTACCGCGCCATCATAGAACAGCAGAGAGATATCATCGTCAGGTTCACTCCTGACTGGAATATCACCTTCGCCAACGAGGCCTATTGCCGTTATTACGGCCTGACGGCTGACAAGGCCCTGGGAAGATCCTTTCTTTCGCACATTCCGGAAACCGACAGGGGAAAAACAATAAAACACCTGCAGGGCCTCTCCAAAGAAAATCCCGTGGAGAAAACGGAGGAGGTGACCATCCTTCCTTCCGGGGAGACGAGATGGCAACAATGGATCGATACGGCCCTGTTCGACAGTTCCGGCAACATTGTCGAATACCAGTCCGTGGGGCGGGACATCACCGACCGTGTACTAATGGAGGATTCTCTCAGGCAAAGCACGGAAAAACTGGAAAAAACTCTCGACGATACGGTCCGGCTTCTTGCCGGCACGATGAGGATTCGCGACGTCTACACCGCCGACCACCAGGAGGGAGTTGCCCGTCTCGCGAAAGCGATCGCCGAAGAAATGGGATTCTCCGATGAGAGGGTCAAGGGGATATGGGTAGCGGGGATGATTCACGATATCGGCAAACTCTACATTCCCGGGGAGATACTCAACAAGCCGACTTCCCTCTCGAATCTTGAATACGAGATCGTGAAGCGTCACGCCGAGGTAGGGGCGGAGACCCTCCAGGAGGTGTCTTTCCCCTGGCCTGTCTCCAGGATCGTGGGGCAGCATCACGAGCGACTGGACGGATCGGGTTATCCCAACGGACTGGTTGGGGATGAAATACTGGAAGAAACAAGGATACTGTCGGTCGCGGACGTTGTGGAGGCGATGCGCTCTCACAGGCCCTTCAGAGCGGCCTACTCCCTGGACAAGGCCCTTGATACGGTCCGGGAAGGTTCAGGAAAGATCTTCGATGAGAGGGTCGTGGCCTCTTGCCTGAAGATATTCGAAAAAGGATTCGAGTTCGAGGCGTAACAGGTTAAGCCAACAATCCGGAGATACTTGACACTTCATAAAATTACTGATAGGCTCTCTGAAATTATTAAAGAACACTTGGAGGCTTGCATGACAGTTCCTGGAACAAAAGCAACAGCGACGTTTGCCGGCAACTATTATTACGGCTATTACTATCTCCCCCAATCATTTGGATCCGGGGTACGTCGGCCGTTGCTTTAACAGGAGAACAGCAGTTTTTAAAGCAGAACCAGGGCCGCCGATCTTCGGATCGGCGGCCCTTTTTTTATCTTGCGGAGGTGAGTGAGAGATGAGTCAGATGGACATCTGGGTTTCAGCAGCAACAGGGCTACTGATATGGGGAGCGATCTGGTCTGTATGGAAGATCGCAAAAAACGGTGAGCGGTCATGACAACAATACTTATCTGGTCCGCCTACGCTCTTGTGTTGATTCTTGTGGCAAGACTTTCAAAAGGAAGGGACGTACTGCTTCCCGGTAAGGTCTCCGTTCTGGTCCAGGCACTTGCTTACGTCGCCACCTACGTTTCGGCCGTTGCTCTCGTAGGCTTTGCCGGACTCTGCTACCAGTGGGGGCTGCAGATGGTTCTGATCGCCGCGGGGAACATGTGGCTGGGCACCTGGTTCGTCTATCGCTTCCTGGCGTGGCCCACAAGGCTTTGGCAGAGAAAGCTCCGCGCGAAGACACCAGCAAAGATGCTTTCCAATGCTACAGGGTCACCGGGAATCAAGGTATATCTAGGGCTTCTTTCAAGTATTCTTCTTGTCGTATACGCCTCTGCCGTATTCAAGGGGGCCGCAATAATGATGGCTGGCGCTCTCCCCGTCTCCCAGACCGTCGCGCTATGGGCACTTGTTGGCCTGGTTGCGGTCAGCGTCTCCTGGGGGGGTTTAAGGGGGGTTCTTTTCACGGAGGCACTGCAGGGTGGGATCATGGTCCTTGGTGCGGTAGCTCTTCTGGCAGCCACCTTAAGGGCTATCGGAGGTCCTTTTGAGGGCATAAGTGCCCTGGCCGCGCTCGCTCCGACGGCACAGGCCAACAACGGCTTCGCCTCTCTTAGCTCCGGTCAGGGGGGGCTCTTCATTCTCTCGCTGGTCATGGTCACATCCGTCGGCGTCTGGGCACAGCCTCAGCTCGTGCAACGCCATTTCGCTCTCAAGAGCGCGAAGGAAGCACGCCGGGTGGCCCCCTTCGCGATGCTGGCAATAGCCGTGGTGGTCGGCGGGACCTATTTTTCCGGAGCATTTTCAAGGCTAATACTCGGGTCCGATGCCGGCGCCGTGGACGGGATCATACCTCTTCTGGTTAACAGACTTCTACCTGAGGCAGGGGCACAGCTTTTTGCTCTGGCCATTATCTCGGCGTCTCTTTCGACAGCCTCAGCATTGATGCATATTGTCGCGGCCGGTTTCGGGCACGATGTCCTTGACCGGGAACTCAAGGGTCGTGAGTGGCAGATACTGGTGGCGCTCTGCGCCATCGCGAGCGGAGTTTTCGCGACCAGGAATCTTCAGATCATAGCAATAATCTGCACAACGAGCTGGACGATAATCGCGGCCGCCATCCTTGCTCCATACCTCGCACTTCTTGCGATAGGCGACAGAATAAGCAAGGCGGCGGTATGGGCTTCGTCCCTGGGCGGACTGGTCAGCGCGATGGTCTGGTACGCCGCGGCATACGCCCCGACCTCGAAGGGAATACTGCACATGGCTGCGCCGGGAATAATAGGGAGTGTCCACCCTTTCTTCGTGAGCATTCCCGTATCGCTGATTATCGTGGCCGTCATGACCGCCCCGGAGTGGATTGGGGCAAGGGAAAAAGCATTAGAGAATAGCTAGAGAAACTGAAAAAGCGTAAACGGTAAATGGTGAACGGTAAAACCAAATAATAAATTCTGCATCTTCCGTTTACTGTTT
>DAOTIQ010000047.1:0-14658 GCA_035448245.1 Thermovirgaceae bacterium | reverse complement strand
GAGACTCTCTCCCTGACCGCCTCTACGAACTTCTCGCTGAAAGCGAGTCCTCCCGTAAGAACCACAGCGTCCACTTCTCCTGACAGGACAGCGGACCTTGCTCCGATCTCTCTGGCCACCTGGTACGCCATAGCCCTGAAAACAAGATCTGCCTGTTCGTCTCCTTCACCGATGCGTCTTTCCACTTCCCTGAGATCGTTGGTGCCCAGGTGTGCGACAAGGCCCCCGCCGCCAACCATTTTTCTGATTATTTCTCCAAGCTCCACGTTCCCCGAGAAGGCATATTTAACGAGTTCGCCAGCCGGCAGAGATCCTGCCCTTTCGGGGGCAAAGGGGCCGTCCCCGTCAAGAGCGTTATTGACGTCTATGACCATTCCCTTTTTGTGGGCCCCGACGGAAATGCCTCCACCCATGTGGGCAACGACAAGGTTTACTTCTTCGTAAGGCTTTCCGATCTCCGCTGCGGCACGCCTCGCTACGGCTTTCTGATTGAGCGCATGGAAGATGGATCTTCTTTCGATCTCGGGAATGCCCGAAAGACGGGCTTCGTCCATCAGTTCGTCCACAACAACGGGATCCACTATGAACGCCGGTTTCCCCCCAGCCTCATCGGCCAGGTTTCGGGCAAGAGGGCCGCCGAGGTTGCTCGCGTGAGAGCCAAACCTGCACGACCTAAGGTCCTCGAGCATGGCAACATTAACGGCGTAGGTTCCCCCGGGGATCGGGCGAAGCAGACCGCCTCTGCCTACCACCGCGTCAAGAGCACCCACATCGGTCTTCATCCTGCCCAGGGCCTTTCGTATCTCCTCCAGGCGGAACGACTCCTGGGCCGGGATGTTGGGAAACTCCCGTATTCGGGCTGCGTCGTATCTCTGGGTATCCGACCAGATCTCCTCGGTCCCCTTGAAAAGAGCGACCTTCGTGCTTGTTGAGCCTGGGTTTATCGCAAGTATGAAAAGCGATTCCATCGGGAACCCTCCTGCCCTCAAAAACCGGTTACTTCTTTTTTCCGTAGGCCGAAAGGACTACCGCCGACGCTATCGAGAGAAGTTTTGTCTCAGGCGAATCGGCCCTGCTTGTAAGCACTACCGGGGCCTTTGCTCCGAGGACAAGTCCGGCCGTCTTGTTGTTGCTGAAATAGACTATCGCCTTGGCAAGCATGTTTCCGGCTTCGATATCCGGTACATGAAGAATATCCGCCTTCCCCGCTACATCGGAGACAATTCCCTTGTGCTTGGCTGACTCTTCGCTGATGGCGTTGTCGAGGGCCAGAGGACCGTCGATGAGGCAACCCTTGATCTGACCCCGGCGATTCATCTGGGTCAGAGTGGCGGCATCTACAGTGCAGGGCATATCGTGGTTGACAACCTCAACGGCGGCCAGTGCCGCGATCTTGGGGACATCGATCCCGAAAGCATGAGCCAGGCCGACAGTGTTGTTGATGATGTTGACCTGGGTATGAATATCGGGAGAAATGTTGAATGCCGGATCGCAGATGAAAAAGAGTCTGTCGAAACCCTCCACCTGGTGGATGTAGACATGAGAAAGGGTTCCACCACTCCTCAGGCCGACTTCCTTGTTAAGAACGCCCCTGAGGAAGTTGGCAGTGGAGATCATTCCTTTCATGAGGATGTCTGCCTTGCCGGAGGAAACCAGCTTCACGGCCTCCACTCCTATCGCCGCCTGTCCTTCCTTTACATCCACGACCTCGTAATTGGCAAGGTCGATGCCCATCTGATCTGTGACCTTCTTCAACTTGTCGGCATCGCCTACCAGGAAAGCGTTGGCGACCCCTTCCTTGCGCGCGTTCTCGACCGCTTCCATGACCTCGGCATCTTCGGCCAGGGCGACAGCGATCTTCTTGGGTCCTATCTCCTTGGAATAAGCGAGCAGTTCAACAAGCGAGGTGATCCTTTTCATCAACAAAACCCTCCCAACAAATATGTATAACGTATATTTTACTCTGAAAACAGGGTGATACAAAACCGTGAATCGTGAGTCGTGAGTCGTGAATCGTAAAGGCAAGGAATCAGGAAACTGGATACAGGAGGCAGGAAAACCTTAAAAGAACAACAGATCCTTCGGTCGCTGCGCTCCTCAGGATGACAGCAGGGTCAAGTGCGTGAACGGTGAACGGTGTGCAAAGGCAAGAGCGTAAGAAGTTAGACGTAAGAAGTGAGACGGAAGGTCAAAACACAGGCCCAGATTCCCGCCGGTAGGCAAAGGGCGCGGAACGTCCGCCTGCTGGCGGATTCCGCTTCGTCCCGCTGGTCCTCAGAATGACAGGCCCTTCTGCCCTTCCCGTTCACTGTTGACCGTTGACCGTTGACGCCCTTGGTTTTGCTTTCCTGTTTCCTGTTTCCTGTCTCCTGCCTCCTGTTTCCTGTTTCCTGTTTCCTGTTTCCTGTTTCCTGTTTCCTGTCTCCTGCCTCCTTGTTTCCTTGAATTTATCCCTTCGCCAATACCGCGCCGAAAGCGATGGACAGCAGTTTGGTTTCGGCCGTATCGAAGCGGCTCGTAAGCACTATCGGCTTTCGGGCGCCGACAATGACTCCCGCTCCCCGTCCACCGGACATATAAAGCATAACCTTGCCTATCAGGTTGCCTGCCTCGATATCGGGAACCAGCAAGATGTCCGCATGTCCAGCAACATCGGAGACTATTCCCTTGTGCCTGGCCGACTCCTCGCTGACCGCGTTGTCGAGGGCAAGAGGGCCGTCCACGAGACACCCCTTGATCTGGCCGCGGCGATTCATCTGGGCAAGGACAGCGGCATCAATGGTGCACGGCATGTCGGTGTTGACCACTTCCACGGCTGCCAGGGCGGCCACTTTGGGGCACTCGACGCCGAGTTTGTGATAGCAGGAGACAGCGTTCTCGATTATTCCCTGCTTTGCCTTGAGGTCGGGGTACATGGACATGCCTCCGTCGGTCATGCAAATTACCCTGTCGATCTTCGGGACCTGGAAAAGGAAGACGTGGGAGAGCAAGGACCCCGAGCGCAAACCCCACTCCTTGTCCAGAACGGCCTTGAGCAGGGTGGCCGTCTTTACGTTCCCCTTCATCAGAAGGTCTGCCCTTCCCGAGGAAACCGTCCGGACGGCAAGCTCGGCCGCCTTTCCGTCATCGGGTTCCTCAATTATGTTGAAAGTTGAAAGATCTATGGAATGCTCTTCGGCTATTTTCTCCATCTTCTTTCTCTCGCCTATGAGGATCGGCGAGACTACACCCTTTTCCTTTGCCTCCGCCACCGCCCCAAGGATATCCTCCCCGTGAGGAGCGGCTACCGCCAGGACCATTGTCTTGCCCGTCATGCTTCTTTCAAGCAAAAAATCGAGAGTTCTGAAAGACATTTACCTATACCCTCCTTAATACACAATCCCTGTATACCAGGGCTTTTTCTTCACCCGAGAGAACTCTTAGCGCCCCCTGGGCAAGGGCTGCCATTTCGTCCTCCCCCGGGTAGACCAGGACCGGGGCTATCCATTGGACCATGGACATTATGAGTTCGACGAAACTGCTGTCGTGGACCACACCTCCCGTCAGGAGGATGGCATCCACTTTCCCGAAAAGGGCCACGGAGCATGCCCCGATTTCCTTTGATATCTGGAGGGCCATTGCCCTGTATACGAGACCGGCCTTCAGATCCCCCTCTTTGACAAGGGAGGAGACTTCACGCATGTCACTGGTCCCGAGATAAGCCTTCAGCCCACCGTTACCGACAAGGCGTTTCCTGAGATCAAGCATGTTGTAATCACCACTGTAGCAAAGCCTCGCCAGATCCCCTGCAGGCAGCCCTCCCGCCCGCTCGGGGGAAAATGGGCCGAACTCGTTGGCATTGTTCAGGTCTATCATCCTGCCATGTCGGTGGGGACAGACAGTTATTCCTCCGCCAAGGTGGGCTACGATCACATCCAGATCGTCCCACGACCGGCCCAGTTCCTTTGCGGCCCGGCGGACTGTCGCCTTGATATTGAGCGCGTGGCCTAGAGACCTCTTTGGGAACTCCGGGAGCCCCGTTAATCGTGAAATGTCGTCGAGTTCGTCCACCGCGACAGGATCGACAATGTAGGAAGGGATATCCCGGGGCCGGGCTATTGCGTCCGCAATAATGCCGCCGAGATTGGAAGCATGTTCCCATGGTTTGCCCCGTCGGAGATCGGAGATAAGTTCTTCGTCCACCCCGTAGGTACCTCCCGGAATGGGGTCGAGAACTCCGCCTCTCCCTACTACGGCATCAAGATCATCGAGACTGCTCCCATGCTTGAGCACAGAGTCCTCGATGGTTTGTTTCCTGAACTCGTACTGATCTGCGACTTTCTCAAAGGCGGATATCTCTCCCGGGTCATGGTTGACCGTCTCCTGCCAGATTCTCTCCTCACCGGCGAACCAGGCTATCTTCGTGCTGGTCGATCCCGGGTTGATAGCAAGAACCTCAGCCGTCATCGCTTTCCCTCCCAAAATCCGTATATGCGTTTATTTCATGAAAAATTATACACTTGTTTTACCTCTGTTTTACCTTCAGGATCACCCAAATGGAGTATACTGTTGGCCGTTCGTAAAAACAAAGTCCCGGGAGGCACAATCAATGACTATTTGTTACGCCGATGGAAGGTTCACCGAAATTGAAAAGGCATCCCTGCCCCTTTCGGATCTTGCCTTCCAGCGCGGAGTGGGCGTATTCGAGACGATAAGGATATATGACGGTCATCCGATGGCGATGACAACCCATCTGCAACGCCTTGCCGATTCCGCAAGAGGCTGCAGAATAGCTCTGCCCCTTGCGATCGAGGAGATGAAGAAAATAATCCTGGAGGGCGCCGCGCAATACTCCAAAAACGGAAGGGCTCGACCTTTTATTACCGGGGGAGACATCCTTGACAGGGAAAAGGGTTTTACCAGTCCCCGCTTCTTCGTTTTTTTCGAGCCCCTTGACGCGCCGTCCCAAAGCAGTTACACGGAGGGTGTGGCCCTGCATCCCGTGGACGCTTCACGCCCGATGCCGAGCATCAAGAGCATTAACTACCTTGGCAGCTACCTCCCCCTTACCGATGACCCGGAAGCGCTGGAGATACTCTACTGCCCCGACGGCCATATAACCGAATCCTCTCACAGCAACGCCTTCATGGTCGCCGGTGGAAAGATCATAACGGCCCCTCTGGACAGGGTTCTCGGGGGAACCATGAGGAACATGGCCATAGAGATCGCCAGGGATGAAGGGTTCACGGTTCTGGAAAGGTGCCCTTTGGTGAAGGAACTCTCCGAATGCGCGGAATTTTTCATAACGGGCAGCGTCAAGGAGATACTTCCTGTTGTCCGGATCGGGAATAACCGTATAGGTACGGGAAAACCGGGCCCGGTATCGGCGCACCTGAGGAAGACCTATCTGCAGAATCTGGAAAGATGGCTGGAGTAGGGGCGAGGGCAAGGGCAAGGGCGTAAACGGTCAACGGTGAACAGTGTGAAGCGGAAGACCAGGGAGGCAGGAGACTGGCGTCTGGAGACAGGGGAAACTGAAAGGCAAGGGCTTGTCATTCTGAGCGCAGCGAAGAATCTGAATTGGTTTTTTGTTTTTCCTGCCTCCTGTATCCAGTCTCCTGATTCCTTGCCTTTACGACTCACGACTCACGATTCAGGTATTTATCAATATTTGTTAACGCGTCGACAATATCGTTGTGGATCACTTCGTCGGCCAGGTGGTCGAGAGGAGTGGGCGTCATGTTTATTATGAAGAGTTTCGCTCCGGACCTTTTGGCTATCATTGGATAACCGTTTGCGGGAGAGACCTCGAGAGAGGATCCAAGAACAAGAAAACAGGAGGCCTTTTCCGACAATTCTCCAGCTGCCTCCATTGGACCCACGGGGAGCATTTCGCCGAAAAGAACAACCCCGGGGCGGAGCATTCCGCCGCATTCAGGGCAGTCGGCCCTTTCAAGAAAGACTTCGCTGTCGTGTCGAGCCCTGCAGGAAGAACATCTCACTACTTTCAGGCTGCCATGAAGTTCGTGGACATTTTTCGAACCGCCAGCCTGGTGCAGGCCATCAACATTCTGGGTGATGATTCCTTCCAGCAACCCCATTCTTTCCCAACCCGCAAGGATCCTGTGCCCTTCGTTGGGCTCTACGCCCTGAAGCATCCTTATCCTGTGGCGGTAGAATTCCACAAACTCATCCCTGTTGTTATCCATGGCAGAAATGGAGGCAAGGAGCCTTGGATCCCTGTTCTTCCAGAGGCCATCCTTACCCCGGAAGTCAGGCAGGCCAGAGGCTGTGCTCATTCCAGCCCCGGTCAGAACTGCTGTTTTCCCTACGGTCAGGCATTCTGCTATCGTTTCAAGGCTCATGTCTTTCCCTCCTTTTTGAATTTCCGTCGACCGTTTACGCTTTTGCCCATGCCTTGCTGTCACCAGACGCCAGTCTCCTGCCTCCTTGGTTCTGTCTGTCATCCTGAGGTCGCGTTTTTTGCGGATGAGTGATCTGACCCTGAGACCTTCTCACCACAGAGCACAGGGGGTGAAACCACACAGAGAAAACCTTTCTTTGTGAGGGGCAAGAGCAGGACCCAAATCCTTCTCACCGCGGAGAGCACAGAGGGTGAAACCACACAGAGAAAACCTTTCTTTGTGTGGGGCAAGAGCAGGACCCAAATCCTTCTCACCGCGGAGAGCACAGAGGGTGAAACCACACAGAGAAAACCTTTCTTTGTGAGGGGCAAGGGCAGGACCCAAATCCTTCTCACCGCGGAGGTCACAGAGAAGGGCGAGAGAGAGGAAACCTTTCTTTGTGAGAACCCGGAACCTAAGATTTTCCTGTCTCCTGTCTCCTGTCTCCTGTTTCCTGCCGCCTCGCCTTTTCGTCTTACGTCTCACGTCTCGCGCCCTTGCTCTTCCGCCCTTTCCGTTCACCGTTTACGCATTTTTCCGGTTTTCGATCCACGGCTTTTCAGATAGATCTAGCCCTGAACACCAGGGTCACTCCCGCCAGTATTACCCCCATTGAAGCGAGAGCGACAAGGGAGATCGATTCTCCGGCAAAGAGGGTTCCCAGGATGGTTGCCGTGACAGGGTTGGCCAGGGCATAACTTGTTGCCAGTGCCGGGCGGACCGTCCTGAGCAGATACCTGTAAATGGAAAAACCGATAATGGAGGCAAAAACGGAGAGGTGGATCATTCCCATTATTGCTTTCGTCGTCAGGGGCAGGGAAACCTTTTCGCCCAGCGCCAATGAGACCGCAAGGAGGAGGACCCCCCCGGCTATCATCTCCGTCGCCGAGGCTATGGGCCTGCCAAGCTCCCTGAAACGGTTATTCAGGACCGAACCCAGCCCCCAGCTTACAGCGGCACCGATCAAGGCAAGAGCCCCGAGGGGTTCTCCACTGATCCCCTTTTCCATGTTCATGAGCGCGACCCCGCAAATCCCGAGGGCAAGGCCGGTCCACTCCATCCTTGTGGGCAGTTTTCCCCAGATCCCAGCAAAAAGAACCGTCCAGAGCGGAACCGTCGCGATCAGCGTAGCGGAAAGCCCCGATGCGACCCACTGCTGCCCAACGCAGAGAAGCCCGGCTCCCCCGATAAACAGAAGTGCCCCGACCAGAAAGGACTCCAGCCATCCCTGAAAACTCATGGGCCTTTCTCCTTTTAAACGAAGGAAAAAATAAAGGAAACTGCCTGCGGAAAGAAATCTCACGGCATTCAGCATGAAAGGCGGGAAGCTTTCAAGCGAAAACCGGTTGGCCAGGAAAACAGAACCCCATACCGCGTAAAGAACGGCCATAGCGATGAAAACCCTTGATCTGGCTGTGCCCAAGTTGCTATCCACCTGAAGAGCCCCCCGGAGGGCGACGAGACCGTCGGCCCGATTCCCGGCCATTTTAACTCTTTGCCCGGCTATTTCCATCGGGAGGTCAAACCATTATTCGGAATCTGCTATTCAAACACGGGTTAGCCGATCTTTGACTCTCGAGGCCAGCACAGCTGTCCCCAGCATCTTGAGGATATCTCCGGCGACAAAAGGGATTACACCGAACTCCAGAACCTGCCTCAGGGTTGTCGCTTTCCCCGCGACATAATTCAGATTGATATAAAGTCCCGCAGCACCCAGGGAGTAGATAACAGCAGTTCCTGAAAGGCACGCGATCATGAAGACCGTGAACGAGTTTTTTCTGGCTCTTTCCGAGATAAAACCTATAGTCCAGGCCCCGGCGATAAAACCCAGAAGGTATCCAAACGTCGGGTGAAGAATATACTGCGGCCCTCCTCCACCGGTAAAGACCGGAAGGCCGATAAGCCCCATTCCTACATAGAGTATTTGCGAAAGAGCCCCCATACGTGATCCCAGAAGGGTCCCGGACAGAAAGACGAAAAGCGTCTGAAGCGTTATCGGAACAGGCGGAAAGGGAACGCGTATAAATGCCCCTACCGCGGTCAGAACAGCGAAAAGGGCGGTTAGAGTCATTGTTTTTGCGGGAAAACGCATAATTTTGTCCCTCCATTGTCAACTTACAAAAAGGATGGTTGACATAACATGGAGGAGATTATACCTCAGTGGAGTTCGAATTACTAGACAAAGGGAAGGGGATGTGGCGGGAGACAGGTTTAGCCACGTGAATCGGGAATCGCAAATCGTGAATCGAAAAAGTCAAAGGCAAACCCAGATCCTTCGCTGCGCTCAGGATGACAGACGAGATCAAATGCGTGAACGGTCAACGGAAAAGGCAGAAGGACAGGCAATAGCAAGGAAAAGCGCAAGGGCCGGAGAGAAGGCTTTACCGAAGGCTCAGGAGCCGGTGAGTTTCGCAGCCGTCGCGGAGGGGCAGGAAAAGCACACCTGCCGGTAGGGTTTTTACCGGCACTGTGCGATCGCCCCGCAGCAGGCGGAGAAACGAACGCTTTCAGGCGAGTTGCCTTTCGGGAAAGACTTCACTCCGGCTCACGATCTTGCCCTTCCAGTCTCCTGCCTCCAGATGCCAGTCTCCTTGCTTATGCTTGTCATTCTGAGGACCAAGGGGACGAAGGATCTGACCCTGAGACCTTCTCACCACAGAGAAAACCTTTCTTTGTGAGGGGCAAGGGCAAGACCCAAATCCTTCTCACCGCGGAGAGCACAGAGGGTGAAACCACACAGAGAAAACCTTTCTTTGTGAGAACCCGGAACCTAAGATTTTCCTGCCTCCTGTATCCAGTCTCCTGATTCCTTGCTTTTCCGCCCATTCCGTTCACCGTTCACCGTTCACCGTTTACGCCCTTGACCTGATGCTTGTCATCCTGAGGAGCGTAGCGATCGAAGGATCTGGCCTTGCCCTTCCCGTTCACCGTTCACCGTTCACCGTTTACGCCCTTACTCTTGCCCTTCCTGCCTCCTGTATCCAGTCTCCTGCTTCCTTGCCTTTTCTACTTACGCTTCACGGCTCCTAAACCCCATCGATCACTTCAGGGGCAAGGCCCTTGAATTTGACAAGGTACTCTTTGCGCTCCCTGCGGAGGGCACCGATCATTTCCGCGTACTGCTCCCTGGAGTACCACTTGTATGGGTCGTAATTCTCTGCGTCGGGAATATCCAGGGCCTTCGGGATCTCGTAACCGAGAATGTCATCATAACCCCACTCTATGCTTTCCCTGAGCGCGCCTTTGATGGCGGTGAAGGTAACCTCCGGGGTCATATTGGCCCCGTCCTTGCCCCCTATCCTGCCGGTATTGAGCACGTAGCACGTGATACCCGGATTGTCTCTCAGTATCCGCAGCAACCTGTTTCCGTTCAACTGGGGATTATCGATGATGAATGGATCGAATCCGGGAACCCTCTTGGACTGGCCGACCCTGGAGGGATCCTCGGCGCTGGTTATCGTCGATTCTCCAAGCATGAAATAAGCCGCGGCCTGCTCCGGGGAGACCAGACGTCCGATCGGGGGTAGTTCGTAGCGCCGCATGTTGAACAGGAGACAATCGACCCTTTCCAGGTCTATCCTGGACGAAGTGTTCGAGATGGCGACTCTGGGGACCACGGCCCTTCCGTTAGTGGTTATGGCGTGGTTGTTGAAATCTATCTCTCCATCTTCATCGACCCAGCAGTTTTCGATGAGGGCACATCTCTCTCTCGCCGCGCTCAGCAGCGGAGGCTGCTTCGTCACGTTGTCCGTCTTGATGTAGAAGTTCGCCTCGGAGCCGAGGGCACTTCCGTTTGGAAGAAGGATGTTGATGTCGTCCTGGAGAACCTCCACTCCTTCGGGTTCTACAAGGTGGTGATCGGTGGTGGTTATTGTCGTTTTTCCTGTTCCCGAGAGGCCGAAGACCAGCACCCCCTTTTCTTCGAGGCCCCGCGGAGTGTTCACTTTTACCACCTTGCTTCCCGCGTGCAGCCCGAGAGCATTCATAGTCTCCCTTGCAAGGTGCATGGCCATACGCAGGGTCGCCATCTTGGCCTCTCCGTAATAGTCGCTTCCAAGAATGTATGTGGTCCTGAGCCGGGGCATGACAATGACCTTTCTCTGATGCCACTCTGGAACAACCACCGTTACGAGGTCGGCGTAGTCCTGATCGAACTCAACGGCAAAATTCATGGCGAACATCTGGGCTATTCGGGCATAACGCCGGGTAACATACATGTTTGTGAAAAGGGGCTGACGGTCCGCCGAACCTATCCTTGCAGTAACACGGATCAACTGCTGCCATCGAAGGTATCCCCAGACCTGCTCCAGAAGGGCCACAAGGGCTTCGTCGATCTCATAGACAACCTCCGTAAAGGCACCACTCCGGGACCTGATCCTTGTAACATACAGAGAGGAGCCCTGGTTGTTGGGAACAAGTTCGTGGGCCGCCATTGCCCTGAGTTCTTCATCGGACAGATCCCTGAGCAGGCTCCTGCTTACAGGATGCCTGAGTTTCTCGGAAAAGGACGAGTGGTCTTCATGAAACATCATCGAAAGATCCCTCCAGTCGGTTTTGCCATTTCCAGTTGGTGATTAATCCTCTTTCGCCGTATCCCTCAAAAAGGGATTCGGCGTCCTTTGCCAGGGATACCGGGACCGACACCCTCAAGCCAACCATTTCCCCCCAGTCGTGGGAAATTTCTTCCTCGGGTATTCCCAGGTCCACCAATTGCCTTGTTACCATTTGGGCATGCTCGTAGGGGCACCTCAGAAAAGCCAATCTCGACTGGACCCTGTTCCTCTTCCCGGCCGCCTCTAGAGCCATAGACGCACTTTTGCCGTAGGCATCTATAAGCCCCCGCACACCGAGTTTGGTCCCTCCAAAATAACGTGTGACAACCACAACCACGTTGACCAGGCCAGAACGCAAGATCGCCCCTAGTATAGGTTTTCCGGCGGTACCGGAAGGTTCCCCGGCATCGGAGTAGTATTCTACGGTCTGAGGGAAACCCACCCTGTAGGCCCAGCAATTGTGAGTCGCATCAGGAAATTTCCTTGACACTTCTTTTACCGCATCTTTGGCTCCGATTTCATCGTAGGCTCGTATAACTCTCCCTATAAAAAGGGACCTTTTTTCCTTTAACTCGGCTTCCGTCTCCCTTGCCGGTTCTATATAACGGTCATTTTCCGACATGTTCCTCCCATACCTTCCTGAGGCTTTCCCAGGTCTCGTCAAGGGATACAGGGAGGACCTTTGTCTTGCCTGTCACCGGCATGAAGTTGGTGTCCCCGTTCCATCTGGGAACAACATGAAGATGGACATGGCCCGCAAAACCGGCCCCCGCTATCTTTCCCAGATTTATTCCCATGTTGAATCCCTGGGGGTTCATCCCTTTCCTCAGGACCTCGATGCACCTTTGCCCGAAACGATGCATTTCAATAAACTCATCTTCCGTGAGAAGGGAATACTCTCCTTCGTGTCTGTAGGGGGCAACCATGAGATGCCCGGGGTTATAAGGGAAAGCGTTGAGAATGACGAACACCTTTTTACCCCGCGCCAGGATCAACCTTTCTCTATCCTTGTTCTCTTTGGGAAAGTCGCAGAAAATGCACCCCTCCTGTTTGTCAGCCTTGTCGATATAGGCCATTCTCCACGGCGCGAACAATTGCTCCAAAAAAATCCCCTCCTGTCAGGCCGGAAGATGCATGTTTCACGTGAAACAACGACAAAAACCGGTAAACGGTCAACGGTAAATGGTGAATGGTAAGTACAGAATGCCAGGGTCAAAGTCAAGTCATTTACTGTTCACCGTTTACGCCCTTGACCTTGTTGTCATTCTGAGGACCAACGGGACGAAGAATCTGGTTTTGGTGTTTGATCTTTCGATTCACGATTCACGACTTACGGTTCCTCTCACCACAGTGGACACAGAGGGTGAAACCACACAGAGAAAACCTGGATCTTTTTGTGGGTTTAAAAACCCCTCACTCCTCACGCCTCACTCCTCACGTCTCACGCCCTTGCCCTTCCCGTTCACCGTTCACCGTTCACGCCCTTGACCTGATGCTTGTCATCCTGAGGAGCGTAGCGATCGAAGGATCTGTTTTTGTCCTTTGATTTTTTCGTCTAACGTCTCACGTCTCACGCCCTTGCCCTTCCCGTCCTTGCCCTTCCTGCCTCCTGTATCCAGTCTCCTGATTCCTTGCCTTTACGATTCACGACTCACTTGTCACGCTTTTTGATTCCTGTTTTCAGAAAACTCCAGGCCTGCCAGGCTCCGAAAAGTGTTCCGGCGGCTATTGCGGCCGGAAGGGTCCACCCGGGATAACCCCTTGAAACAAGGGCCCTTCCTCCGGCAACTCCAAAGACAATGAATCCGCAGAGGAGAAGCGCCGAAGATAGAACTCTGGAAAATGCCGCCAGATCTTCGCCCGTCCTGCCCATGGGACACCTCCCAAAGAATTTTATTTCCCGGGAAATAATTGCTCCCCACTTCTGTCAATCATCTCGAAAAGCCTTTCGGCCTCTTTTTCACTCAGGCCAGCGAGAAGGACCCTGACCTTGTCACCTTTCCCGGTCATTTTGACTTCAATCCCGTAACGCTCGGAAACTCTCAGCACCGGTTCAGGTATCAGTACCGTCTGCTTGGATTTTTTTAGGGGTGTTCCAATATCTTTCGTGGTCTTTCGGACCATCTCTTCCATCTCGCGGACAGATATTCCCTTCTCCGCACACTGTCGGGCGAAATGGACCCGTTCCTCTTCAAGTTCTATCGAGAGAAGTGCCCTGGCATGTCCTTCGGTAAGCGACCCTGCATGAAGCATCTTCAGAACCTCATCGGGGAGTTGGAGAAGTCTCAACTTGTTCGTTACAGCAACACGGCTCCACCCAAGTTTCTTTGCTGCCTGTTCCTGTGTGAGAGAAAATCTGTGGATGAGTTCCTGGATCCCTTTAGCCGCCTCGAGGGGGGAAAGATCTTCCCTCTGCAGGTTCTCGACCAGAGACAGCTCCATAACCTTGTGCTCGTCGGCCTCTATAACCCTGACGGGGATCATCTCGAGCCCAGCCATTCCGGCGGCCCGCCATCTTCTCTCTCCCGCGACTATCTCGTAACCGCCATTCAGCCTCCTGACTACAACGGGCTGGACGACACCGTGCTCCCTGATGGATTCCGCAAGGGCTTCGAGGCCCTCCCTGCTGAATTCCTTTCTGGGCTGGTTCGGGGATGGCTTGATGTTTTCCAGGGCCAGTTCCAGAACCTCTGAGGTTATCTGGGAACTCTCTTCATAGTTGGTCCCGGCCCCGGGGATAAGGGCGCCGAGTCCCTTTCCTAGCGCTCTTGTGCGAGCCATCTGTCCAACACCTCCCCGGCAAGGTTTCTGTAGGCAACGGCACCGGCACTGCCAGGATCGTAATAACAGACTGGCTTGCCGAAACTGGGTGCCTCGGAAAGGCGGATATTTCTGGGTATGATCGTCTCGAAGAGGGCCTCCTTGAACTGGTTCTTTACCTCGTCCGCGACTTCTCTGGAAAGGTTGGTACGGGAATCGAACATGGTAAGAACGACCCCGTCCAGCGCAAGGTCCTCGTTGAGGTAGCGCTGCACGAGGGAGACGGTCCTCATCAGCTGCCCCACCCCTTCAAGGGCGTAATATTCGCACTGGATGGGAACCATAAGGCTGTCGGCCGCAACGAGAGCGTTAACGGTAAGAAGCCCAAGAGAGGGAGGGCAATCGATAAAACCGATATCAAAGTCTTTCATGGAGTTCATGTGCCTGGCGAGGCGCGTCTCCCGGCTCATGACACCAGCCAGTTCTACTTCGGAACCCGCAAGGTCGATCGTTGCCGGGAGAACCCACACTCCTTCCCATGGAGAAGGAATGATGGCGCTTGTTGGCGGGACTTCGTCGAGTATCACATGGTACATGCTTTTTTTGATGTTCGAGGCATCAACACCGAGGCCGCTGGTACTGTTGCCCTGGGGATCGATATCAAGGAGAAGAACCTTCTTTCCCTGCCTGCCGAGTTCCGCGGCGAGATTGACACAGCAGGTTGTCTTGCCGACCCCGCCCTTCTGGTTTGCTACAGCTATTGTCTTCACACAGGTCACCTCCACCAGACGCTCTTGTTGGCCTTGCCAGGGTTCCTGGGGAACCTTTCCGGACAAGGCTTCTGTTTTATCATTTTTACAAGATACAGGTTTTTACCATGGTGGCCATATGGCCACAGTTCCGGTTCACCGAGACCCAGTTCACCCCATCTATCGCCAACCTCCCCGATCTCGTCTAAAACC
>DAOTIQ010000046.1:0-14817 GCA_035448245.1 Thermovirgaceae bacterium | reverse complement strand
AACACTAGGACTCAACCCCGACAGTGGACTTTACACAAAATATTACGCACTCTCTGACAAGATCCCATTGACCCTGCCGACAGGATTGACCCCAAAGTCAACAGGGTCAACAAGTCAACAAGGTCAACAGGGTCAACAAGAGCTTCTTTTTCTTTATCACATCGGCCTCGTTCCTTTGCAATCCGGGAAGGCGGAGCAACCCCAGAAATTGCCCTTCGCCGATTTGCGCTGGCGCATGGGCTTTCCGCATAGCGGGCAATCAGGCGAGGCTTCCGTCTTCTGCTTTTCCCGCTTCTCGATGCGTTTTGCGGTGAGTCGTTCGCTGAAGCCGCCTGTCTCTTCAAAGGCTTTGCCTTGTGCGGCAATCTGGCTCTTGAGCATGTTCAGGGCGCGGCCGATGATGATTAGCATGGCGTTGGCCACCACCACGGCGTCGTCGGAATCGAGCCACGGGGCATACTTCTTGCGCTGCTCCCGCGCGTGTTTCGCAGACTCGTGGACGATGTCATCGGAGAAGGGCGCCGAATCCAGCGAGATGGCATTCAGTGCTTTCGCTTCCGACGAGTGGACCGACCACGGGAGCTGCCCGTTGTCGAGGATGAAGATCTCGTAGTCGCCGCGGAGTTCGCTGAGGCTGGCCCGTGCGACGTCGGTAAGTTTCATTTCGGTGTCCTTTGAGGTTGAGGATCTCTCCGATCCTTCGATGATGTTCTGGCGGCCGCTCCGGGCGGCCTGGGTCATCTGGTCGTATTGACGGCCTTTGGGGTCGTAGAATTTATCGCCCGTCTTGCGGTGATCGAAGGTCAGAAATCGGCGGCAAAACCGCAACGTCTCGATCTGCACGATCGTCGCAAGGGTGAAGGAGTGTAATTTGCGGAAACCTCCATGCTTATCGAACAGCTCAGGCATAACTACCTCCCGAAAGTTGGAAGCCCGTCGACCTCGACGATTCCTTTGTAATAAAGATCACTATTTCATTCCTCAGAATGACAGAACCCCATTGACCCCGTTGTCAGGATTGGCCTCAACGACAACAAGTCAACAGGGTCAACAGGGTCAATCCGGTCACACCAGGGGCCACAAAGCCCTTCAGCTTTTACTGCTTCCTGTCTGTCGTCTGGGGATTCCCCGCTCTTTTGTTCTTTCTTTTGTAATGGATCACGTACCCTGTGCCCAGAACCGCGCAGGCGGCAATGGATATATAGGTGGCGGTGTGCATGTACTGGTGGACCAGCTCCTGGTTGTTCCCTACCCAGAAACCCACGAAGGCGAGGATCACGACCCAGATCCCCGAACCCAGAGTGGTGAAGAAGAGGAACAGGGGGATGTTCATCCTTGCAAGCCCAGCCGGGAGCGAGATGAGTTGCCGGATGCCGGGGAGAAGCCTGCCTATGAATGTGCTTATGTGGCCGTGCTTCGCGAAGAATTCGTCGGCCCTGTCCAGGGCCTTTTCGCTTACGAAGACGTATTTGCCGAATTTCCGGAAGAAGGGTCGGCCGAATGTCAGGGATATCCAGTAGTTGAAGAGGGCGCCAAGGATGCTTCCCGCTATCCCCGCCGCTATTACCAGCCAAAGATTCATCTCACCCCGGGACGCCAGGTATCCTGCCGGGGGGACCACCACCTCGCTGGGGAAGGGAAAAAACGAGGATTCCAGGAACATGAGCGCAACGACACCCGGGTAGCCCAGCCTGCCAATGGTGGCTACTATCCATGCAATTATTGCCGAAAACATCTCTTCTCTCTCCTCTTTTGGTCTATTCGGTCCGGTCTATTCGGTGTAGCCGTTTCGCCTGCCGGTCATGGATTCTATGTCGATGCGAACTACCGCTACGGCAGCCATGGCCTGATCCGGGAAGTGTATCGGGTGTCCGGCGAACTGTGTCACGATCACGTCAAGGCCTGCCCGCTTGGCCTCTGTCTCCTCCACTATGGTTGCCGTGCCGAAGCCTACGACGCTGCGGTATTTGACCGTCCACTCGCATGGATCGGGGTTTTCCACTATTTCGATATCTTCCTCTACCTCGAAGCAGACTCTGGGGTTTTTGCGGAGGCATTCCATTTTTTTCCCTCCATTGAAGCCGTGGAACCAGATAGATTGACCGTCGAACCCGAAACAGAGGGGAACCATGTAGGGGTACTCGTTATCGAAAAAAGCCACGCGGCACATCTTTGCCCTTTTGAGAATTGCCTCGATCTGTGATCTTTCGGTTATCTCCTTTTCCTTGCGTCTCACGATGAAAACTCCTCCTTTAGCCTTATGCCGGTCGGAGTTGCGGCAACCCCGCCCATTCCTGTTTCTCTGAGAGTGTCCGGAAGAGAGTTCCCCACGGACCTCATGGCATCGATGATCTCGTCCGGAGGGATCGCCGAGCGTATTCCCGAGAGGGCCATGTCCGCGCATATCATGCCGAGGGAGACCAGCGAGCCGTTCCTTTTCACGCATGGTATTTCAACAAGTCCCGCGACGGGGTCGCAGACCAGGCCAAGTATGGATTTTATTGTTATTCCTGCCCCGTGGGTTATGGCTTCCGGGGAGCCCCCCCGAAGGAATACAAGGGCCGCGGAGCCCATTGCAGCCGCGGCGCCGCACTCTGCCTGGCATCCACCGGAGGCTCCCGCGAGGGTTGCCCTCCTTGCGATCACCTGGCCTATTCCTCCTGCCACGACAAGAGCGTCAACCAGTTTCTCGCGCGGGGTCGGGAAGAGGCTGTTGCAGGCAAATAGCATCCCCGGGATAATTCCGCAACTCCCGGCAGTCGGGGCCGCGACTATGCGCCCCATGGATGCGTTGTAGGTGGATACGGCGAGAGCTATCCTTGATGCTTCAATGACAAGGCCTCCCGAGAGTGGGGAACCTTTGCTTCCGTAGGTTTCCAGAAGGGTGGAATCATCACCGATAAACTTGCCCCTGTGTTCACCTGAAAGGGCCTCCCTCACGGATCTTTCCATGTCAATAAGGCGTGATCCCATTGTTTTTCGGATGGATTCCGGGCTGGCCCCGGAGCGTTCGCTGTCACGGGCGATGATTACTTCCGGAAACGACAGCCCTGTTTTCGAGCACCCCTCTTCGAGTTCTGCAAGGGACCACATGTCAGTTATCCTCTCCTCCGGGAATGGCCAGGACCCTGTTTATGGCCGGGTGTGTCGCGAGGGCCATCTCTTCCAGTCCTTCAAGGTAGTTTTCATCAAGCTCTATCACCATCGCTGCCCTGCCGCCACGTCCCTGGCGGTGAAGGTTGAGAGAGGCAATATTGCGTCCGGCCCGGGAGAGGCTGCCAGTCACGGCCGCGACGACCCCCGGCCTGTCTTCGTGGAAGGTCACCAGTGCTGCCAGATCTCCCGAAAGCCTCAGGCTGAATCCATCGATCTCGGTCAGAACGACCGCTCCGCCGCCGATGGAAGAACCTGAGATCTCCATCCCTGTACCGCTTCCGTCGGAAAAAACGAAACGCACAGAGTTGGGGTGGGCGCCTTCAACATTTTCCTGGTTGAACTCCCAGGAAATTCCCGCTTTCCTGGCTTCGGAAAAGGCGTCGGGAATGCGCGGGTCGTCGGGCGCCATGCCTGTGAGGCCGCCGAGGAGCGCCAGGTCCGTTCCGTGCCCCCTGGATGTCGCGGCGAAACTCCCTCTCAGGAAGAGAGTCACCTCGGTCACGGGCCTCCCCCATATTCGTTTCGCGAGGCCGCCCAACCTTGCCGCCCCCGCGGTGTGGCTGGATGAAGGTCCTATCATCACGGGTCCTATTACGTCGGCAAGTCTCATCGGTGTTAGTCCTCCTCCGGGGATGAAAGGTTCGTGTGGGTGCCTACCATACGAAGGGCCTTGCCATGCCTGTCACGGCGAACCACGTAACCACGGTCCAGCAGTCTCTGCCAGTTGCCATCCTTTCTGCGCATGCGATAAACCATCCGGTAAATATCCCCGCCGGTCTTGTCCGAAATCACTTTTTCGAGTTGCTCCAGGGTGGCGGGGCGGTCATCGGGATGGATTTTCGCTATTGAGGCGGAGTAGGAGCGTTCCATCTCCCCCGCGGCATAGCCCAGTGAGGTTTCGTAACTTGAATTCAGGATCACCCTCCCTGCCTGCACATCCCATTCCCACAGGCCATCCTGGTGGTGATCCACGAGCAACTCCAGCTGGCGGGCCTTCCCCAGGAGGGTTTCGGTTTTTTCCTCTCTGTCCCGGGTCACCTCTATCGTGTGCAGTGCAAAAGAGACATCCCACGCGAGTTCGGAAAAGAGTATCTTCTCCTCGGGATCCAGCTGAATATCTCCGGGGATCGAAACGGAGATCAAGCCGAAAACCCGGTTA
Source organism: Thermovirgaceae bacterium (assembly GCA_035448245.1). Classification (GTDB taxonomy): domain Bacteria; phylum Synergistota; class Synergistia; order Synergistales; family Thermovirgaceae; genus DAOTIQ01. Next base: position 10,502 of record DAOTIQ010000046.1, on the reverse strand, counting down.
TCGTACTCCAGTCGCGATGCCATAATTCCCGATTCCTCGTATCTGTCCATCAGGGGACAGTCCGTTATGGTGGTCACCCTGCGCTGGATCGTTACTCCAGGATTTTCCAGGACCGACAGACCCCAACTGCTAAGCATGACGTTTCTGGTCGTCTCGGAGAGAGGTCTCCCGTCTGGTCCCAGGCCCGCTTCGGTTATCGTCGCCAATTTTCCCCCTGCACCCAGAGTGCCTATCCATACGTTCCTGTAGCCCCGGGTCTCTATCATAAGGGCGCAAATATCCCGTATCAGGGTTTCGCTATCGTTGTGTCTGAAAATTATCCGGTTGACTCCCCTGATGGATCTGAGGACGTCGTTGAGGTGTTTCAGTTCCTCCTCGTTCTCTTTGACCCTGGTGAAATCCCTGCCGACGACCTGGATCTCCTTCATAGAGCCGTCTTCGCCGAAAATGGCCTTCCTTGACCATCTTATCCATTTTTTTTCGCCGGAGGGTATGGTGCAGGGGTGCTCGACGAAGACAGGATCATCCTGAATCGAAAGTCCTTCCTTGCGTTCATTCAGCGCATCCCAGCCCTCGGGTCCCAACGGGAGACAAAGAGGCCTGGAAAGGGTCTGTTCTCTCGTTACCCCGAAGAAAGAGCAGAAAGCGTCGTTCACGAAGGTGATCTCTCCTCCGGGAAGGAAACGGCAGACCATCTCGACCTGCCCCTCCACGATCGCGGCATATCTTTTTTCGCTTTCGCGCAGAGCCTTTTCGGTCTCCCGCTGGGCGGTAATGTCCCTTCCCACGGCCTGGACGCAGACAAGATTTCCGTTTTCGTCGAATATCCCGCGGTTCTGCCATTGCTCCAGGCGGACCTCCCCGTCAGGGAGAAGCGACCAGGATTCATCCACGTTGGTGGGGTTATCCGGCGTGAGCTGATCAAAATGCTTTTTGGTGAGCCTTTCGGCCTCTTCACTGTCAACGTGGTCGAATATTGAGCGCCCCGTCAGTTCTTCGCGGGTCTTTCCAAACCGGCGACAGTATGCCGAGTTGGCAAATGTCAGGATCCTGTCAGGGCTGAAGCGGATGATGAATTCGTCCTGGTCCTCGACTATGTGGAGGAATTGCTGCTGACTTTCCCTCAGTGCGGCCTCGGTTTTCTTGCGGTCGTCGATGTTTCTGTAGACGATGTAATCGACAAGATCACCGTCGTCGGTCTCCAGAAGCACCTGGTTAAGGTGGAGGTTGATGTCCGTTCCGTCCTTCCTTTGACGGACAACATCCCTGTCGATACTTTCGCCTTCCCAGAAACGTCGGTCCAGTTCTTTTGCCTCGGCTTTGCTCTCCGGTTTTTTTGTAACCAGCTCGAAGAGATCCGTGCCTATGATACGGTCCTCGATCTCGTACCCGAAAAGGGAGTAAAAGGAGCCGTTCGCCCGCAGGATCTTCCCCTCCCGTGTACAGACGATGATGGCGTCCGGAGAGAGTTCGAAAAGAGCCTCAAAAAAATACTTCTCCCTCTTCAGCGCGGCCTCGGCCCTGATCTCTGCGGTACGGTCCCGGTATATGGTGTAATCTACGAGGGTTTCCTCGTCCACCCTGAAGGGGAACTGAAGGACCCTGACGGGGATCATGGTCCCGTCCCGGCGAGTCCGCCAGGTGTCCACCTTAACAGGTTCATCCCCGGACCATGCCAGCACGTCGATGTTGCGCGCCTCCCTGCGCAGTTCTTCGTCATTGGTCAATAGATCATTGAGATCCTTGCCGGCTATCTCTTCGGAGGAGAATCCGAACATCTCGGTGAAGGCCCTGTTGCACCGGGTTGCCTTCTCCTGTCTGTCACAGATGACTATGGCTTCCGGGGCGTTCTCGAAAAGATTTACGAAGAATGCCTTTTCGCGCTTTGCCTGGGCTTCGGCCTGTTTGCGAGGAGACGTGTCCCGGTATATTCCGTAGACACCGATCACTTTTTCTCCGTCGGAAATGGGCCCGGCAAGGAGGGAGACAGGGATCTTGCTCCCGTTGCGGCGCGTCCTGTATGTGTCTGGAATGACATGGGGGTTCGAAAGAACCGAAGATGAGACCATCGAGGCCTCTTCGAGAACATCCGGAGAGGAAGCTACTATCTGGTTTATGGGTATTCCGGTGATCTCTGACCTGTCCCAGCCGAACATCCGGCAAAACTCCGGGTTCGCGAAGACTATCCGGTCGCTGGCGTCACATATCACCATTCCCTCGGGGGAACTTTCTACGAGAAGCCTGAGATGGTCTTCGAGTTTTCCCTTGAAAGGCTCGTTCTTTCTTTTTGAGAGTGCCATACAATGAACCTCCTCCGGCCGGGGAGTTCAGAAAACAACAAATATTCTAGCACGGATGAGGGAGGTATCAGTCCCTTGAGGCTATCCTGGCCAGAAGCCAGGCCATGTTTTTCCCCAGGGTTTCCATGGTGGAGACTCCCTCCTCATCGAGGGCCGCTTCCCCGGGATGTCTTCCGATACCCATGTTCCAGTAACTTGACCCGGGAACTATCATCTGGCTTATCATGAAGAAATGGTTGATGGTGTCGAAGGCGTGGATCGAACCGCAGCGGCGGACTGCTATGACCGCTGCTCCGGCTTTCCGTTGAAGAAGGCTTCCGTTGGCTCTGCAAACATATCCGGCCCGGTCGATGAAGGCCTTCATCTCCGAGGTCACATCGGCGAAGTAGGTGGGGCTTCCCAGGATAACTCCGTCGGCTTCGATCATTCTTTCTATCCATCCGTTGATCCCGTCGTCGGGAAGGGCGCAACGCCTGTCGAGTCTTTTCTGGCACTCTCCGCAGGATGTGCATCCCCGCAGGGGCCTTCCCCCTATATGGATCATTTCGGTCCTGATACCTTCTTTTTCGATCTCTGAAAGGGCTTTTCCCAGGAGAAAGGCGGTGTTTCCATCCGGCCTTGGGCTTGCGTTGAAGGCCAATACGAGCATGATATCACTCCTTCCTTGTAATGTTTCTGTGACCCGGCAATTGTAACAGTACATCGGCGTATATAATGGAGGAAAAAAGTGGAGATGATGTCCCGTGAATGAACTGGCTCCCCTTGCCCCGATGATAGCGGCTCTTGTGGCGGGTTTCCTGCTTGGGCTGATGGCCGCATTTCTTCTTCGCATAATGCACCTGAAGAACGCGAGAGACATAGCCGAAGAACTTTTCAGGGAGAGCGAGGCCGAGAGGAAGGATCAGGTGGATGCCGTCGTGGATCACGTCAAGGCGGCCTTCGGCAATCTCTCCCTCGATGCTCTTTCGAGGTCTACCGAGGAGTTCCTCAAACTTGCCCACTCACGTCTTCAGTCGGAGAGGGAGAGAGGCTGCCACGACCTTGATCAGAAGAAGGGGCTGATAGACCGCCAACTTGAGGAAATGACCAGGAAAATGGAGGCCGTCTCCGGACTTGTGCGAGACCTTGAAAAAGACCGCTCGGCAAAGTTCGGCGAACTTGCGGACAGGCTCAGGGAGGTCAGCGAAAGGACGGCGGACCTGACCCGCACCACCGGGACCCTGAGAGAGGCTCTTTCGAGTTCCAGGGTCCGCGGTCAGTGGGGAGAGCGAATGGCGGAGGACGTGCTCCGTCTTGCGGGATTCATCGAAGGTATCAATTATTGCAAACAGAAGACGCTGGCAGAATCGGGAAGAAGGCCCGACTTCACCTTCATGTTGCCCAAGGGGCTCACGCTCAACATGGATGTAAAGTTTCCCTACGATAACTACATCTCCTGGCTTGAGGCACCGAACGAAAATGAAAGGACCCGTTTCTGCAAGGCTTTTATGAAAGACGTAAGGATCAAGATAAAGGAAGTGGCCGGGAGAGATTACATTGATCCGGGGCAAAGCACAGTGGACTATGCCCTTCTTTTCATCCCGAACGACCAGATCTTTGCCTTTATCCACGAACAGGAGCCATCGATCCTGGATGACGGCCTTCGTCAGAGGGTCATCTTCTGTTCCCCCGTCACGCTGTACGCGGTACTGGCGGTTATTCGCCAGGCGGTGGACAATTTTACCCTTGAACAGACCTCCAACGAGATACTTTCCCTCTTCGGCGCTTTCAAAAAACAGTGGGAGGAATTCCTCAAGAAACTTGAGCACCTCGGAAAGCAGATCGAAGGGGCCCACGATGACTACGAGTCGTTGATCTCCACAAGAAGGAGACGGCTTGACAAGCCGTTGGAGCGGATAGAAGAGATACGAACCCTCCGTAACATCCGGATCGCGCCAATGGTGGAGGACGGGTTCGAGAGCCAGGGAGAACTCTTCGAGGACACCCTTGAGGAATAGGCGCACCGATGACAGATACAGTGTTTTCAATTAATCGCTGTTGTCATTGCCTTGTTGAATTGATAAAATGGTCACGATGATTCCAGACCGTAAGGTCTGTTTGTGGAGAGGGGGAACGACGATGCGCATAGCTCGCCTTTTGATCCCTCTCATCGTTGTCTGCATATCGCTGTCTGTTTCTCCCACACCCGCTATTGCCTCCCAACAGGTCTCCATAGGTGTATACCAGAACAAGCCTTTGATCTTTCGTGAAGGTGGTGTTGTGAAGGGTATATATGCAGATTTTCTCAACGCCGTGGCGAAGGAGAACGACTGGGACATCCGCTGGGTTGACGGGACCTTCTCGGATAATCTCGAAAGGCTGAAAAAGGGCGAAATAGATCTTATGGCGGCCATAGCCTGGAGTGCCGCCCGTGCCGGGGAGTACGATTTCACACGGAAGGCCGTGATCTCCAACTGGGGAGTCTTTTACGTGCCCAGGGGGATCGCGCCGGACTCGATACTTGGCCTGGAAGGCAGAAAGATCGCCGTAGTAAGGGGTGATGTCTACTACGCGGCCTTCAGGGAACTGGCGCTGAAATTCGGCATAGAGTGTTTCTACGAAGAGGTCGACGATTATGCCGATGTCATGATCGAGATCGAGGGAGCCAGGGTCCAGGCGGGTCTGGTCAGCCGCCTTTACGGGCTTGCCAACGAAAGAGATTTTCTCGTGGAGAGAACGTCCCTCTTTATCGAGCCCACCGAACTCCGGTTTGCGGCCACCAAGGGCAGACACATGACCCTGCTCCAGATACTGGATTTCACTCTGGTGAAGATGAGAACCGACCCGGGGTCCCCTCTCAGCATGTCGATCCAGAGATGGCTTTCGTCCGACCTTTCACGTGAACATATTCCCGAGTGGGTAAGATGGCTTGCCGGCATTGCTGTGGGTGCCCTTGTCCTCGTCTCGCTGGTGAGCGTGGTCCTCCGGCGGAAGGTCGTCGCCAGGACAAGAGAATTGCTCCAGAACAGAAAAGAACTTGCCAGGGAGAAGACACTCCTGGAGAAACTTTTCGAAGATTCCCCCGATGCGCTGGTGCTGGAGGGTGCGGAGGGGAACGTCGTGATCCGTATCAACAGGGGGTTTACGACCCTTTTCGGCTTCAGTTCCGAGGAGGCCTGCGGGAAAACCCTTAACGAACTTGTGGTGCCGGAACACCTTCTCTCCGAGGGGGAGGAACTGGACGAGATGGCCAACTCCGGAAAGCCGGTGTATCTGGAGACCCTTCGCGAGAGGAAGGACGGTTCTATTGTCGATGTGTCGATCATTTCTGTCCCCATACCCCTGGACGGAGATCTTTGGGGGTCCTATACGATCTACCGGGATATAACAGCATCGAAGGAGGCGCAGAAGGTCCTTAAAGAGAACCTGGCCAAGATGCGCCGCACCTGGGAACAGACCATAGAGGTTCTGGCGACGGCCTCGGAGACGCGAGATCCCTATACCGCCGGTCACCAGAGGAGGGTTTCCGCACTGGCGGAGGCTATAGCCCTTGAGATGGGACTGGATCGCGACACCGTGGACTCGATCCGCATGGCGGGCCTTGTGCACGACATAGGCAAAATAAACGTGCCTGCGGAGATCCTCAGCAAACCGGGCGCCCTCGGAGATGTGGAGTTCGCCCTTATAAGGACTCACCCCGAGATAGGGTACGAGATCATGAAGGGAGTAGACCTCCCATGGAGGCTTGCCGACATAATTCGCCAGCACCACGAGAGACTCGACGGATCGGGTTACCCGGCTGGACTCAAAGATAAAGAGATTATGATTGAGGCGAAGATCGTTGCCGTCGCCGATGTGGTCGAGGCGATGTCCTCTCACCGCCCCTACCGCGCTTCGAAGGGGCTTGAGGCGGCGCTGATGGAGATAGAAAGCAACAGGGGAGTTCTCTTCTGTCCCGATGTGGTAGATGCGTGTCTCAGGCTCTTCAGGAAGAAGGGGTTCACGTTCCCTCAGTAGCACAGAACAACTATGGAGGTGAGATGAGATGAGAAAGGCTCTTGTGGCGATCGACGGAAGTTCCATAACACGCCCGCTTGTGAAATTTTCCTTTGAGAGGGCAAAGAAAGAGAAACTGGAAGGGCTGGATTTCATCTATGTATTTCAGCCCTACCCGGCGGCGCTTTTTCCTGGAATGCCCGTACCTGTCGCCCTTGAAGAGGGGCATTCGGAGGCAACCAAAAAGGCTCTCGAAGAGCTGGTCCGGAAGGAAAAGGAGACGATCGGTGCGGACAAGGTTGCCGTGGAGATGATCTTCCCTTACGGAAGTCCTTCCGCCGAAATAATCCGGCAAGCCGAGGAATTCCCCTACAGGTCCATATTCATAGGTCACCGGGGAATGGGAAGCTTCGAGCGCTTCTTCATCGGAAGCGTGGCGGCCCGCGTAGTGGAGCATGCTCCCTGCACGGTCATAGTTTTCCGGCCAAGGGACTGACTTTTCTACCTGCGCCTTTGTGGTCTCAGAAGGGCGCGGGCATGATTGCCGACAAGGTCATTTCTGCCGGCCAGTGACAGGGCTTCCTCCACAAGTTTGCGGTTCTTCGGTGAACGGTACTGAAGAAGGGCCCGCTGGAGTTTCTTTTCGTGGGCGCTCCGCGGGACGTGGACCTGTTCGCCGGTCATTGGATCGAGACCGGTATGGAACATGCATGTAGAGAGAGTACCGGGGGTCGGGATGAAGTCCTGGACCTGCTCCGGGTGGTATCCGATATCCCTGAGGAACTCTGCCAGTTCAACGGCATTGGCCAGGGTGGAGCCCGGGTGGCTCGACATCAGGTATGGCACCAGGTACTGTTCTTTCCCGATCTGGCGGTTTGCCCTGTCGAAAGCCTCACTGAACCTTATGAATACCTCCTTTCCCGGTTTGCGCATCAGCCCCAGTACCTCTTCTGAAACGTGTTCCGGGGCAACCTTCAGTTGTCCGCTGACGTGATGTTCGCAAAGTTCTCTTATCAGATCCGGGTTTTTTGAAGCCAGAAGGTAGTCGTAGCGGATTCCCGAACGGATGAAGACCTTTTTGACCCCGGGGAGGTCCCTGAGTTTCCTTAGTAACGAGAAATAGGCGGAATGACTTCGCTCAAGCCCGGGGCATGGCTCTGGCCAGAGGCATTCCCTGTCGGGGCAGGGTCCGACCCTTGTCTGTTTTGAACATGCCGGGACATGAAAGTTCGCCGTCGGGCCTCCGACGTCGTGAATGTATCCCTTGAAATCGGGCATCCGGGTTATGGTCATTGCCTCGCGAATGATGGACTCGTCGCTTCTTCTCTGGATGATCCTTCCCTGATGGGAGGTTATGGAGCAGAAAGAACAGCTTCCGAAGCAGCCCCTGTGAGCGGTGATGCTGAAACGGACCTCCTCTATGGCGGGTACTCCGCCGGAACTCTCGTACATGGGATGGGGCGACCTGGAATAGGGCAGGTTGTAAAGATCGTCCATCTCTTTCACCGAAAGGGGGATCGCGGGGGAGTTCTGGACGACGTTCCATGCCCCGTTGTCCTGGACAATGGACCTTCCCCTGAATGGATCCTGCTCCATGTGTTGAAGGCGGAAAGCTTCGCAGAAAGCCTGGTTGTCGGTTGAGACCTCAGCAAAAGAAGGGATCGTGACCGAGTCAACGGGGACATCCTCACTCCTTGACTTGAAGCAGGTTCCGGCCACGTCGCGGATCTGGCCGACAGGAACCCCCTTCGAGAGCAAATCGGCTATCTCTCCTATTGCCCGCTCGCCCATTCCAAAGACCAGGAGGTCTGCCCTTGAGTCCACCAGTACCGACCTGCGGACGCTGTCCGACCAGTAATCATAGTGGGCGAAGCGACGCATGCTTGCCTCTACGCCGCCGATCACAAGGGGAAGGTCCTTCCAGGCCTCCCTCACCCTGTTGCAGTAGACCGTTGTCGCTCTCTGGGGCCTGAAGCCCGCCTTTCCGCCGGGAGAGTAGGGGTCGTCGCTTCTGGGCTTTTTAGCGGCGGTGAAGTGGGACAGCATCGAGTCAAGGTTTCCGGCAGAGACAAGGGCGCCGAGGCGGGGTCTTCCCATGACGAGAAAATCCTTCAGGCTTCTCCAGTCTGGCTGGGCTATGATCCCAACCCTGTAACCCCTGCTTTCGAGAAAGCGCGGGATAATGGCGTTGGCGAAACTCGGGTGGTCTACACAGGCATCTCCGGAGATGAAGACAAAGTCGACCTCATCCCAGCCCCTGGCTCCCATATCATCCCTGTTTACCGGGAGAAAGGTCGAACGATGGGGAAACATTTCGATCCTCAGGCCCTTCCTGCCGGCCAGGGGTTGAAGGCCGAGCAAAGCCCCGAGAGTACGGCAAGATTGTTTCTGGAACAGAAATCACGCGATCCGGGGATGTCGGGTTCACCCGCATCGAGGCATTCCGGAAGGGGGGCGTCCAGTCGGAGCCGGGTAAGGCTCCGGCAGAGAAAGGCCATCTCCCGGTCTCTCTCGAGGCGGGATCTTACGGAAAAAGAGATGGAAGGGAGGCTTTCGTAGATAGTTTCCAGATCGGGGAACCGCCTGATAAGGCCTTTCGCGGTCACTGGTCCTACTCCCGCAACTCCCGGAATGTTGTCGCACCTGTCGCCGGTCAGCGCCTGGTAGTCTGTCATGGATGACGGTTCAAACCCGAACTGCTTCCTGAAAAGGGATCTGTCCATCTTTGTGAAGACATCTCCCCCCGCAGGGCGCATGATCGTGATATTGCCCTCTCCCAGGGTCTGGAAGAGATCCTTGTCGGGGGTTACTATGGTTACGCGTCCTCCTGAGTGTGCCTCCCGGACGGCCGCCGAGGCTATAAGGTCGTCCGCCTCGAATCCGTCCTCGCAGATCACGGGGATTCCCAGATTCTTCGCGAATTCCTTCATCAAAGGTATCTGCGGGAGGAAATCCTCCGGAGGGGCCGGGCGATTCGCCTTGTAGGAAGGATATATGCTTTTTCGGAATACGGGAGCGTGAGAATCAAAAACGACTGCGGCTGCCGGTGCGCCTGCGCCCTCGATAAGGCTTACGAGGAGTTTCCCGAAGCCGTGAACGGCATTAACGAGAACTCCGCCAGAAGTAACATGGCGGGTGCGGACGCCAAAGTATGCCCTGTAGGCCAGGGCGTGGCCATCGATGAGAATAAGATCGGTCAAGAGGGGCTCCTTTCACGCGGGGGAAGACTGTTTTTCCCGCAGCCATTATCGTAACAGGTCGGGAGGAAATATAACAATGGAGATGGTACGGGTTTCTGGAAACACCTGGTACGTTCCGGGGCCAACCAACCCGGGGGTATTCGCGCCAGGGAAGGACGCGGTGCTCATCGACAGCGGGAACGACGAGTCAATGGGCAGAAAGTTGCTTGCTGCGGTCAGGGAACGGGGGTGGGAATTGAACGTGATACTCAATACCCATTCCAATGCAGACCACGTCGGGGGGAACAACTTCATCCAGAAGAGGACCGGATGCCGTGTTGCGGCAACTCGGGTTGAGGCGGCCCTGATCGGGGATCCATGGCTCGAGCCGTCGTTTCTGTGGGGGGCGTTCCCCTTCAGGGAGATAAGGGGCAAGTTTCTGCAGGCGGAGCCTTCAACGGTTACTGACGTGATCCCTTCCGCGGGTCCAATACTCGATACGGGGCTTGAAGCGGTCCCGCTGCCGGGTCATTTTCTGGATATGATCGGCGTCAGGACGCCTGACGGAGTGTTTTTTGTCGCCGACAGCCTCTTTTCGTCCGCCATACTGGACAAGTACGGTCTTGTCGTCTGCTTCGACGTAGCGGGACAGGAGAGCACCCTGGATCTTCTGGAAAAGGCTGAGGCGGATCTTTTCATCCCCTGCCACGCGGAACCGGCGAAGGATATCGCCCCTCTTGTCCGCCGAAACAGGGATGCGCTCCTGCAGGCGAGGGAGATCATTCTCAAGACTTGCGAGACACCCTCCTCGAGGGAGGACCTTCTCGCGGAACTGGTCCGGCGATTCGGCATAAATCTTACTCCCGCCCAGTACGTTCTGACCCACATCACCGTATCGGCCCACATATCCTTCCTCGCCGACAAGGGGTTGCTGGTTCCCCTGTTCAAAGATGGCAGAATGCTCTGGGGAAAAGGCCCGGAGTGAAGTCCTTTCCGAAAGGCAACTCGCCTGAAAGCGTTCGTTTCTCCGCCTGCTTCGGGGCGACCG
>DAOTIQ010000045.1:0-15689 GCA_035448245.1 Thermovirgaceae bacterium | reverse complement strand
CTATTTTAAGGGTATTCAGCCACTTGCGCCTTGATATAAACTATTTGGGCAACAGGCCGTGTAGGTCTGACACCTATGTTCCTGCCTATGTTCCCCTATGTTTTTCTGAAGTCCACTATCTGTCTGATTACTTTCTGCGCAGTCCGGGTTATTGCCTGGTAATCGTCTTTTCGACCATCGGGTTTTGTCAGAGCGCTTCCCATCCCCAGGGCAAATGCTCCGGCCTCAAGCCACTTCTGGATATTTGACAGGGAGACACCTCCAGTGGGCATTATTTTTGCCTCAGGAACTGGCCCGTGAACGGCCTTGATAAAGGCGGGTCCCAACACCTCTCCCGGGAAGCATTTCACCACATCCACACCCAGTTCCATTGCCTTAACAAGTTCTGTCACTGTTCCTATCCCGGGCATGGCCGGAATTCCATAGCGATTGCACATCTTCACAACTTCAGGGTTGAGGATCGGTGAAACAACATACTGTGCTCCCCCAAGAATACACAACCGTGCTGTTTCGGGATCCATAACTGTACCTGCTCCGAGAATAATGTCTCTGCCTTTGTAGTATTCCGCCATTGTCTCAATGATACTCAAGGCGCCGGGTACAGTCATGGTCAACTCAATAGCGGGTATTCCTCCCTCAAAAACAGCATCAGCTATCTTTCTTCCGCTGTCAGCGCTTTCAGCGCGAATGACGGCAACGATGCCCTTCGAATGTATTCTCCCCAATATTTCGAACTTCTCGGTTTTCCCCATAATGATATTCCCTCCCTTGTTGCTCTCAGGGGTCCTTTACAAAGAAGAGAGCTCTATCTTTGCACCCTGCCGCTTGCATCCCCCTTCATAAGGTTCAGTACTTCGTTGAGGGTAATCCTGTTAAAATCACCATAAATTGTTTGTTTGATCGCTGATGCTGCAACGGCGAAATCGAGAGCCACCTGCTCGTTCTCGAGGTGGTTAAGACCCCAGATAAGCCCGGCGCCAAAAGCATCTCCTCCACCTATCCGATCAACGATGTGGGTTATGTTGAATTTTCTGCTTTGATGGAAACCGTCCCGTGTGGCCAACACACCCGACCAGTTGTTATGATCCGCGCTGATGCTCTCTCTCAAGCTTACGGCAAGATACTTGATCCCGGTGTAGGTTTCCATGACCCTGGAGGCCAGGTTCCTGTACTTATCAACGTCCAGCGAACCAGACGTGACATCAACGTCAACCTCTATCCCCAGGCATTTTTGGCAATCCTCCTCATTGGCGATCAAAACATCGACGAATTTTGTCACTTCCGCCATGACTTCCACAGAGGGTTTGCCCCATTTCCAAAGCTTCTTGCGGTAGTTCAGGTCGCAGGAAATGTTGATCCCCTTTTCCTTGCATTTTCCCAAGGCTTCCAGGGTGACTTCCGCTGTCCCTTCTGCTATCGCCGGGGTAATACCGGTAACATGGAACCAGGTTGCTTCCTGTAGAATTCGGTCCCAATCAAAATCACCACGCTCTACCTGCGAAATGGAAGAATGGCTCCTGTCGTAGACTACTTTTGAAGGACGCATTACCGATCCCGCCTGGGCAAAGTAGATGCCAATCCTCTCTCCAGTTCTGAGGATGTCATCGGTCCCAACCTTTAATTTCCTCAGTTCAGCGATGGCTGCATCGGCTATAGGGTTTTCAGGAAGAGCCGTAACAAAAGAAACATCTTCTCCGTAATTCGCAAGAGAAACTGCCACGTTCGCCTCGGCTCCTCCAAAAGTGGCAACAAACTGCGGAGTTTGAAGCAATAATTCGCGTTCAGGAGGACTCAAGCGAAGCATTATCTCACCAAAAGTTACTATCTTTGCCATTGAAGGATCACCCCCAAAAAAGACTTCACCAGAACCATCCCAAGGAAGGGGCAGGACTGTGAAAAGCTTTGAAGATTGCGCTTCCGCAGGACATTTTTCTCATTACTGTGATCAGTTCAGGCGACCGCTTTAAAAAGCAGTGTGGAATTACGAATTTTTTCAATGGGGAAAGGTGCTCCCCTTGCTGAAAGATCGTACCTGCTCAAAACACGGATCTCTTCCCCTATTTCCTCAATAAGGCCTCAATCTGAATAACCGAACTCCTGCGAGATTTTGCTTGCTTCCCGTTTAAGCAGTTCCCCCAGCTCTTCAGACCGCTTGTCGTCGCACAGGAAGATTGGACAGGTGATACTCACAGCGCCCAGAGGGTCGCCTTTGTCGTTCAAAATAGGGACACCAATACAGCGGATATCCCTCTCGTTTTCCTCTTCCTCCTCGGTAAATCCTTTGGACATGAACTCTTCCCTTTGTTTGATGAATATCTTTGGATCGGTAATAGTATTCTCCGTCCGCTTATCCAGGGGTGTTCTTTTCAAAAAAGAAAGGAGCTCGTCGAAGGGTAGCGAAAACAGAATTGCTTTTCCTGCCGCAGTGGAATGGAGCAGTATGGTGTCCCCTCTTCTGGATCTCATCTGGAGAGGATATCTACTTTCTTTCTTCATCAGATAGTAGGCGTACCCGTCTTCGAAACTCACCAGATGAATTGTTTCACCAGTAATGTTCCATATTTTTTCAATATAGGGGGAAGCAATACTCAACAGATTGGAATCCCCTTTGCACGCTCTACCCCACTGGATAATTTTTGGTCCCATCCTGTATTGATTGTGCCTGTCTTTAACAACGATTCTGTAATGGTGAAGGGTAGAGAGGATTCTGTGCACCGATGGCTTGGAAATTCCGGTCTTTTCTACAATTTCCGTAAGCATGCATGGTTTTTCCGCAAGGGATATGTAATCCAGGATCGCAAACGTCCTCTCGAGAAGTTGAAGTGTTTTGCTCCTTTGTTCGCTCATAGCACCCTCATTTCCCAGAATTAAATCCGCTCGAGCTTGTATGTCCGTAAATCCGAATTACATTGCTGTACTACCAGCACCTTCTGTCAAGTGACCGCTTGGGCCGAGAACGTATATTCAGGAAGATCATTTTCAGGGTCCGTCAGAATATTTCGAAGATGATGTAGCCCAGAACCATCTCGGGTTGAATTCATTCTCCCTTTTCATCTTGATATATGTCCTTTCCCAAATGGGATTGCCATACATTCTCAAACCAATAATTATCTTCAGGAATTGGGCGGACAGTCTCCCACTCGATCAGATGCTCACCCTTTTCATATCTGTACACTTGAACATAATCACGTAATTCTTTTAGCTCAGGTTTAAATTTCCATTCGAAGCCCAGTTTCTCCAGTATCGGTTCCCCGTCTTCATCCAAAACCAGGTAGGAACCTCGACTTCCTCCTCCTCTTTCAAGATAGGACAGGATACTGACAAGGACGGCTAATTGGGTAAGACAAAGCTGTCGGTTTTGGAAGAAATCGACAAGCCCCTTGTTACTTTCCAAACTGATATTCCCTGATTCAATCCTTGCAAACTGGGATTCTGCCTCCTGGATCGCATTTCTGATAGGCCCGAGTGCTCTGATATGAGCGGCAGCTCTTGATAGTCGCTCCTGGAATTCCTGGCGAAAAGCTGAAATTGTTTGCCCCTTCCGACCGACACAATTCAAAGCCCGTTTGGCTAATTCCAGTGTTCCCTCAATTTGAGCTTTCGCCAGATCAAGAAATTCTTCCTTGCAAAAACTGATGCTCTGATATCTGTGGGCAATAAAATCCGCTGCCCTGTATCCTCCCACTTGTCCGGAATTCAGTGCTGATCCGCCGGGTCGGTAAATGCCATGCGTTCCGTTGACCTCACCCACTGGGAAAAAGTGTCGGAGATTTGATTCCCACCAAATATTCCCTCTCAGGCCGCCGTTGTGATGCTGGGAACACACTGCAACTTCCAAGGGTTCGCATGTGAGGTCAATGCCATTATCTTTAAATAACTGGATTGCCATGGGATTCATCTGTTCCAACCTGGCTATAGGAGTTGGTAAGAGCGCATGGGATTTTTTTAAATAGGTATAAGCCTCTGTTTCAAGGTCATCAAGTGAAAAGACGCCAAAACCTGGTTCCGGCGAAAGATTACGCCGGTAATCCATAAATACCCGCCTTCCTTTTCCAACAGTCTCCTCATGCACAAGAATGTCGATCAGAGAAGAGCCATGATCTTTGATCTTCCTCGGATCAAAGGGCCACTGATAACCTTTTAGGAAGATGGCCGTCGCCAATTGGCGCATTGAAGGAAAATGCCGCTTCAAGAACTCCCTTTCGTCGGACCCGTCAGGTTCTGTACTGAAATACCTGGGTATAACTTGCTGGAAAGTACCCGAAACATTCCAGCGAAATTGGATCGATGCCAGTCCGTACTGCCATTCCGTTAAATTAACCCCTTTCGCTCCTGCTTCCAAGGCGACGCCGGTACTACCCAGATGCCCATTAGGGTAAACAGAATTTTTGTATAAACCTCCCGGACCGCCTGTTCCAAAGACAATATTTTCGGCCTGAAAGATCACTATCGACGGTAAACCGAGGTGGACTTTGGTTTTATCGATGGCAAGGGCGCCAATGGTTCTTTTCTCTTCCCCCTGTCCAGTGGTGAGCAAAGCGATTACTTCATGGCGGTCAAGAATGGGAATGCCTTTCTCTCGTACTTGTGCTAACAGAGCCTTGAACATCTGGGATGAAGTCCATGGTCCGGCAGATGTTGCCCTTTGCTTGGGATCGTGGTCGGTTTTATAACCCACATATCCCCCAAAACAATTATGCGGGAAAGGAACCCCTCCTTGGACCAGGTGGAAAAATTCAGGGGTGGACATTGTCGCTTCAATTAAAGCAATGTCACCATGCATTGCTCCGCCGGAAAACAATGTACGGGCCATTTCATAAACGGAATCACACTCTTCACCGAATAAAGAGAGTTTGTAATAGGTCTGCTTATCTGAGCCGGAGTTATTTGAAGTGCCACCGCCTAAATGTTCAGTAGCAATTACCAGATCGTGAATTCCGAAGTCCTCCAAATGGCAAGCGCAATTCAATGCTGCGGCGCCTGAACCGACAAGGAGTGTATGGCAACGGTAAAAAAGAAACTCGTTATTGTTTATGAACAGCGTCTCCCGTTTCAGTTCTTTCACTCCCTTATCTTCCTAATTGAACAGGCGTTCCATCTCTTGCCGGTATTCCCAATGTAAGATCTATCTCCACTTAAAGGAAAATCCAGAAATGGCACGAATTTAAAAAAGATGCATTTTCCCCGGAATCGGCCCTTAATTTATTTCAGCGAAGAGCCCAGATCTTCCCAAACCGCGATAGCTGGTTCTGTCTTGGTG
The DNA here is from genome assembly GCA_035448245.1 of Thermovirgaceae bacterium. GTDB lineage: Bacteria > Synergistota > Synergistia > Synergistales > Thermovirgaceae > DAOTIQ01. Next base: position 10,429 of record DAOTIQ010000045.1, on the reverse strand, counting down.
ATAAGAAGGGAAACAGGTTTGACAGCTACATAAATCTAGGTGCGATCAGCTGGGGCAGACCTAATACAATTTGGGGAAAAAGGATCATTAAAATAATGAGTACCAGAGCTACCCCAAAGAATAACATGGTATCTTTGAAGGCCTTTGTAATCGGAATACCGGCAATTTTGCATGAAATTAGCAACGAAAGACCGTAAGGAGGAGTGATAAAGCCCAAAGCCAGAGCAACAACGGAAACAACTCCAAAATGTACCGGGTGAATCCCCGCCTGCCGAATAATCGGCAAAAACAACGGGCCCAGTATTGCCATAGCAGGCAAAGCATCCATAAAGGTTCCAAAGAGTAACATCACAACAGTGGTAAACATCAAAAGGAATATCGGGTTTTCTATGGTTACATACTCCATAAGTATTCTTGGAAGACGATAATAAGAAATTAGCCACCCGAAAATTGAGGCCATTGCTACACAAAATAGGGCCAGGGACGTAATTCTCGCGGTTTCCCAACAAGCTTCAATAAAGCCCGCAATGGTCAACTGACGATAAAACACAACAGAAAAGAACAGACAGTAAATAATTCCTGCCACTGCGGCTTCAGTTGGTGTAAAAAAGCCTCCAAGAATTCCTCCGATTATCAGGACCGGGGCTCCTAAAGCGATCAGACCGTGTTTGCTTGAGGCTAATAGCTTCTTAAATCCTGGGAAAGAGGTGCGGGGATAATTATCTTTTTTAGCCAGTACTGCTATTATCCCCATCTGACTGAAACCGATAAGAATTCCAGGAATTACTCCGCCCAAAAAAAGGCCGGCAACGGAGGTCTCGGTTATCGAGGACCACACTACCATCAGAAGACTAGGGGGGATAATGACTCCCATAACCGACGAAGCAGCGGTTACGGCAGTCGATATGGAGATCGGATATCCCTCCTTTTTCATGGCCGGGATCAATATTGAACCAATTCCGGCAGTATCAGCATTAGTGGACCCTGAAATACCGGCAAAAAGCATACTGGCAATTATATTGACATGAGCTAATCCCCCTCTGACTGGTCCAACGATACAACGGGAAAATTCAATGAGTTTATCCGTGAAACGAGAGCTATTCATTAATGTCCCTGTAAACATAAACAATGGCACGGCCAACAAAACAAAGGAATCAATGGCATAAAAACTCCGTTGGAAAAAGGGCCATATGGTCAATCGCGGGTCCAGAAGAATTACCGAGAGGGACGAAATGCCCAAAGCAAATGCAATCGGAACTCCAATTATGGCCAGAAAACCAAAGACTACGAAAAGAATAAGAATCAATGCTTGTGGTTGAAGGATTACATCGAACATAATAATTATCTCCCTCGGCCAAAGGTCATTTAAAAACGCCTCGCGAAAACCTTAATGTGATAAAGTCTCGCTCTTATTGAAATGTCGGACAACTTTTTCTAACTGAAATAGAAGAGACGATACCCCAAAAACCATAAATGAACTGTAAACCCAAACCATTGATAATCCTGCGGCCAATGAACGACGCCGTAAACCAGAAACAGCAAACCCCCAACCAAAAACTGTAAAAAGAAGAGCAGATAGAATAATTAGTGAATTTACAACCCAAAACTGGATTTCTCTGCCCCGGGGTGTCAGATTGGAGAGGATGTCGATATCAAAGTGGTCACTATTTCGAACAGCCAATGCCGAGCCAAGCATAACAAGCCAATTAAGCGTGAAGCGACATATCTCCTCGGTCCACAAAAAACGTGGTATATAGGAGATATGACGAGCAACAATCTGATATGTCACGGTCAGGATCAATACGGGGACCAAACCAGAGACGATTTTTTTTAGAATTGTTGCGTAGAATAGACAAAATCGGGTAATCTTGTCCACTAATTCTCCACCTCAAAAGTATTTGGAGGCCAGTTCCCCGGCCTCCTCAAATATATTTACCGATTCATTCAAAGACCATTCCCCAGTCTCCAATCGAGTTCTTCAGGCTATCCTTTCGTCTTACCTGTGGAAGAAAGGACAGCCACATGTTTTGCTTGGTCGCTTAACGCAGTTCTGATACTTCCTCCACAAGATCGTACAATTGAAGTTGTTTGGCATTTTTTTCAATCACACCTGCTGTTTTTCCCCTGATCTTGTCAATATCCACATCGAAAACGCGGACATCATATTTATTAACTAGTTCGTCCAAAGATTCCTTATCAAGTTTAATCCCCAGTTCTCTGCCGAGTTCGGCTCCCTCTTTCGCCGCAGTTAAGACGGCATCCTGATACTCTTTTGGTAAACCTTTGAAAGAATCCACGCTCATTACAATCGGTCGTGAAACTATCTCGTGAGCTGTCCGAACCAGATAAGGGGCCTGTTCGTAAAATCTCATCCGCAAGATCCATTCCGGCTCGTTTTCCAGACCGTCGATAACACCCATTTGAAGAGCGGAATAAATTTCATTGTAAGCGACAACCGTTGGCTGGACCCCTAAGCTCGACCAGGTATCAATGGTAATGCTTGCAGGTGCCAGCCTCATTAAGAAACCATCAAGATCTTCAACTTTTTGGATCGGTTTCCGGCTGACAACAAACCTCTCTCCTCCCCCAATAACCCCCAGGATCATTACCCCAGCCTCTTTTTCCACCCGCTCGCTCAATTTTTGTACTAGAGGTGAGGTAAAAACCCTTTCCCAATGCTCACGGCTGCTATACAGGAAGGGGAAATTGAAAAAATTCATTGTCTGAGAGAACTCGACAGTCACTCCGGGGTTCACTATAGTGAAATCTGTTACACCCATCATTACCTGTTCGAAAAGATCCTGCTCATCGCCCAATTCAGCATTTGGATATACTTCGATCTTCACATTGCCGTTGGTTAACTCCGTCACCCTTTCCGCAACGAATTCTGCAACAGCATGATATGCAGTATCGGTGGTCCCCATATGTCCGAATATTAATTTATGTTCTTGAGCTACGACTTGAGTACAGAAAACTAGAATAAAAAGCAACACAGATGTTATTAATAAATTCCTTCTCATTTGATTTCCTCCTCTCTGAGAGAGCTCCTTTTTGAACCAGATTCCTTAGTCTACAACCCCCTTTCCTCAATCTGACTGGAATTTGGGTAACATCCTGACAAAAAGTCCGCCAGGCGGACCTATATTCCGTTTACCGGATATCTGTTTTAGTATCTACTATCTTCGAATATTTGTCAAAATGTTGATCGCTGTAAAGGAATGTGTTCATTAACTGAGAAAACCGGCAGGATCCGATTGGGTTAGGCCGCATTTTTCTTCTGAGGATTGTAGAAGAACCATAGTTCTGGAGTAGGAACAAGTCCTGGGAGGAAAGCCTGCTCTTTTACAAAAGAGCAGATCTGGCCCCTTTTTGTTTGAAGCTTGATTCAAAGGCTCCCGGAAGGTTTTTGATCCGTTGATTTCAGGCTGTAACCCCCTGGGCTCCTCCCCGGGAGAGATCGACGTAACCCGAATCGGTCAGTTTGAGTTCGGGAATTACCGAAAGGCACAGGAAGCTCATCGTCATAAAGGGGTTTTCGATGGTAGATCCAAGGTCGGCCGCAGCCTTCTCTACAACCTTCAGGCCTTCAATGATCTCTTCGGGGTCATCCGGGCTCATTAAACCCCCAACTGGCAGAGAAAGGAATGCTTTCACCTGGTTACCCCTTGCGGCTACAAGTCCCCCACCTGCTGAGACCAGTTTTTCGAAGGCGGTCCTTATGGACAACTCGTCCATTCCCGCAACGACGTAATTATGGGCATCATGGGCGACGGAGGAGCCAAGGGCGCCCTCTTCAAGGCCGAGTCCCTGAACGAAGCCAAGGGAAAGCCTTCCAGTTCCCCTGTTCTTTTCCATTACTGCAAGAAGGGCGATGTCCCGTGAAGGGTCTGCTGTGGCTTTTCCGGAGATGATCCTTGGCTCCAGTATCCTGTGCTCTGTAGTTACCTGTCCCGGAATGACGCCGATCACCCTGATCTTCTGGCCTTCGCGGATCGGGACCGCCAGGTCTTCGGTACGAGGAACAGTGAGGCTGGAACTTGAAACTCTCACGGCATCTGTGATCTCGGCCTTTTTGCAGGGCATGTTCAAGACCCCGTCGGAGGATACAAGCCTGCCCTCTTTCCATACCCGCCTGACTTTGCACGATTCCAGGTCTTCCACGGCGACGATGTCGGCGATGTACCCCGGAGCGATGGCGCCACGGTCTCGAAAACCGAAATAGTTCGCAGGAGAAAGGGTTACCATCCGCAGGGCTGCCATGGGGGATATTCCGAAGGCAATGGCCAGCCTGACCTTCTCGTCCATGTGTCCCCTGTCGCGGATGTAGGCCGCGGTCAGGTCGTCGCTTACAAGCATGCAGCGACATGCCCTTTTTTCGTCATCCCTGACGATCGCTGCCAGCTCTTCCAGGTTCTTTTCGGTGGCCCCCTCACGGATCATCAGCCACATTCCCCTCCTGAGTTTCTCGAGAGCTTCGCTGGCAAGGACGCATTCGTGGTCCGAGTCGCAGCCGCTGACAAGATAGGCGCACAGGTCCCTGCCGGCAAGTCCCGGAGCGTGGCCGTTCTTGATCCTCCCAGAGGAAACCCGGATCTTGTCCCAGATATCATTTTCCCCGCTAATTACGGCCGGGAAGTTCATTACTTCCCCCAGAGAATGGCACCAGCCCCTTGAGAACATCTCGGCCACCTCGTCGGCGCCAAGATACTCCAGGGGGGTCTCGAAGGACGAGGCCGGCACACACGAAGGAGCAGTGTAGAAAATGTCCACAGGGGCATATTCACTGTCATGGAACATGTATTCGATCCCGGCCATGCCGGAGGTGTTTGCTATTTCGTGAGGGTCGGCGGCAACGGCGGAAGTTCCTCTCGCTGCCACCAACCCGGCGAAAGATGATGGTACGAGCATGGTGCTCTCGATGTGACAGTGGGCATCAAAAAAGCCCGGAGCGAGGATCATCCCCGAAAGATCAAGGTTTTCTTTCCCCTCGTAACCTTTACCGATTCCGGCGATCCTCCCTTCGTGGATCGCCACGTCGGCATCCTCGTAATCCATTGAAAGGACGTTTGCTATTCGTGCCCCTTTCAGGACAAGATCAGCAGGGATATCGCCTCTTGACGCCGCAAGCAGGGAAAACTTATGCATGAATATCATCTCCTGGAATGATCTCTGACCGGTGAATTCTTTCTGTTTGCTGTTATTGAACACCCGTATTTTAAGGGGAAGAGCTCTTCCTTATTCTAGCACTGCAAAAAAGGGGGAAGGAAAAGGTTTCCTGTCCGATCCCCGTTTTATGTGTTATGTACCAGCAGGCCTGGCCATTGTTATTGATGAAGATCTGGCACTTTGGTCCGTATCAGCTTGTTTGGGTCTACAATCCTCCATATATCGATGTTACCCGCAGATTGCCCTGCGGAGGTGATCAGCAGGATGCCAGGTTTTCTTCGGAGAAGGCAGTTTAAATGGATCCTAGGGGCCCTGCTTTTTGCCATGGCCCTTTTGGGAGGGCTCTTCTGTATCGATATGTATCGGGCCTACGGACGGATCAAGGGTGAGAGCCGGATCCTCGCTTCTCCTTACGGGGATATTGAGTACGTCGAGGGTGGAGATGGCCCTGACGTTCTGGTCATCCATGGGAGCGGGGGCGGATACGACCAGGGCAAGATCATTGTCCGTTCTGTCCTTGGGGATGACTTCCACTGGGTTGTACCTTCCCGTTTCGGATACCTTGGATCCACATTCCATGAAGGTGCCACCTTCGAAGAGCAGGCCAGGGCTTATGGATTTCTTCTGGATCATATTGGTATCGGTCAGGCCGCTGTTGTAGCTCTGTCCCATGGAGGTCCTTCGGCCCTGCTTTTCGCGGCCATGTACCCCGAACGTGTCTCCTCCTTGACCCTGATCTCCTGCGGTGTGGCATCTTCGTCAACGGGTGGCCAGGTCCAGGCGGACAGAAAGGGGGATCTGCTGGTCACTATCTACAGGCACGATCTTCTCTACTGGAGCCTGACAAGGTTTTTCAGGAAGCAGTTCATCGGGCTGATGGGGGCAAGCGGGGAGGTTTTTGCCGGTCTTTCACCCGAACAGAGAGAGCTGGTCGACCAGGTAATATATTACATGAACCCTTCTTCGCAGAGGTCCGCTGGTGCGGCCTTTGACAACAGTGCGGATATGCCAAATGAGAGGATAAAAGCCATACAGTCCCCCACTCTTGTGTTTCACGCCTTGGACGATATGCTTCAGCTCTTTCACAACGCCGAATACGCCGAAGCTAATATCCCCTTGGCCAGGCTCGTCAGTTTCGACAAGGGCGGGCACCTTCTTATGATCGTGGAGCAGGAGAGGATCCGTGAGGAGATAAAGAGGCATATTCTGGAAAGCTCAAGATCAAATAACTCATAGGACTTGTATCCAATTCAAGCACTTCGACTGGTAAGATACGAAGTATCCGGATCTGTGAGAGGATGAACGATATTGCGAAAATTCGTGATAGACAAAAAGGTCTTTGTTCTTTTCCCTCTGGCCCGGGTTTGCGGGCTGATCGTTGAGGAACTGGACAATAGCATAACCTGGGACGGGAAAGAGATGCTCGAGCAGGCCTGCCGGGAAGCGGCCCTTAGGCTGGGAGAGGTTCCTTTTGCGGAGAGCCCTTTCTTTGCCCCCTGGAGGGCGGCATTCCGGACCTTTGGAGCCCCCAAGGGTTACCGTTCTTCCGTGGAAGCCCTTGCAAAACGCGCCGTGAAGGGGAGCTGTCCGCCATCGGTCAATTCCCTGGTGGACCTGTACAACGTGACGTCGCTGAAGTTCCTCTTCCCTTGCGGTGCGGAGGATCTTGATGCGGTGGTTGGCGACATCCGCTTGACCGCCGCTCAGGGTGGTGAACCGTTCCTCCCCCTTGGGGCGGAGGAGGACGATCCCCCTCGCGAGGGAGAGATAGCTTATCTGGATGACGTTGGGGCTATCTGCCGATGCTGGAACTGGCGCGAAGCCGACAGGACCAAGCTGACCCCCCGGACGAAGCGTGCCATGCTGTTTATGGAAAACCTTGCGCCAGAACGGGACCCAGAGCTACGGGAAGCGTTGGCCTATATTGGCCAGGCGGTCCGGGAGAGACTCGGCGCAAAGACCAGGAGTTTCTGGCTTGACGGCGGATGCATGGAAGTGGATCTTCCGGAGTGAACCAAGAGAGGATCAGGTCCCAGAGGCAGATCCAGGAAACCAGAATCGATCCGCTGGTCAATCAAGCATGAAAAGTTCCCTGCGGACCGCCTGGGGGCTGAACAAGCGAACGAATTCATCTATCTCTTCCAGGTGAGCCCGCAACTGCATCGAGGAGACCGACGGCACTCCATAGACGGTAAATAGCGCACGGGTCGTTTTTGCAGTCATTGAACTGCTGTTATTGGGTCCGTAAATGACGCTGGAAAGAATGCCCCTCTGGTCGGAGAGGAACATGTCGCCCTTCAGGAGGTTCCGTTCCTTCCCCCCCATAGACTGATAGGCCTCTGTCCCCTTCGAAATATCCAGGGAAAGGGGGATGGATACTTTGTCCAGATCGTGGCCGGCTGTTAGAAGGCCGTTCTTCAACTCTGCCATGAACATTGCCGTTACAAGAGGTGAGGGGCAGAGGACAGGTTCCCCTTTCAGTGCCACGGTTTCGACCTGGTGAAGCACCGGATAACCTTTTCCGAATGTTCGGTAGAACTTTTCGTAGGCTTCGAAGGGCGGTTCCTTCCCTATCTGCTTCCTGGTCTTGCCACGATGTCGCATGCGGAGCTCTTCTTCAAGCAAGGCCTTCCGGTCTTCGAACCCGGGGTTGTCTCCCGAGTTCAGGATGCCCTCGATCACCATGATCCCGAAAGAGGTTTCCGGGAAACTCGCCCTCCAATTCTCAGAAGCAGTGATCATCGGACTGGTCCCTCCCTTCTTCTCGTTCTAGCCTAATATATAATATAGGCAAACAAAGAACCTTCCACGCCCCGTTGATGTAAGATTTACTCGGTAGCGTATTTTGCCCGGTCCGGTCTCAGGATCCGGGAAGACTGGAGTGGTTGGAGCGATGACTAACAGGCGCCCAGGTTCTGTTTTGCTTTTTGTCCTCGTGCTGTCAGGGATAGTCTTTTCGCTGTTTGAGCCGGCGGAGGCCCAGGTGGATGCCGCAGCCCTTTCCAGGGCGATGAAATCAATTGCCGTCCTCACCGCTGAAACGAAAGACGGAAAGGAAAGCAGAGGCCTGGCATTTCTAATGGCTGGAGAAGGAAGGGCTGTGACGGCGGCTCACCTTCTCAAGAACGCTTCCAGGGTCACGCTCCGTTTCCAGGATGGGGCTGAGTCCCTTTCTCCGGGCATTATTGCGGTTGACGAAAAAAGAGGCCTGGCGATGATCGAAGTACCTGCCTCCGGAAGGCAGGGCCTCACACTGGTGCAGACCAGCATCAGCCCTGGGACGATGGTACACTGTGGCGCGGTAAGAGACGGAACTTACGGGTTCGTACAGCTGTCGGTCTCCGAGATCCACCAGGGTGCCTCGGGTGTGGAAAGGTACGCCCTCTCCGGAGAGGGTCCTTCCGGGAACAGCGGCTCACCTGTCCTGGATCAGAAGGGGAACGTAACAGGCATGGTTATCGAGACAACTGAAGGAAGGCTTCTTGTTCCCTCGGTCTTCATTGCTGCCATCGACGCATCTTCTCCTCTCAAGTCCTGGGGCGGTGAAATCCCTGAGATGGTCGATGATCCCCAGGCAGATCCAGGTCCAGGCCCAATGGACGAGATAGACCAGGCCATTCTCGATTTCTTTGTCATTCTCTATGACCACGACAGTGTTTACAGGTGGGGGCAAGAGACGACCAATGGGAAAGGTTATCTGCAAGGAGTACCGGAGGATGTTTACCATTATCAGACCAAGCTCGAGATGGCCATAAAAAAACTGGTCGGAGCAGATACCAATGACCCTCTGCGAAAAAAGATAATAATGAACCTCAAGGAAGTAGGGAACAACCAGGTGGCCGCAGTGAATTACTTTATTCAGGCCGTAGTGACAGGGCAAGGGGCAAAGGATTGGGGAGCCCAGTCCCAGGATCTGAACAAACGGGCCAGGGCTGCCATGAATATAGCCGGGGAAGTGCTACTGTCGGAGCTCCCGGCGATACATGAACTTTACGAACGATCGACAGTGTTAGGCGAAAAGATGCACAGGGACATCAAGTACTACCTCGGCATTGAGAAACGGGTGGCCTCCTTTGCGATAGGAGCCGTGACGACCATTGAAAAACCCTTCCGCCTGATCGTGTTATACAGCGAAACATTTGGGGAAGCGCTGGGCCTGAGATCTGGTGATACTATCCTTTCCGCGGCCGGGTCAAGATTCGATTCCGAGGGGTCCATGGAGGACTTCAAGGCTGTGATCCTCCAAAACCTTGGGAAGACCATTGACGTGGTGGTGGAGAGAAACGGGGAACAGACGACCCTTAAGATGAAGATCCCGGAGGAGATCCCTGAAAAATATGTGCTTCCGCAGATCTTTTAAGTTTTCAGACCATAAATAAATGGGGGCCAAAAAAGAGGAGGGTCTGCCTTTGAGCTCTTTTTTGCCCCCTTCTGTTTCCCCTGGGGTTTTGAGAAGTTGCGTCAGGTGGTTTTAAACCCGGATCAGAGCTCGATCCAGTAGGCGCTCCCGTCACGCATTCGACTGACGAAACCGTAATCCACCAGGCATCTCCTGACAAGTACGTGATCTTCAGTGACCTCTGAAAGGATCCCGTTCAGTTCCCTTTCAGAGTACCTCTCACCTGGCCTCAAAAGCCCCGCTATCTTTCTCAGGAGAGCCACCCGCTCCCTGGCTTTAAGAGGGAATCGGACCAGGGTCCCGTCGTCCCGAAAGTACTTCCTGAGGATCTTTTCATACTCCTCCCGGGTGATGGCGTACCGTTCGTCAGACATTCTTGCGTTGGCAGGGAAATCCACCAGCCTTGCCTCCGGCTTCTGGCGCTCTTCGAGGATCTTCATTATCGCCAGGAAGACCTTGGCCTGCCTTGATCTTTCCTTCATCCTGAAGCGATGATTCCTGACTGTGGAGCGGCTTATCCCGAGTTCCGAAGAGATCTTCTTGTCGTCATCACCCTTGAAAAAGGCTTCGAGAAGTCTGGCCTGTGGATCCGAGACACCCCTCCACTGCTTCAACAGGTCCAACAGGTAACCGAACTGGGGTCCGTGTTCGCTCTCGGAGTGGATCCGCGCCGCGGCTTCGGCCTCCCAAAATCTTCCATCCACCTCGAAAACCTCTCCTGTCTCGAAGGTCCTTCCGCATTTAAGACATATTTTTGCCTTTGTTTCAGGGTCCTCCATCACCCCCTCCGCAAGCTCTTCCAGGGATGCGATCTCAAAAGCCTGAAAAGGAAAAATCATAAACAAAACCCCCTCCTGCTTGTTT
>DAOTIQ010000044.1:0-15853 GCA_035448245.1 Thermovirgaceae bacterium | reverse complement strand
AGTTCCACATGGATTTCGCGCAGGGTTTCCTCGAAGTCGAAATTCTCGTCCACTTCCTCGGGGGCGACGCCGACGTAACGGCCGGGGGTGAGGCTCCAGTCGTTGGCTTCGATCTCGGCTTTGTCCACGAGTTTGACGAGACCCGGCACGTCGCACAGTTTTGCTTCGGGGAAGCGCTCCGTCAGCCAGCGGGCCTGTTTCCAGAAGTAGCGAACCTGCTTGAGCTGATCGACCGCCAGAGCGCGGGCAACATCCAGGTCTCGAAGCTGCCTCTTCATCTGACCGATGCCGTTTCCACCGGAAGATTGTCGGGGTGCGAATGCCTGTGGAATTGCTTCCATAAAGCGGGAGGCAATTTTGAAGATAAGATCCGTCTGCTTGACCAGATCCCGGCTTGATTCGCCCAGTGACACCAATCGGTCTACGGCCTTTTTAAGTTCGCCATTTGTGATTTTCTGTCCTTCCCAGGTTGATTGCTGTTCGGAAAGATGTTCACGGAAAGTTTCAACGTCACCCTTGAAAACGGACACGGCTTCTTCGAGTTCCTTTTGAAGTTCCTCAAAAGCAACATCCTTGGATGGGTTCGCCAAAAATGCCTGTAACGCTTCCCGCAGAGCGGTAAGAGAGGCGATAAACGACGGCAGAGGTTTTGTCTTTTCGCCGCTGTCATCCCGGGCGGCGAAACACCCTTCGCCTTCGGCCAACATTCGGCGGCAATAGCCGCCTACAAGATCGAGATATTTTTCGGTTTGACCCCGGTAGAGCCAGACGATTGCAAGGATGTTTTGTTCCTGTTCGGGCGAAAAATCGTAGATCTTGCGGGTGACCTTGCGGTAGACGTTTCGCGCGTCGATCATCAGGACGTTGCCCTTGTGATTAAGGGCAACGTCCCCCTCACCTGTTTCCTCTCCCAGAGGGAGAGGAATTTCAGAAGAAGAAAAAATGCGATTGGCCAACTGCTCCAGCGTCGCCTGCGTTTTTTCAAGCAGGTCTCCGTTTTTGATCCGAAGGACATGAACACCCTGGGATTTTAGATATGCATCTCGTTTGGCGTCCCTCTTTGTCTGTAAATCGTGAACGGGGCCATCAAGTTCTACCGCCAACGATGCTTCCTTGCAGTAGAAATCGACAACATAATCCCCCACCTGGTGTTGTCTGCGGAACTTAAGGCCCAGAAATTTCCTGTTCTGTACAATGCTCCAGAAACAATCCTCGGCAGGCGTCTGATTTTTTCTAAACTCTCGCGCCAACTCCACCAAGCCGCTGAAGTTATAACCACCACGATAATGATAAGAGTTCCCCTCCTCTCCCTCTGGGAGAGGGGCCAGGGGTGAGGGTTGATCGGGCTTGCCCCGATCAATGAACCATAGCTCGCAAGGCACTGTCCGTGTGTAGAAGAAGTTGGGGCGGATGGCGATCATAACGTCCATATCTCCGGTCTCGACGAGCTTCTGCCGAACCTTCGCCTCGCCCCCTCCAGCACTGGAAGCCTGGGAGGACATCACAAACCCTGCCCGCCCATTTTCGTTGAGGTAGCTGTAGAAGTAACTTATCCAGACATAGTTGCCGTTTGAAACCTTGCCTCCCTTGTTGACACCGGGCAACCCGAAGGGCAGGCGCGGGTCGGTCCTGACTTTGTCGGCGTCGATCTCGTCGACGTTGAACGGCGGATTGGCCATGACAAAGTTTGCCTTGCCCAGCAGTTCATGGGGGTCTTCGTAGTAGGTGATGGCCTTCTGGATATCGCCCTCAAGGCCGTGAACAGCCAGGTTCATCTTTGCAAGGCGTATCGTGGTGGCATTCTTCTCCAGCCCGTAAAAGGTGAGCCTGTCCACAGGGTTTTCCCGCCTTCGTTCCACAAATCGGGCGCTCTGGACGAACATTCCTCCCGAACCACAGGCAGGGTCCAGAACAACGCCATTTTCTGGTTCCAGAACGTTGGCGATGAGCGAAACCAGCGAAACCGGGGTGAAGAACTCACCTCCATCATGGGCTTTAAGATCAGCGAACTGGGTCAGAAAGTATTCGTAGATACGGCCGAAAACATCGCCATTGACCTTCTTGAGTTCATCAGGATTCAGAGTACGAAGGAGTTGACCGAGAACATCGTTGTCCAGTTCCTGATATTCGCTTTTGGGGAGCACGCCCCGCAGGTTTTCGTAATCGCTCTCTATCGATTCCATGGCTTCGATGATGGCCCTTGCGCGGTCGCTGCTGTCACTGAGAGCTACAAGATGATCGAACTGTGCCTTTGGCTGGAGGAAAATTGCGCTCTTTTGGGAGAAGTCCTCCTTGGAGAGGGGGCGTGCCTTGCCTCCCCGCCGTGGCAGGGTTTCTTCGACGGAACTCTTGACAGCCAGGAAGCGGCTGTAGGCATGGCGCAGGAAGATCAGCCCCATTACGGGAAGGAAATACTCGTTGCTGGCAAAGTTGGAGTTCGACCGCAACGTGTCCGCCGCGCTCCAGAGTCGTTTTTCGATGGCTTCGATGTGTTCGAGTTGGGCCATGTCTCCTCCATTGTTGGTAGTATCTTGACAGCACAGGGAACTCGCGGCGGTTTTACAAGTAAAATACAACATAGTCGACAAATAAAGCAAGGCCAAAGGGGAAAGGCAAGTGCAGGGGCGTGAGGGGTCTCCGGGAGGCGGTCCACCTATTCTGGATGGTTTTACAGATAGTGGATTCGTCTATGGCATCTTCTTCGCTGGACGACCGGAGCCCGCCCAAGGGGTCTCCGGGAGGCGGTCCACCTATTCTGGATGGTTTTACAGATAGTGGATTCGTCTATGGCATCTTCTTCGCTGGACGACCGGAGCCCGCCCAAGGGGGTTAGACGTGAGAAGTGAGACGAATGGAAAAACAAGGGCAAGGGCCGAAAATTCAACTGCGTGAACGGTGAACGGGAGGGGCAAGCCCCGCGAGTCGTTAATCGTGAGTCGTGAATCGAAAAAGCCAAAGACAAACCCAGATCCTCACGTCACTTCCGCTCCTCAGGATGACAGGCAAAATCAAAGACGTAAACGGTCAACGGCACACCTGCCTGGTTTTTTCCCTTTGTTGACCTTGTGTCTCTGGTGGTTTAGCATTGATTGGAAATTATGGGTAAGACCTTTAAAGGAGATTCAGATGGAAGAAAGCCAAAGTATTCCTTTACCAGCAGTCCCAGCAGAAAAGAGGGTGATCCCGGGGCGAGCCTGACGCGGACATAACTTTCCCTTCCACGCATCACCGTTCAAATTTCCCTCCCGAACACCCTCAAGAGAACCAAAGTACCGGAAAATCGTCGATTTTTAGTGCCAGGGCAGTTGCGGCCTGTTCTGTTTCAGGTCCAACCTAAGCCTTGTGGCGCGTGGGGGTGACGGCTTCATGAAAGAACGTCTGAAACGTCTAAACGGAATTATTGATTCCTTTCTCCTCGAACATCGGTTCCCAGAAATCAAAGAGGCCCTTTCAGAAATGGAACCCGCTGATATCAGCGCCATTCTGGCCGGGACCACCCGGGCAAGAATGGTCCTGGTATTCCGACTCCTGCCCAAGGATCTTGCCATCGAGGTCTTCGAATATATGGAAGGGCGAGAGAGGGAAGAACTCCTGAACAGTTTCACCGACAGGGAAGCGGCAGAGATCATTGAAGAGATGTCCGACGACGACCGGACAGAACTTCTCGAGGAGCTGCCGGCAAAGACGGTCAGGAAACTCATGCAGGTCCTTTCGCCGGAAGAGAGGAAGATCGCCAATCGCCTCCTGAACTATCCCGAGGACTCAGCGGGAAGGATAATGACCGCCGAATACATAGGGCTCAAGGCCTCCATGACAGCCACGGAATCTCTTCAGCACATCAGGAGAGAGGCCAGGAGCAAGGAGACCATCTATACCTGTTTCGTGATGGACGCTCAACGCCACCTTCTGGGGGTGGTTAACCTCGAGGACATCATAATGGCACAGCCGGATACGCTGATTTCGGACATCATGGACAAGGACCCTGTGAGGGTCGCGACCACCACAGACCAGGAACAACTCGCCCGGATCATGTCACGCTACGACCTGCATGTTATTCCCGTAGTCGACCTTGAGGAGCGCCTCGTTGGAATAGTAACCTTCGATGATGTCCTTGACATCGTCGAAGAGGAGGCCACGGAAGACTTCGAACTTATGGCCGGCATCCGGCCCGTCGAGGACAGCTACCTCCAGACGGGGATCCTGACACTGGCAAGAAAACGCTTCACATGGCTTCTGGTATGCATAATAACTCAGGCAGTGACCTCCACCATACTCCAAAATAACGAGGCTGTCCTGCAGAACGTGATAGCTCTGGCATTCTTCATTCCGTTCCTGATCGATAGCGGAGGGAACACGGGCACCCAGTCATCTACCCTTATGATCAGGGGAATGACCCTCGGCGAGATAAAATGGGGCAATATTGGTCTGGTTTTCATGCGGGAGACCGCCACGGGACTCTTGCTTGGAACAGCCCTGGCCCTGGTCGGGATCATCAGGGCCATGACAATGGGGATAGGAATGGACGTGGCCATTACCGTCGCCATCTCCCTTGTCGCGGTAGTAATGATCGGGAACCTGATGGGAGTCATTCTCCCATTCGCGGCCAGAGCGCTACGCTTTGATCCCGCAATAGTATCAGGCCCGTTCATAACGACCGTCGTCGATGTAAGCGGACTTATTGTCTACTTCGGGATAGCCAGCCGTGTAATGGGGATCGGATAACCTTTTCCATCTCCATTTGACGCCGCGGGAGATATGGCACTATAGTAAATACAGAGATTAGAGACAGAGGTTATTGCATGCCGACAAGGGTTGCTGTGGTGCTCGCCTACTTCGCGGGGATACTGATTGTTGGGTTGCTTGCCCGCTCCCGCGCAAAATCCACACCCGAGGACTATTTCCTGGCCGATCGCAAACTGGGGCCATTGTTGCTTGTCGCCACAATGGCCGCGACGAATTTCTCAGCCTTCACCGTTTTCGGAACCTCCGGTGCCGGATACCGGGACGGGTACTCTTTTTTCCCGATAATGGGTTTTGGGACCGGCTTTATGGCCCTCAGTTTCTGGGTCCTGGGCCGGAAAATCAGACAGATCGGGATAAAACACAATACGATTACCCCGTCCGAACTGATCGGTTCGATCTACAAAAGCCCTTTCCTTTCGATGCTTTTCGCCATAGTCATGATCGCCTTCACGATACCCTACCTGGCATTACAGCCAATGGCAGCCGGTTACGCTCTTGAGGAACTTCTCGGACTCCCTTACATGTGGGGTTGCTGCCTTGTTACTTCTATCATCGTCGCCTACACCCTCTGCGGAGGGATGAGAGCCGTAGTCTGGACAGACCTGCTGCAGGGGACCTTTATGGCCCTGCTCCTGCTGGTGGCCCTGGGAACGGTTTCACTGCATCACGGAGGCTTCATTGCGGCAAATCGCGCGGTAATGGAGTCCGTCCCGGAACTCTTTTCGCGGCCGGGCGGAGCGGGGACCTATACTCTGGGTATATGGTTCAGTTACATGCTCCTGTGGTTCTTTTGCGACCCCATGTTCCCCCAACTTTTCCAGCGATTCTTTTCCGCCAGGGACGAAAGAGCCTTATCGCTAACAATGCTCCTTTACCCGCTTATATGTTCCTTTATCTTCTTCCTGCCCGTTTCAATGGGTGTTCTTGGACACCTTTCCTTCCCCGGACTTACGGGCTCCCAGAGCGACAGGATAATCCCGATGATGCTTACGGCAATCTCCGGAGATTTTATGGCGTCGCTGATTATCGCGGCGGCACTGGCAGCACTGATGTCCACCATGGATTCCCAGTTGCTTACCCTGAGTTCCATATTCAGCAGGGATATACTTCCTGTATTTAGCAGAAAGACCAGACATGGCGACCTCGCGGGAAAAGTCTTCGTCGTGGTCCTTGCCTCTGCCGGTCTTGTCCTGGCGTACAGACCCCCGGAAACGATACTGATACTGGCTACCCAGACTTTTTCGGGGCTAGCGGTCCTCTTCCCCACGGTTTTTTTCGGTCTCTACCTGAAAAGGGTTTTCCCTCTTTCGGCCATTCTGTCGATCGCGACAGGCGAGGCAACCCTGCTTGGCTTCTACCTTGGATGGTTATCACCCGGGCCTTTCCTGCCCGTGATCTGGGTCATGCTGGTCGCGTTCTCCTCATATCTTGCGATCCACTTCGCGACTGCCTGGAAACTGGGCATTGAGAAGACCGGATCGGCCGATTGGCTCAAGAATCCCTACGTCTTCCTCTCCGCAGGCCTTTTCGTGCTTGCCATGGACATCTGGAACTGGAACAGGTCTCTTCCAACCCTCTGGAGCATCCCCCTGTGGGTATGGTACTTCGGTGCCCTTTCGGTCCTCCAGACACTCATGATGTTCTTTATGACCCGGCGAAAAAAGGACCGGGTCCACAACCTGTAAGACTCACGGCAGTTTTATGAACCCGTTGTCGGTGAGACACCGCGTCATTCCCTGCGCGTACCCGATCTTTTCGGCCGCAGTCGCGAGAAGTTCCTCCCTGGTCATCTTTACCCGAGCAAGGCCCTGTTCGATAGCTTTCATCCCCACCGAGGCGGCGACCTCCGGGTAGACCCAGGACTGGTCCATCGTCGGGATAAGGTATTCTTCAGTCATCCCGATCTTTTCCGCGCAATCAGAAAGAGTCTTCGCGCCGGCGATACACATCTCGTCGGTGATCGTTGTCGCCCTCACATCCAGGGTCCCCCGGAATACGGCAGGGAAAATCAGCGAGTTGTTGACCTGGTTCGGAAAGTCGGACCTTCCGGTGGCCACTACCCTGACTCCGGCCTCCTTCGCCTCCCACGGCCATATCTCCGGAACAGGGTTGGCGCATGCAAAAAGCATGGCGTCCCGGGCCATTTTCGCCACCCATTCCTTCTTCACTACGTCCGGCCCGGGCTTCGTGTAACAGTAGACCACATCCATCCCCTCGAAAAGCACCTCCGGTCCCCCCGAAATGCCTTTCGGATTGGTAATTTCGGCGAAGTGCTTCTTGACATCATATTTCTGGTCGAGGTCGGTCCTTCCACCGTGAAGAATGCCCCTGCTGTCGGCCATGAGTACCCTGGCGGGATCCACCCCCGCGCTTATGAGTATTCTTGCCGTGGCAACACTTGCAGCCCCGGCACCCAGGAACCCGACCCTGATATCTTCGATCTTCTTGCCGGTTATCTTGAGGCCGCTGTAAAGACCCGCCAGGTTAACCGCCGCGGTCCCCTGCTGGTCATCATGCCAGACGGGGATCTTGCACTCTTTCCGGAGTTCGTCAAGAATGTAGAAACACTTGGGCTGGGATATATCCTCCAGGTTTATCCCCCCGAAAGAAGGCGCAAGAAGCCTGACGGTCTCGATCAGTTTGTCGGGATCCCTTGTATCGAGACAGAGAGGAACGGCGTCGACCCCGCCGAGGTATTTGAATAGGAGAGCCTTCCCCTCCATGACCGGCATTCCAGCCTCGGGTCCGATATCGCCGAGACCGAGGACTCTCGTCCCGTCAGACACCACTGCTATGGTGTTGGCCCTGTTGGTGAATTCCCAGGCCAGTTCCGGGTCTTCCTTTATGGCCTTGCACGGCTCGGCAACTCCGGGCGTGTACCAGATGGCAAAGTCGTTGATGTCCCTTATGCAGCACTTTGGGGCGGTCTGCATCTTGCCCCTGTAGAAGGGGTGCAATTCCATCGCATCCCTTGCAGGCTGATGCGCTTTTTTTAGCAGTTCTTCCTTGGTTATCTTCAAAACGTCCCCTCCAGGCTTTAAAAAATCCCTCTGAATGTTACGATTTCCGCAACAGGGATAATTCTATCCGCAAAAGCGATAAAATTCCTCAACGGTTTCAGGGCTGGACCTCGATTTTGCTGTAATATTCCCGGGAGGGGGAATAGCCCTCCCGTAGCATAAGAAAGATAGCCCTTGAGTCGTTTATGAAAGGTCTGGCGCACGGCATTTCCTGCCCGTGGATCTCTAGGGTTGAACCCTTTCTGTTCCCAGTATCCTGAACACATTGGGAATAGCTGACCTCAAAATGTCTATTGACGCCAGATATTCATCAATTTCAATCTGTTCCTCCTCTGTATGCTCGAGTAGAGAGTCGCCTGGACCGTACACGGCCATGGGACAATTCCAGGCTGCTGCCATGTTGAAATCGGCGCTCCCGCTCCTCTTGAGAAGCCTCGGATCTGATCCGGACGATATAATGGCGCTTCTCAATGCTCCCACCACGGGGTCGTGGGGCCTGACCCCGTGAGCCGCAACCGATTCATGGATTTCGGCCGAAACCCCGAAAGAACAGGATATGTTCTGGATCTTTTCAATCACTTCCCCGATCTTTCGACCAAGGGGCAGACGTATATCCAGAACGACACTCGCAGATCTCCCGGATGATTCTTCTCCTGACATGGAAACCACCGAACCTGATAAACGAGACGTAAGAGGAAGGTCGGGATCTATGCTCTCGATCCAGTTAAAAATTTCCGAAGCTGCCCGAACCGTGGCAGTAAGGGGTCCAGGGCTCCAGGAACGGTGCCCCCCTCTATCCTCACCGTGAAGTTCGCAAAGGATGCGCCCCCTGTAGGAAAGGACCACGCCATCCCCTCCTGTAGGCTCCCCTACGATACAGGCACAGGGTTTGTGCAGATCTATCCTGTGTTTTATCCCCCTTGAATCGGTCTCCTCTCCTACGGCGGCTATAACGGTTATCGACCATGCCTCTGGAATATGGACCGCTGCCCCCGCGATAATAAAGGAGCACAGGGGACCCTTGGCATCAACCGAACCCCTTCCCCTCAGCACCTGACCGTGAAGGCCAAAGCAAGGGCCTCCCGGGACGGTATCAATATGCCCCAGCAGCACAAGTTCTTGGGCTCCGCTTCCCCTCCTGGCGACAACATTACCAACCTGATCCTTTTCGACTCTTTCCCAACCAAACAAGGGAAGCCGCTCCATCAAAACATTGGACGCTGCACCTTCATTCCCGCTGGTACTCGGAGTCTGGACCAGTTCGGCCAGCAGGGATATCTCAGTCGATCTTTTCATAGATCTTCCAGCACCTCTCTAAATACACGCACAGTTGAAAGGAATTGCTCCTTTTCTGCCACAAACGGAGGAAGAAAGCGCACGACCAAAGGGCCTGCGGCAAGAGCAAGGACCCCCCGTTCCTGGAGTTTTCTGACCAGAACCGGCGCCTTGACCTTGACTTCGACACCTGTCAAAAGCCCAATCCCCCTCACCTCAACTATCTGCGGACTATCGATCTCTTCTATAAGTTCCCGGAAGTAGGCCCCATTTTCCGTCGCACGGGCCGGGTATCTTTCCTTTTCCAGGAGATCCAGGGCGGCAAGGGCAACGGCACAAACCAGAGGGTTCCCCCCGGCCGTTGAACCTTGAGTATTGGGCAGAAAATCACTCAGTTCCTCGCGCCACAAGGTAACACCTGCCGGTAACCCCCCCGCAACGCCCTTGGAAAGGCAAACAACATCAGGCTGGATACCCAAATCCGGACTTGCCAGGAATGAACCACACCTGCCAAAGCCAGTCTGGATCTCATCAGCCACCAGAAGCGCACCTGTTTCTCTGCATCTGTCGGTAATGGCCTTTCCTGTTCCCCTGGACAACAGGTGTACTCCACCCTCACCCTGTACAGATTCGATGAACACAGCAGAGGTCCTCTCATCTATGGCTCCCGGAAGATCTTCTGCCCGGAAATGCTCTGCGGAGAACAGCAGATTGGAAAAAGGCTCCCGGTATCTGGGATTGAATGTCAGGCTGAGGGCGCCCGCGGTCCGGCCGTGGAAACTTCGCCTCAGGGCAAGAAATCGGGCCCTCCCGGGGCGGTTGAGGGCACAAATCTTGAGGGCTGCCTCAATTGCCTCTGTCCCACTATTGCCCCAGTAGACCCTGAATCCCGGAAGGAACTTCATCAACGCTTCGGACGCCTCAACCCTTACCTTTTCGATAAGGCCGGCACCGGTCGACCAGGGAACTTCGGCAGCCCTTTTCAGGGCATTGACCAGAACCGGATGGGCATGGCCAAAAAGAGAAGACCCGTGCCCGCAGAAAAAGTCTATGTAGCGTCTCCCCTCACTATCGAAGATGAAAGACCCTTCTCCACCCCCGACCGTCAGACCGCGATTACCGTACAATCCGCTCTGCAAAACCTTGTCCCCCCTCCTTCAGTGGCACTTGCAAGAGGGAGTTCGACACGACTATCGGATATGACCGCTTCCGAAACTCCCCTTTCAAGGGCTTCCCTGCAAGCTAAAACCTTTCTTTTCATGTTTCCCCTTGCCACCGCTTCGGCCTCTTTCCATTCATTCGACCTAATCTCCGGGATCAACGTCGCTCTGTCGTCGGGATCCCTCATCAGACCCGGGACATTTGTAAGAAGGACCATTATGCTGGCCCCAATTTCACCCGCGATAGCCGCAGCAGCCCTGTCTCCGTCAATATTCATTCCCCTGCCGGTTTCCCTGTCTCGGCCAAGTGGTGGAACAACAGGCAAATACCCCCGTTTCAACATCCAGTTCAGCGGGGAGACATCCACACCCACGACTTTGCCGCTCCTGTTGCCGCGCAGAACCCGAACCTTTCCCCCGGATAATTCCCTGATACAATTTTTTGTTTCGCCGGTAATGAACCCCGTGGTAACCGGATCCAACGGCATGGCAGGCACTCCCAGTGTTACAAGAAACGAGCAGAGACGGCTTGTCTCAGCAAGGGCGGCAGCCTCAAACAACTCCATCTCTTCATCGCCGACGTACCTGCTTCTGAACCCGGAGGGGCTGATCACGTAGTGAGGCCTGATCCCCACGGCACGACAAAGAGAATCCATTTGGGAACTTACTCCATGAACAAGCACCCAGCTTTCTCCGCGGTCGTGTCTTGTTGCAATCTCTTTCAACACCCTGGAGGGGTTGTTGCCCTCGCCTCCCCCGATCTTGATTACTCCTGTGGGCATTCTCTTCACTCCCTTTACTAGACCGGGTATACCGGCTGCATGAGCAATCCGGTTGTTTCTGGAATCCCGAGAACCACGTTTGCCGACTGGACAGCGCTCCCGGCAGAGCCCTTCATGAGGTTGTCCAGGGCCACAACAACCAGACACCGGGTCCCTTTTCCCGTTGTAGAAAAACCTATCAAAACCCTGTTGCTTCCCGTGACCAGACGGGGATCCGGAAAACGCAGATGCATAGGTCGAGCCGGGCAAAGATCGACAAAGGGTTCTTCCGCGTAAGATTCCCTGAACAACTTCCAAAGGTCGGCCTCCCTGAGATGCTCGTGCAGAAAAATCTCGGCACAGACCTGCACACCCCGAACATTTTCTACAGCGGTCAGGCGCATAGTCAAATTCTCTTCCGGCAGGGACAGCTCCTGGGAAACCTCCGCGAGATGTCTGTGGGAGAAAGGTTCGACAATACGCAGGGCACGACTCCTGAACGGGTGATGACTGCCCTGATTCGCCTTTGAGCCACCTTCCGATGAACCTGCCCTTACATCAAGAAGGGCCTCCTTTATCAGTCCGCTGCGAGCAAATGGGTATAGTGCCAAAATGGAGGCTGCGGCATTGCACCCGACGCCGGAAACGATCGAAGCCCCGGGAAGCTCTTTCCTGTGGAGTTCGGGCAACCCGTAAACCGCAACATCAAGAATATCGGGCCTGGGGTGGGGGCCACCGTACCACCTTTCATACCGCCCCAAATCCTTCAACCTGAAGTCGGCCGACAGGTCGACCACTGGAATCCCTCTCAGGAGAATCTCAGCCACACTTTCACTTGCGGAACCATGCGGAAGTGACGTGAAGGCAATGTCGGCAGGAGTATCCCGAGCAGCCTCAGGGGAAATGAAAACCGTATCGGGGCAGGCGTGGCGAAGATGGGGATGGATCATGGCCAGGGGCTTCCCCACCTTGCGGGCAGAAACCGCCCCGGCAATTTTAAATCGGGGGTGCCCGGTGATAATTCGCAAAAGTTCTCCCCCAACCATCCCGCCCGCCCCGTAAATCAATACCGAAAATGATCTTTCAGAATTCATGTCACTAACACCTCTTCCCAAAAAAAATGACCCGTGGAAAGGCTTTCCACGGGTCCGGGTTTCTGTGATCTTTGTGCTGCTTTTTTGGTAGCCTACACAGATGTCCCCGGACCTGAATATTTCTTCTCCTTTCGCTTAAGATTTTTACGCTTGAGCAAGGACGAACAGAGGGCTATGACATCACCAGCGATATCCCTGCCCGTTGGGTCAATGGAATTGCGGAACTCGGCGCCATCATTTACTTCGTTTACAAGCAGCCCGGAATCGGTCAAAAAACAATCCACAGCAAGAAAATCTCCCGGAATGACATCATGAACCCGGCAGAGTATCTCACGGAGATCTTTGTCGAGAGGGTGTTCTTCTGTTTTCCCCCCACGGGCTGTGTTGGTGATCCAGTGATCCGAGTATCTCCTGATAGCACACACAGGCTCACCCCCCACAATGAAAGCCCTGATGTCAAAACCCGGTTTCTGAATGAATTCCTGGATGTAAAAAACCTGGTGAGCCGGTCCAAGATGGTCCTTGTGCTCTGCGATTGACTCCGCCATGTCGGAATCACCAACTTTGGCAAGAAGCCGCCCCCAGCTCCCGACGGAAGGCTTGAAAACAACGGGGTACCCAAGTCGACCGGCAGCCTCTACAGCTGCATCTCTGGAAAACGCGACAAGGAACCCGGGCTGGGGGATTTCGGCCTTTTTGAGGATCGAGCTGGTGGCTATTTTGTCGCCACAAATCTCCATGATCTCCGGCGCGTTGACCGTCCTTGCTCCAGCATGATGGAGAATCCTCGCAACTTCGAGATTTTGCCAATGACCAATGCAGCGGCAAAGAAAAATATCGTTACCGCATATCTCCTGAGGCATTACCCAATCCCTGACGTCTTCCAGGGTGAAGTCAACGCCTGACCTCTGCGAGGCCTCTGCCAGTAACTTTTCCTCTTTGCGAAGCCTCGTGTAAAGGATTCTGATACGATCCTTACTCACCCCAGTCCTCCTCCACCTGGGGCGCTTCGGCAAGACCAGGGGGGGTCGTGCAAACAACCTCAAGTTCAGTCCCGCAATCCGGGCAGACAAGGATCTCGCCCTTTAAAGTTCCCGGTGCAAAATCAATGGCACACTCGCAAACAACACATATCGCCTGTTCTTTCATCCCTTTCACCTTTCCCTTCCTGGCTTGAAATAAAAAACGGCCCGCCCCACTAAAGGGACGGGCCATTAACCCGCGGTACCACCCTTTTTGAGCGCATTCGCATGCACTCCTCTCGGGACTGATGACGGTGTCCCAAACCGGGATTCGTACTCCGGGAAGTTTCCCCTTTCCGATCCGGCTCAACGGGTTTTGGGCTTTTCCGGTATGCCCGGGATCTCTTTCAGCCGGTGGAGATCCCTCTCTGAAGAGCTTGTTCCCGGGAAAGCGCCCCGCTTCATCGCCTTTGTTCGCTACACTGGATCGAACCATTTCGATTGTTACACGGAAGTGTAGAGATTTTTTCTTCCAAAGTCAAGTCATCGAGTTGACATGCTCCGCCATCTGCTTCATGAGTCTGCAAGTGATATCATGGCATCGTTAAATACTGAGAGGAGAAACGACTTGAGAAAAAACGCCTTTGTCTTGCACAATATCTCCGCCTGGACTGCTGATCCTCTTAAACCCGAGGCCGATGCACTTATCGTTGATGGAGAAAAAATTTCCGCCGTTGGCGGGCTGGATGAGATCATGTCCCACCCGGCCTCAGCGAATGCCGAATGGATAGATGCCGGTGGGGCAACCTTGATACCCGGCATGACGGACTCTCACCTGCACCTCACGGCGCTTTCAAGGCAGAGGGCGGCCACGTCGCTCTTTGAGGCGACCTCGAAGGAGAATCTCCTGGAAATGATCCGGGCAAAAGCCGAAAAGATGGCTCCCGATGAATGGATATACGGGGTGCGCTTCGACAATTCCCGCTGGGAGGACACATCTCTTCCGACAATAAAAGAACTGGATGGCCTTGGCATTCCCAACCCGGTCCTTCTCCTTAGAGTCTGCGCCCATATTCACGTTGTCAACTCCAGAGCCCTTCGGGAAGCGGGGCTTTCTTCGGAAGATCTTTCGGGGGCGGGAGTCGTCCGCGATGATAGTGGCTGCTTTACGGGGACCCTGCACGAGAGTTTTGCCCAGCCGGTCGTGGAGGCAATGAAACGGAACTCCATGAGCGGTCCGGGAGAAGCCAGTTCTCTGCGGGAAACAATGATACAACTGGTTTCGGAGGGCATAACCTCCATTCATACATGCAGCGCTGCGTCCTACGGCCTGGAGGAAAACATTGAGGCCTACAAGCACCTTCACGACAGCGGACAACTCCCGCTTCGGGTCACCCTCTACGCCGACCACCCGGTTCCCGAATGGAGCAGAAGCGGAGAGGGCGACGACTGGTTCCGCTATGGGGGCAAAAAGTTCTTTCTGGACGGCTCTCTTGGCGGGCGGACAGCGGCCATGACATTTCCCTACAAGGACGAGCAATCAACGAAGGGCATGCTGAACATGGATACCCCGGAGTTCTGTTCCATGGTTCGGATGGAACACGAAATGGGCAACCAGGTCCAGGTCCATGCCATTGGCGATGCGGCCATAGACCAGTTCATTGAGGCCGTCGAGGGAGTGACGGACCTTCCCCCTCTTTCCGGAGGGCTGCGGCACAGGATCGTGCATGTCCAGGTTTGCAGGCCGGATCAGATGAAAAAACTGAAAAGAGTCGGGGCGGTCTGCGATATCCAGCCCGTGTTCGTACCCAGCGATATCCATATAACGGAGCCCCGAGTAGGGAAAGAAAGGCTGGATTGGGCCTACGCCTGGAAGGAGATGCTCCGGATGGGACTTCTGCTCACAGGGTCAAGCGACGCGCCGGTGGAGCCAACCAACCCCTGGCGGGGCATCTGGGCGGCAGTCAACAGGGTCGATGACAATGGAAACCCCGCCGGAGGGTGGCTGCCCGAACAGAAACTGACCCTTGACGAGGCCCTGGCCCTGTACACGACAAACCCGCCCCGCGCCATCGGAACAGCCGGGAGATTCGGCATGATAAGGGCCGGAATGGCCGCCGACCTGGTCATCCTCGACCGCAACATTCACAGGACCCCTCCGGAAAAACTGCTCGAAGTAAAGCCCGCAATGACGATGGTCGGCGGAAAGATCCGGTTTGTTGGTGAAGGGTGACTCGAATGGGTCAAAGGCGTAAACAGTCAACTGTGAACGGTTAACGGTGTGAAGCGAAGCGGCGAGGGTAAGGCCCTTGCCCTTCCTGCCTCCAGTATCCCGTCTCCAGTCTCCAGTCTTCTTGCTTTTGCTTGTCATTCTGAGCGCAGCAAAGCGGAATCCGCCAGCAGGCGGACGTTCCGCGCCCTTTGCCTACCGGCGGGAATCTGGTTCAAATTCCACCAGGATACTGGCCGGGGCCCTGAGTGAAGTCTTTCCGAGAGGCAACTCGCCTGAAAGCGTTCGTTTCTCTGCCTGCTCCGGGGCGACCGCACAGTGCCGAAAACCCCCGGCAGGTGTGCTTTCCCTGCCCCTCCGCGACGGCTGCGAAACTCACCGGCTCCTGAGCCTTCGGTAAAGACTTCTCTCCGGCCCCGGCCCTTCCCGTTCACCGTTCACTGTTGACCGTTCACGCCTTTGCTCCTGCTTTCCTGCCTCCTGATGCCAGTCTCCTGTTTCCCTGGTTTCAGCCGATTCACGATTCACGATTCACGATTCACGGCTTCTATGCGTCACGCGTTACGATCCAATTACACAAACCTCTCAAACCGCTCCCTGGTTGCCTT
>DAOTIQ010000043.1:11684-15893 GCA_035448245.1 Thermovirgaceae bacterium | reverse complement strand
CCGGAACGGGTGCTACGAAACATCAAAAAAGCGGTGGCAATAACGATGCCGGACAGGACCACCAATAAAATCTCAATGATCGAATAAGGATTCAAAAGAGCGAACAAGCACATCACTCCTTTATTAAGATCGGGTCCTTAAACCCGACACATGGCAAGTATAATCGGCGACTGCCATGTTCACAAAAGGAAGGGTGCGATGGAGTCCCTGGATCCATGTCTCGCCTCTATGTTTTAATCACTAAGGGGTTTCAGAGGAGTTACGTCCGGGGATGGGCTCCTTCAGGAGCCCATCCTGTCCGTCCGTCCGTCAGTTTTCCACCAGTTCCACCCGGCGGTTCTTTGACCTTCCCTCTTCGGTGCTGTTGGAAGCCACAGGGGAGGCGAAAGATACTCCCACCGGGAAAAGCCGTTTCCTGTCGATACCGAATTTTTCTGCAAGGGCCGAAACAACGGAGCCTGCCCTTTTTCTGGAAAGTTCCAGGTTGAAATCGAAGGTCCCCACGTTATCGGTGTGACCCACTACCAGGATTGAGATGGAAGGGTTGCCCTTGAGGAATTTCGCGATCTCCTCGAGGGTAGGTTCCGACTCCTGTTTGACGTCCCATTTGTTGGTATCAAAGAAAATGCCGTAAAGGGCAATGCTGCCGGTGCTGGATATCTGTGATGCCATCTCCTCGGCCTTCACCGTCACCATTTTCTGTTCCCGCTTCTTTGGGATGACTATATCCACGGCCGCTACCGTCCGATCCCGAAAAAGCTTGCAGGCGTTTCCCGGGTTGATACTGTATGTAAGGACCGAGACAAGTTCCCCTTCGGGAAGAGTCGCTGCCAGGTATCTCTGGTCGGTGATCCTTTCCCTCTGGGCACAGGAACCGGGTGAGAATTCGATGTCTTTGATGCTTTTGTCGGGACGGAGGTACATGGCGAGGCTCATGTCACCGCCTCCCCCGCTGCTCCCCCTGTTGGGGTCACCTCCGCATTCACTGCCCTTGCATTCGAAAAGGGTCTCGCCCCCCGCGTCAAGGATCTCCTGCTGGTAGTTCCTGATGACTTCCAGGGGGGAGGCACCTTCCGGGATTAGATAGACTATTCGCCAGTGCTCCCCTTCGAGGGTCATTTTTTCTGCGGGTTCGAACAGGATATTGTTATGGGGATCCCTTTTGTCCTTGACGGGTTCCAGCGGGGAGAGGGGAGCCGTGAATTCGTCGAAATCCTTTTTCTCGAAGGAAACAATAACGGATCCCTCGAAACGGCCGAGCAGGTCGCAATCCTGTGATCCCGGAATATCGGCCAAAGGCACCTCTGTGGCGGCCGTCACAGGAGAGACTGCCAGCAGCAGCGACGCTATAATCGCGAACGCAACGTTCCTTGCCATCTTCAGGTCCCCTTTCTTTCTCATTTGTTCAGGCGCTGGAGGATGATCTCCGCAGCTTTCAGGGAAAAGGACAGATCCTGCTCTTCCCGGGCCGAATCCATCTGTTCCTGGCCAGAGAAGGAACCGGGGAGAAAAGAATTGACCTTTATGATTACCAGCGAATCCTCCAGAAGCATCCAGAGAGATGTTCCCTCCCAGAAAGCCCCGTCCCCGAGGTTTTCGATCTCCTTATATTTTTTCGAAGCCTCTTCACTTGCCTTGCGGGCACGAACCTGCCTGTCGAAGACATCTTTTGCGGAGTCGTAGATGCCCTCCTCCGTTATTGAAACGGTATCGGCCACCCGGACAGTGATGCCGTAAACGTTGCCATCCTTTTCGTAAGAGTATCTGCACGATCCTCCCGCAGGGGAGGTCGCAACACGAAAAACGCCCTCGGAAACAGGGCAGCCAAACAGACCTTCGGCATCAGGTCTTGTAAAAAGATCACAGGGGGAAACCGCTTCTCCGGCCAGAACCGGGAAAGCGGCACAAAAAAGAAGGACCGGAACAAATAGCAGCAGGACACCGTACAGCGGGATTTTCATGGACGCCACCCCTTTTTCGATTATTTTTCCAGAATAACCCAACCGAGTTCCCTGGCGATGTCCGATCCGTTGGCTATGGCGACACAGGCGGCGTAATCTTTCCTGTTGAAGGGGTCTTCGAGAGAGTTCCCCAGGTCCTGAACAGCCTTTCGCTTCCTGATCATCGAATTGTAAAGTTCCAGGTCAGCCTTTATTTTTTGGTAATCATCTTTGTATTGGGCTTCGTCAGCCTTGCCTTCTGCCACAAGAGTTTTCCCGATATCGACAAGCCTTTGCTTTTCCTGGGGATCGGTCTCGCTTTTCACAAGAGCGATGATTCTTTCTATCTCCTCATAGTTCTCCATAAGCCTTGCTTTTCTTTCGTTCAGTTCCTCCACCGTGTCTTTCAACCAGCTCATGGCTGCTATCTTTTCTTTGAGTGATTTATTCTCCTGATCCAGGTTCTTGCCGAGATCTACTAACTGTTCCCTGGCGCGTTTGTTGAAATCATCCGAACCGTCTTTGAACAGGGAAACAGAAAGGGTAAAATCCGCGGGTTCGTATGTCGAGGCCAGGATCGAAACCCTGTAATGCCAATGGGAGGCGTTGTTCCTGGGTTCTCCCGAGGGGGCGCTGTGATCGAGAAGATGAGAGTAGGCTTGCTGGCTGCTCTTCACGGCGTTGAAGGCCCAACCTCCGTCTGCCCTAGAATTGGGCGTCATTGAAAGGATGTTCACCGAGGTTGGCTGGGTGGAAGTGACTTCAACCAGGAAGCGTTCACCGGGGTCGCACTTGATGGTGTAAACATAGGGGGTGGGTCCGGAAACCGTTCCCGATGCCGAATGATCCGCCGCCGCGGGCAGAGTCCACAATAAAAGTGCAGTCATGATAAGCAGGCATACCCGATTTTTCACTTTCCCATCTCCTTGTCATCGGTGTTTTCTCGCGGGTCCAATTCACGGCCACTGGCCCCGAAAGAACAGCCGGTTTCATCTGCCGGCATTTTTTCCCGGGAACCAGGGGAAGAACGAGCTGGTGCTTTTCATGTACTCATTATAACCTTCCTGGGTCTCGGCCATCTTCTTCTCCAGCATCGGTATGCCCGATACCTTCAGAAGCAGGAAGGTTATCGCCAGAGGGCTTAATACCGCGACGAGGCCTCCCTTGAGAGAGAGAGCCATCAGGAAGATACCCCACCACATGGTCGCTTCGCCAAAATAGTTGGGGTGCCGGGTGTACTTCCACAGCCCGTAACGCATCACCCTCCCCTTGTTTCCGGGGTCCTTCTTGAACTGGAAGAGCTGGAAATCCCCTACGGATTCAAAGAAAAAACCTACGCACCATATCGCCAGCCCCAGAGCGTCGAGAAAGGTAAGCCCCCTGGCTGGGTTAAGGTTGATGAAGATCACCGATGAGGCGATCAGGATCATCAGTGCTCCCTGGAGCATGAAAACCTGAAGGAAACTCCTGATAAGGAAATTCTTGCCCCAGTCTTTTCGCCACTTTGCGTAGCGGTAGTCCTCTCCCCTGCCAAGGTTCCGGAAGTGGATATAGATAGCAAGCCTCAAGCCCCAGAGTGTCACAAGGCCAGTCGCCAGTACCTGTCTGGCCTCCGCGTATCCGGGGGCCAGCAGGAAAGTGACAAAGGCTATCAGGACAAAGCCGCCTCCCCAGGCAATATCCGCAAGGGAATTATCCTTCCTCACTACCGCTATAAGGAAGAAAAGAGACATGTAAAGAAAAACCATCAGCAATACAAGAAGAAGAGTATTCATCGAGGCCACCTCCAGATTGTCCGGGCTGATCCCGGACTGATAAAGGGTCTCAGGATGCCATCCCATGTTATTGCGACAAACGGATAGCAGTTTCTAGATTCATATAGATGATATTATCATTCCAGGGTTTTGGGAAGGGCGCCCGGGTTTTCTCAACATCGGAGATGGAGTTCGAGCCTTTCTGGAAAAACCGAACAAAGAGCAGAGCGAGACAACGCTTCAGAGAGATATTACAATGTATCTGAAAGGATGTCAGGAAAGGACCGGCCCATATTAAAAGGGGGGCGGGACATGATGGACAGTTCCATGCTTGTTGTTCTGACGATACTTATGGTTACGGTGTTTTTCATGATTTTCGATGTGTTCAGGATCGACATTGTGGCTATCTTGTGCATGCTTGCCCTCGGATGGACGGGGATCCTGACCCCCGGGGAGGTCTTCAGCGGTTTTTCAAGCAATGCGGTGATAGCAATGATGGCCGTCATGATACTGGG
>DAOTIQ010000043.1:1785-11584 GCA_035448245.1 Thermovirgaceae bacterium | reverse complement strand
TTCTTCAGCGTTACCCCTGTCGGGGTGATGCTTCTGATCGCGGGCACCGGATATTTCATGATCTTCGGGAAGTATGTTCTTCCAGGCCAGGGGCGGGGAGAGGTCCCATTATCAGTGCAGGACAGGATCATCGAGGCTTTTCATCTTCCTCATCATATCGGGCATTATAGAATTCCCGAAGAAAGTTCCCTTGTTGGTATCTCCACGGAGAAGTCGGGAGCCTGGGACGTTTACAACGTCAATATTCTGGGAATATCCGAAGGAATGGATACCGAATATGCCCCCTGGCGAGATTCCGTTTTCCGTGCGGGGCAGGAACTGGCCCTTCTGGGAAGTCGGGATAGTGTGGAAGCCTTTGCGTTCGACCACGGATTAAGATCTCTTGAAGAACCCCGAAGGTTTGCGGGGCTTGACGATCCCGGGAGGGCGGGATTTGCCGAGGTGATAATACCTCCCAGGTCCGAGATGGTCGCAAAGACGATCCGGCAGTTCTCCCTGCGAAAACGCTTTGCCGTCGAGCCCGTAATGCTTTTTAGCAAGGGTGAGGAGATCAGGGGTGACTTTTCTGATCACAAGATCGATCCGGGCGACACACTCATAGTGCACGGCCTTTGGGAAAATATCACGGCACTCAGGGAGGAGGCGGGCTTTGTTGTCGCCACGCCCTTCGTAGCAGAGAGAAGGGACCGGAGCAGGATCGGGGTGGCCCTGGCCTGTTTTCTGGGATCAATAGCCCTGGTGCTGGCAGGGGCCCCGATATCGATGGCCTTTTTCTCCGGAGCCATTGCCATGGTGCTGGCTGGCGTAATATCGATCCAGGAAGCCTACAATGCCATTGATTGGAAGGTCGTTTTCCTTTTGGGGGGGCTTATCCCCCTGGGCACGGCAATGCAGAAAACAGGCACGGCCGCACTGCTGGCGGAGAAACTGATGACCCTTGTACAGGGGGGTCACCCCGTTTTATTGGTCCTTACCGTTGCGCTGCTTTCAACTGTTTTCTCCCTGCTGATGTCCAACGTGGGGGCTGTCATGGTTCTGGCACCATTGGTCATGAACATGGGAGTGATCGGTGGTGTCGACCCCCGCCCCCTTGCGCTTCTTGCTGCCGTCTGCGTGGCAAACTCGTTTCTTTTGCCTACCCACCAGGTCAACGCCTTCCTTATGTCGCCGGGTGGGTACACCAATGCTGATTATATTAAGGCCGGAGGGGGGATGACGCTGGTTTTTATCGTTGTCGCCGTTACTGCATTTCTGGTTCTTTTCATTTGAAATTGAAGTCACGGAGAGTCTTTCAAGGTCAATACTTATAAATCGGAGAGGAGGAAGGATCATGCTTCTGAAACACTTCTTCACAGGGAAGATCGCCCACAGTTCCTACATTCTGGCAGGCAAGAACACCTGTGCCGTTATCGATCCCCAGAGGGATGTGGACATCTACATCAGCGAAGCCCGTTCGATGGGGGTGGAAATAACACATATTCTTCAGACTCATCTCCACGCCGATTTTATCTCCGGTCACATGGACCTGGCAAAGAAAACCGGAGCTTCGATCTATGTGGCAAAGTCGGCCGGGTGCACTTTCGATCACGTTCCACTGTCCGGGGGAGACAGAGTGGAGATAGAGGACATGCGCCTCGATGTTCTGGAGACCCCGGGTCATACTCCGGAGCACCTCGCCTATGTCGTGACCGATATTTCCAGGTCAGACAGTCCCGTTGGGGCCTTTGTGGGGGACACTCTTTTCGTGGGTGATGTCGGAAGGCCGGATCTTTTCCCCGACATGGCGGAGGAACTGGCGGGAAAACTTTATCACAGTCTCCACGAGAAACTCCTTAAACTGCCTGATTACGTGGAGATATATCCTGCCCATGGTGCGGGCTCTCTCTGCGGAAGGGCAATGGGGGCAAAGTGGACCAGCACCATAGGTTACGAGCGCCAGTTCAACCCTGCCCTGCAGATAGGAGACAAAAAAGATTTCGTACGGTCACTGACAGAGAACATGCCCCCGGCTCCGGACCATTTCAGCCGGTGCAGCGATATAAACCGCCACGGCCCAACCCTGGTATCAGCCCTTCCCGTCATGGAGGAACTGGATCCGAAGAGTTTCCTCGAGAAGATGAAAGACCCGGGCACGGTTCTTCTTGATACGAGGAGCTATTTTGCCTTTGCGGGTCAGCACCTCGAGGGGGCATGGCACCTGGATCTCAACGGCAACTTCCCCACCTTTGCCGGTTGGGTAATGCCCCTGGACAAGGATATCCTGCTGGTAGCCGATGATTTCAAAAGTGCCCAGATGGCCAACACCTGGGCCCGAAGGGTTGGCGTGGACAGGATCGTCGGGTATCTCGACGGCGGCATGGCGAACTGGACCGCCCAGGGGCTCCCGTCAAGCCATATTGAGGCGATCTCCGCCGGGGATCTCCATGAAATGATCGACGGAAAATCCAACTTCATTCTTCTGGATGTCAGGGCGCCCCTCGAGTTCGAGGACAGCCACATTGAGGGCGCTGTAAACATCCAGGTCTCTGACCTCCGCACCCGATATGTGGAGTTGGAAAAGGAAAAACCGGTCGTGGTCATGTGCAGTTCCGGCAACCGTTCGAGCCTCGGGGCGAGTATTCTCAAGCAACATGGGTTCAGGCATGTCATGAACCTTGCCGGAGGCATGTCCGGCTACAGCGCTGCCGGGTTCGTCAAGGAATGCCGGGCCTGTATGAACCCCCACGGTTCCAGGTTTTTTGCAAAATATTCGGAAGTAAGGAAACACTGGGACATATCCTGAGAGAAGGGGGGAAGAGGAAGTGGATTACCTGAAGGAGATCCGTTGGTCGCCCTACGTTGTGGGAGCCGGTATCGGTGTGCTGAGCTGGCTCAGTTTTCTGATATCCCGAAAGCCTCTTGCCTGTTCCACGACTTTCGCAAAAGCGAGCGGGATGGTCGAGAAGATGATCCGCGGAGAGATCGTCGACAGCAAACCCTATT
The DNA here is from genome assembly GCA_035448245.1 of Thermovirgaceae bacterium. Classification (GTDB taxonomy): domain Bacteria; phylum Synergistota; class Synergistia; order Synergistales; family Thermovirgaceae; genus DAOTIQ01. Next base: position 8,602 of record DAOTIQ010000043.1, on the reverse strand, counting down.
ACCAGAAAGAGAAACTTGTCATCGACTGGCAGTGGATGCTTGTTACGGGGATAGTTTTCGGGTCCCTCTTTTCGGCTCTTCTGTCCAGTGATTTTCACTTCCAATTGGTGCCCGCCCTATGGGCCTCAAGGTTCGGTACAGGAGCGGTGAAGAGGATCCTGGCTTCCCTGCTGGGTGGGGTGTTCCTCGGTTTCGGGGCAAGGTGGGCCGATGGCTGCACCAGCGGTCACGGTATAAGCGGGACAATGCAGCTGGCCCTGTCCAGCTGGATCTCGGCTGCCTGCTTCTTCATCGGGGGGATCGTTACGGCAAAGATCCTCTTCGGGTTTTGACGGGGGGTATGAGCAGATGTCAGCACAGATCATGTCACGTGCCTGGAGCAGTCGGACAAGCCAGCTGATACAGGGTTTTCTGTTCGGCCTGGTTTTTGGTTTTCTGCTTCAGAAGGGCGGTGTCACAAAATACGATGTTATAGCGGGGCAACTTCTGCTGAGAGATTTTACGGTAGTAAAAATAATGCTTACCGCGGTGCTTGTAGGTATGACAGGGGTCTACACGATGAAATGGCTGGGCTGGGTGGAACTTTATCCGAAATCCGGTTCTCTGGGGATGAACGTGATCGGCGGCCTGATCTTCGGGGCCGGGTTTGCCATTCTGGGCTACTGTCCGGGAACGATCGCGGGGGCCGTAGGGAACGGCTACATGGATGCCCTTCTCGGTGGAGTCGCGGGGATCATGTTGGGTGCCGGGATCTTTGCGGCCCTTTACCCCTGGCTGAACGAGGGGGTCCTCAAGTGGGGTTTCTACGGAAAGGCCACCCTCCCGGAGATCTTCAAGACCGGGGAACGCAAGGTGGTTCTGATAGTGGCTGTGGTGATCATCGTGATTCTGGCAGTTTTGGAAGTGGCACGGCTGTAAATTTTCTGTAAATTGGCAAAACTTTTTAATGATAGTAAAATAGCATTTATACAAAGGGTCCTGTAGCCGGGAGGCGATGCAGACGGATACTCCACTGGGCTCCCGTATCTCCGTACTCCATGTAACCCCGGAAATGGCGCCTCTATCCAAGATCGGGGGCCTTGCTGATGTCGCGGGGTCGCTGCCCTCTGCCTTGAGGGAAAACGGCGTGGACGCAAGGGTCATTACGCCGGCCTGGCCTGGGGTAATGAGGCGACTTGCAGAACTTGGGTGCCCCGTTGACCCCGGGAAGCCTTCTGTATGTGTGCCCTTGCAGTGGAGGGCCTGGTGCGGATCCCTGAGTAGCACCGTAGTAAACGGGGTCCCCGTTTACCTTCTCGAGCACCCCCTGCTTTTCGAGAACCCTTCCATATATCCTGCAATGCTGGACAAAGTCTCGGCTCTTCCCTTTGCCTTCCTCTCGCTGGCGGCGCTGGAACCGGTGTTTCCTGACGAATGGAAGCCTGACATAATCCATGTTCATGACTGGGCATCCTGCATTATCCCCGCGGCTTTGAAATGGCACAGGTACTACTCCCTTCTCGCAAAAAAACCGGCAACTCTCCTTACGATCCACAACCTGGCCCACCAGGGGAGCCTGCCCATTGATGTTCTGGAAGAGTGGGGAATGGGTCCCGGGGCTTATGGCCTGGATGGCCTGGAGTATTTCGGGGAGGCCAACCTACTCAAAGGGGGGATAACATCGGCTGATCTTATTACTACCGTGAGTCCCTCCTATGCCGGGGAAATATTGACCCCAGCCTTTGGAGAGGGTCTTGAGGGAGTGCTGAAATATCGAAAGGAAAAGATAAAGGGTGTTCTTAACGGTCTCGATACTATTTCCTGGGATCCCTTGAGGGACCCGGCTCTGCCAGCCCGATTTGGCCAGGGTAACATGAGGGGCAAAAAAAACTGCAAGAATGCTCTATTGGAAAGATGCGGATGGGAAGCCTCCGAAGGAGCTGTAATGGTCTCGGTGGGAAGGCTTGTCAGGCAGAAGGGGATGGACCTGGTCCTTGAGTGCCTCGATAGGATCCTTGAGGGAGGGGGCCACCTCGCGGTGATCGGCACAGGGGAACTGGTCCTGGAGAAAGCTTTTTCGGAAGCAGCCGCGACGAGACCTGACAGGGTCTTCTTCCTGCCTGGTTTCGATGAGGGACTGGCCAGACTTGCCTACGCCGGGGGAGACATCTTTCTCATGCCTTCCTTGTTCGAGCCCTGTGGTCTCTCCCAGATGATTGCCATGCGTTACGGGACCGTTCCGGTGGCGAGAAAAACAGGGGGCCTTGCAGACACGATATCCGATGTTGACGAACAGCCCGGGGGGACAGGGTTCCTCTTCGGAGAGAGCAACCCCGATGCTCTGGCTGATGCGGTAGCAAGGGCAAGGGCCAGGTTCTCCTCTCCCCGGCAGTGGTCGGCGGTCCGAAAGCGTTGCATGGAGGGGGATTTTTCGTGGAAAAGTTCTGCCCGTGCCTACGTAAACCTTTATCGATCTCTTGTTCTCGAAGGATCTGCAATTAAACGGGAGGGATAGACATGATCTATGGCAAACACGGGAGAGTCCTTGCGGTGGTGCTTGCGGGAGGCAAGGGGGAGCGGCTGATGCCACTCACCAAATACAGGGCCAAGCCTGCAGTTCCCTTCGCCGCAAAATACAGGATCATTGACTTTGCCCTCTCCAACCTCATCAACAGCGGGCTCTTCTCGATTTACGTCCTCGTCCAGTTCAAGAGCCAGTCCCTGAATGAACATATCGAGAGGGGGTGGCAGTTCGGGGGAGCCATGCGTGACCGGGACCATTTCGTGACCCTTGCTCCCGCCCAGATGTGGCGCGGAGAGCATTGGTACCAGGGGACATGCGACGCGGTCTTTCAGAACCTCCACCTCGTTACTCTCTATGATGCCGACCATATATGCATATTTGCGGCAGACCACATCTACAAGATGGATGTCGAGCAGATGCTCGACTACCACATGGAGAAGAAGGCCGACGTGACCGTCGCCGCCAACGTGGTTCCCAGGTCCGAGGCCTCGCAGTTCGGGTGCATTCAGGTTGACGGCTCTGGGAAAATAATCGGTTTTGTCGAAAAGCCGAAAGATCCTCCGGAGATTCCCGGAAGGCCGGGCTACACCTACGTCTCGATGGGGAATTATATTTTCGAAAGGGAAGCCCTCGAAGAATCGGTTCTTGACGATGCTCAAAACGAAAACAGCAGCCACGATTTCGGAAAGGATGTTCTCCCGGTTCTTCACGAGAAATGCTCTGTCTATGCCTACGATTTCTCGACAAATGTCCTTCCGGGAAGGGACAGGCCGTACTGGAAGGATGTCGGGACAATAAAGGCTTACTGGGAGGGGCACATGGATCTTTGCAGACCCAACTCGGACATGACCCTCTACAACCCGAGGTGGCCGATCCGGACGGTTTCCTTCTCCGACCCACCCGCCTACTCATATCCCGAGGGGGGAAAGAACTGCTCGGAGATAGGGACCCTGAGAGCAGAGGGGAGCAGGATCCTCGGTGCCGTAGTCCACAGGTCTGTCCTTTCGAGACAGACCCTTATCAGGGCCGGGACAATCATTGAAGAGAGCATCATCGGCCAGGGCGTCGAGATAGGGGAAGGGTGCAGGCTGAGGAAGGTCATCGTGGACGCCCATAACAAGATCCCGCCGGGAACGGTAATAGGTCACGATCTTGACGAGGACCGGAAACACTACCACGTGGACGAGGAAGCGGGCGTAGTAGTGGTTGGCATGCCAGTAATGCAGTTGAGAAAATACCTCGAAATACCGGTTATTCCGATCCTGGAGCGCTAGTTCCACCATGTTGTATAATTTAGTATAAAGGTACTTCTATCGGTTATTGTTTTTATCTCCAGCCAGTCCCTCCAGAGGGGCATATTTGTGATTTCGAGGTGTTAATTGAAGAACATAATCCAGATATCCGAGGCTGCCTCGCTGGCGCTCCACGGAATGGGCCTTCTGGCCATCAAGGGGGGGCGCTTGAGCGTCCGCGAAATGGCCCTCGTGACCGGTTCTTCGGAGGCGCATCTTTCAAAGGTTTTTCAGAGGTTGTCCCGGGAAGGTTTAGTGACATCAGTACGTGGACCCGGTGGTGGTTTTATTCTGGCCCGTCCGGCGGCAGAAATAACACTCCTGGATATTTATTCTGCCATAGAGGGGGAGCCGAAGCTGGAGCCCTGTCTGCTGGGCAAAGTAAAATGCCCTTTCGGGAAATGTATTTTCGGGGAGATGATCCCGGAAATAACAGGCCGTTTTATAGATCACCTCTCCCGAACCACTCTCGCGGAAATGGCCAACCCCTCCCCCGGTAAATAAAACAGGGGAAAGGCGATCAGGCGCCTTTCCCCTGTTTTTTACCGGGTGTCTTTGTCTTTGCGGCTTCGCGGCTTATCTCCTCGAGCAATGGTTCATCCTCGGTCTGGAGAAAACCCTTTAGTCCCGAGATGCCCGCCCCGGCGTCACCGGGGGCCGACAAACCTTTTTTCTCGAGCTCCTTGTCGAAGAGCAAGGCGAAGAGGACCCCTGTAAGACTTCCGGAATTGATCACGTTTAAATAATCCGTCTCCATTTGATCAATATAGGGTATGTAGTACGCCATCAGTTCATGTTCCGACGCAAGCCGGAGATATCTTATAAGTTTCTCGGCTTCCAGCATTTCCGGGTGCCTCATGGAGTTTTTCAACAGCGTGGTCAGGTACTTGAAGTTCGGGAAACTGGAACTCCTGGTTCCGTCCAGGCCGTTTTTTTCCCAGTTGGCAATGGTGATGTTGCCGACCTCCATGAGTCGGGCGAACTGCAGTTGTGTAAGACCCAGGCTTATCCTGAGCTTCCTTACGTATTCCCCCGATACCACCGGGGCCATCTTTACCTTACCTTTGTCCTGCATTGTTTGCTTCTCCCTTCAAAGTGGGTTCGCAGCGGGTGGGCAGGATAGACACCCCGCAAATATTTGTTAAGGAGTTGAATCAATCGAGAGGGATGGTCCCTGTCACAGGAAGGAGACGCCTTTGACTCGCTGTGCGGTTTTGTCGAGGATGATCTGATAATGCCATGAGTCAGGATTGCCGTGACCGGGCGCATGAGAATGAACCTCCCAAAAAAATAAGCCTCCGTAAGGGGCCGGAAGCTTCTGGAAAAACCCTCTGAAACTCGGCAACCCGGCTGTCATGGCTAATAAGCGTTAGACCCGCGGTTTTGCGTCATCGCCTTTCGACGATTTTGCCTTTTTCGGTTCTTACTTACATTATAATAGACAAATGCAATATTGCAAGACTCGAACGTTGATGTAATTGCTTCAGGGGCAAGGGTTCACGCAGCGCAGACCCTGTTGCGTCCCTTTTCCTTGGCTTCGTAAAGAGCCCGGTCAGCACGTTCGAAAAAAATCTCGGGGGTGGCGCTTTCCGGGGATGTGACTCCCGTTACGCCGAAACTGGCTGTAACCCTGAACGACTGTTCCTGAAAACGTACCATGAGAGATTCAAGGGCCTGTCTCATTTTCTCGGCTATCGCGATTGCGGCGGCCCGATCGGTCTCGGGAAGAAGTACGATGAATTCCTCTCCCCCGAAACGTCCCATAATGTCCGACTTCCGCAGGCAGGAAGCCAGGGTCTTCGCTGCCGAGACCAGGACGGCATCGCCTGCGGCATGTCCGTGAGCGTCGTTGATGTTCTTGAAATGGTCGAGATCCAACATAATCAGCGAGATCGATCCGCCGTATCTCTGGAAGCGGTAAACTTCCCTCGCCGCCACATCTTCGAAGTGTCTTCGGTTATAAATGCCGGTAAGGCCGTCGAGAGCCGCCAGTTTTTCCAATTGCCCCATCAGTTGGCGAGCCTGTGTAAAATTGCTCAGCATTATGATCTTTCCCGCCTGATATCCCTGCCAGTCGACAAGATTCGATGCCCGGCACTTGAAACAGGCAGGGCTATCGGGGCTCTTGAAGTCAGTTTCCAGTTCATCCGACGGGTCGCTTCCTATGCATCGGAGCAAATCAGGGTATTTAGCCAAAGTTTCAAAGACACAGGTTCCGACGGAATCCGGATTGATCTCTGGCACTATATCTTTCAGGCAGGAATTGAAATCGATTATTCTGTCAAGATTGTCGAGGACCAGGACTCCATCGTTCATGCACTCGAATACAGCATCCCTTGCCAGGGGGACAATATCCAGGATCCGGTACCTGAACAGCCCAAAAGAAAAGATAGCCCCGCTCAAGGTCAGAGCGAAGGGAACGATGTCGAGGCCTCTGGGAGAAGCCCCGAACATATAAAGGACCATGACCAGCCACGGGATGATTGACCCAGAGAGAAATATCATTGCCTGTTTGCGAAAGGCAGGAGATGTTCTGTGGAACATTATCGAAAAAAGGACAGTGCTGGCCATGACGCAGAAAGTCATATACGTAACGCTTATCCAGGCAACAAGTCCCCTGTCGTAGGTAAAGAAAGAGAAAGCCCCCGAAGAGTCGATGCGGGGAGAGATGTGGTAAAGATTCAGGTCCCCCAGGGTCTGGGCGGACAAAAAGAGAAATACCGGCACCGAGATAAGAAGCACGAGACGTCGCGAGGTTATAACCCTTCCATTTCCTGATATATGCAAAGAGAACAGGAGCCATGTCGGTGCGATCGCCTCTATACCGAGGTGCTGGAACCTGACCCAGGTCATAACTTCATCCATATTATCCGCCGATAGTTCCATGGCGTAGCCGAAATTGTATAAAGCGGCCCCAGCCATGCAGAGAGAGAGGAAAACAGCGGGGTAACCGGCGTTTTTCCTCCTGATCCATGTGCTTCCGGAAAGAAACAGCAGAACTGCCGAAGATACGAGCAGTAAA
>DAOTIQ010000043.1:0-1685 GCA_035448245.1 Thermovirgaceae bacterium | reverse complement strand
AAGATGAGCAGAGGAGGAAGAGGGAATGAAGAGTATGAGGAAGGAAGTTGAGGCAAGAAAGGGATATTTCGGGACTTTCGGCGGGAGCTATGTGCCGGAGCAATTGCAGCCGAGGCTTGACGAACTGGAGGCGGCTTTATCATCTGCAATGGGTGACGATCTTTTTGCGATGGAATTCACCAGGCTTCTGAAGGAATACGTGGGAAGGCCGTCGGCTTTGACATACTGCGAAAACATATCCCGCAAATATGGTGGAGGCAGTCTTTTCCTCAAGCGCGAGGATCTCAATCATACTGGCGCCCACAAGATCAACAACACCATCGGGCAGGCGCTCCTTGCGAAACGGATGGGCAAAAAGGAGATCATCGCAGAGACCGGGGCAGGAATGCATGGTACTGCGACAGCCACGGTGGCTGCCCTTATGGGAATGAAGTGCACCATCTACATGGGAGCCGTCGATGTGCAGAGACAGGCTCCCAACGTTTTGCGCATGAAGGCTCTTGGGGCCGAGGTCGTGTCCGTGAAACATGGACAGCAGACCCTCAAGGAGGCCGTCGACGCGGCACTCGAGGCCTATGTAATGAACCCGGATACCTTCTACCTGCTGGGCTCTGCCGTTGGGCCCCACCCCTTCCCGACCATGGTCAGGGGATTCCAGAGCGTTATAGGCAGGGAGGCACGGGAGCAGTTCCTTGCAAGAGAGGGGAAACTGCCCGACCATGTGGTTGCCTGTGTCGGTGGTGGAAGCAACGCCATAGGTATTTTTTCGGCATTCCTTGACGATCCGGACGTGGGGATAGTTGGTGTGGAACCCGCCGGAAGGGGTCTGGAGACAGGGGAGCACGCCGCGACCCTGATGAAAGGGAAACCGGGGATTATTCATGGATTCAGAACCTACGTGCTGACCGAAGATGATGGCGAACCATCCCCCGTCTACTCCATCTCGGCGGGTCTTGACTATCCCGGGGTTGGTCCCGAGCACGCGCATCTCATGGAAAGCGGCCGGGCATCCTACGTCTCTGTTACTGATGATGAGGCTGTTGAGGCCTTTCAGGTTCTCTGCCGTAGCGAGGGGATCATTCCGGCTCTCGAGAGTTCCCATGCCGTGGCGCACGCCCTGAAAATGCTTCCGGCTCTTTCAAAGGAAGAGACGGTTCTGGTGAACCTTTCCGGGAGAGGGGACAAGGATCTGGATTCGGTACTCCCGCTGCTGGGATTGGAATAAATTCCGTAACTCGTAACTGGTAAACCCCGTGAACCGTGAATCGGGAATCGTGAATCGAAAAACCAGATTCTTCACCCTTCGGGTTCAGAATGACAAGAAAGGACTGTCATCCTGAGGAGCGTAGCGATCGAAGCGGAACGTCCGCCTACCGGCGGAGATCTGCCCTTTCCGTTCACCGTTCACCGTTGACCGTTGACCGTTTACGCCTTTGGTTTTGTCATTCCCGTTGATCCTCAGAATGACAAAAAGAACAAAAAGCCAGGCAAGACAAGGAAACAGCTGGAAGGACAAAAGTATCCCCCCGTTGGGGTAAAATTGTCGGAAACGACACATTGCCCCGATGGGGGGATTTTCCGATTGAATAACCAGAGAACCGAAAAAGCACTTTTTGTCTCATGGGTCGGGCTTGGGGTGAATGTTCTTCTCACCCTTTTCAAGTTTATCGCCGGTTTTGCGGGAA
>DAOTIQ010000042.1:0-16030 GCA_035448245.1 Thermovirgaceae bacterium | reverse complement strand
ATATCTGCGTGAATCGTGAGACGTGAGATCAAAAGCGTAAACGGTAAACGGTAAACGGTAAACGGTAAACGGAAAAGGCAAGCCCCGTGAATCGTGAATCGTGAGACGTAAAACCAGGAGCAAGGGCAAGATCTTTGCGATTTACGATTAACGATTCACGAATAACGATTAACGGTATTACAGGAAAAGTTTTCGGTGGCCATGGCGGAGGGGACACACCCGGTCCCATGCCGAACCCGGCAGTTAAGCCCTCCAGCGCCGATGGTACTGCGGTCTAAACCGTGGGAGAGTAGGACGCCGCCGGAAACTTTTCTTTTTTTATTTGAAACCCAGGGCGGCAGGCAACAGGCCACAGGAAGATCAAAAGCGTGAACGGTGAACAGTAAACGGTAAAACCAGGTAAAGGCACAATATATGAACCAGAACGACCATGGGACACAAAAACCACGAAAATAAAAAAGGGCCGGAAAGCTGAATAAAGCTTCCCGGCCCTTTTTTGTGTCAACGGAAGTTGGTTTGAGGTTTTGGTCTGTTTTTTGAACTTACCGTTCACCGTTCACCGTTGACCGTTGACGCCCTTGCCCCGTTGTCATCCTGAGCGCAGCGAAGCGGAACGTCCGCCTACCGGCGGGGATCTGTCCTTGACCCAGATTCCCGCCTGCTGGCGGAGATCTGGTTTGTTTTCGTGAATCGCGAATCGTGAATCGGAAAGTTCAAAACACAACGCAACCCGGATTCTTCGTCCCGTTGGTTCTCAGAATGACAGACTACACGATTCACGGGTTTACGCCTCACGGGCTTTAAGGTTTTCCTGCCGCCTGACGCCTGCTGCCTGTAGCCTTGTTCTTGATTACCCCAGCAACTCCTTCATTTTTCCAAGCCCTTCGATGATCTCCGGGGTGTTGATGCCCGAGTATGCCAGGCGGATGTATTTCTGGGTTTCACCAGGAAGAGGAGTTCCAAAGTGGTCTCTGGTAGTGAATGAAACTCCGGTCTTGTGAAGCACCAGTTTGCGGAATTCCTCAACATCGGTCAATCCCAGTTTCCGCATTGCCCCGGTCACGTTAGGGAAGAGGTAAAAGGTGGAGTCGGGAGTCGAAACGGAAACGCCGTTCATTTTATTCAGCATTTCGACGGCCGCATCTCGCCGTTCCCTGAGTATTCCGATCATTTTTTTGTAGGGTTCCATGGATCCCGTTATGGCTGCGAGTCCGGCCCACTGGACGAAGTTGTTGGTGCAGGATTCATCGTTAACGTTGAAGAGGGATATTGCGTCGATTATGGGTTTTGGTCCTATTGCCGCCCCGAGCCTCCACCCAGTCATGGCGAACTTTTTGGAGAAGGTGTAGAGGATGACGGTCCTTTCGAAAAGGCCCGGGAACCTTGTTATGCTTTTGCCGGTGCCTTCGTAAAGCATATCGAAGTATGCCTCGTCGCTAAGGACATAGAGGTCGTTTTTGACGCAGATATCAGCGAGCTTTTCCATCTCATTTTCATCTGATTCGGCGCTGGTTGGGTTGTGGTAATTGTTGTAGATAAGTAGTTTTGTTCTGGGGGTGATCTGTCTTTCTATGGCATCCATATCAAGGGCAAAGCCTGTTGCTGTTTCAATGAATCCGTACGGTTTCCCGATACCCTCGTTGAAGTTGATCATGGATTCGTAGATGGGGTAACCCGGGTTTGGATACAGGACCTCGTCACCGGGGTTCATGAGGGACATAATAAATTTGCCGATTACCGGTTTCCCGCCCGTCTGGATGCTGACATTGTCTGCGGTCAGATCCAGGTTCCTGGACTTCGAAATGTCGGCGGCCAGAGCTTCCCTCAGGGGTAATATTCCAGGGGTGGGGCAGTAACCCGTCTTTCCATCCTTTATAGCCTTGCTGGATGCCTCTGCTATATGTTCTGGTGTGGGTATATTAAGATCCCCCAGGTGAAATGGGAAGACTTTTACTCCCGTCGAGGCAAGCTGGGCCGCCTCTGCTCCTACAGCGAAGGCTGTCTCGGTCCCAAGGCGCTTTGTCCTTTCGGCAAAAGATATGGACATCACCTATCACCCTTTCTTCATGGCTATGGCATCAAGTGCGGTTTTTGCAATATCCTGACCGGTTAGCCCGTAGGCTTTCATAAGTTCCTCGGGGTCTCCTGACTGGCCGAATGTGTCCTGGATGCCTATCATCCTGATCGGAACAGGGCAGCTCTGGCAGACCACCTCTGCTATGGCGCTCCCGAATCCTCCCATTACCTGGTGCTCCTCGGCGGTTACAATGGCTCCTGTTTCTCTTGCCGCCGCAAGGATGGTTTCCCTGTCCATGGGTTTGACGGTGTGACAGTTTATTACCCTTGCGGAAACGCCCTTTTTGGCCAGAATCTCAGCAGCGACCATTGACTCATAAACCATCTGTCCGCAGGCAATCAGGGATACGTCCTCGCCTTCATGGAAAATCTCTGCCCTGCCCACCGTGAATGGTGTTTCTTTAGTCGTAACTACCGGTACCTTTTCTCGTCCGAAACGGATCACCACTGGCCCCCGTATTAATGCGGAATGTATCGTAGCCTTTACGGTTTCGTTGTAATCGGCGGGAACTATAACAGTAACGTTCGGTATGGTGCGGGTTATGGAAATATCCTCCAGGGCCTGGTGTGTAGCCCCGTCTGCTCCTACAGAGACGCCGCCGTGTCCTGCACCCACCTTCACGTTAAGTCTGGCGTATGCAACGGTGGTCCTGAGCTGGTCCCATGCCCTTCCGGTACAGAAAACCCCATAGGTGCTGACGTAGGGTATCTTGCCAGCCAGTGAGAGCCCTGCGGCAAAAGACATCATATCCTGCTCTGCTATCCCGGTCTGGATGAACCTGTCGGGAAAGGCATCACGAAAACGATCGACGCAAAGGGAAGAACTCAGGTCGGCTCCAAGGACGACGACGGAAGGATTGGTCTTCCCCAGTTCAACAAGACCGTCTCCATAACCGAACCTGGTAGGGATCCTTTCCGGTTCATCCAGCATGTTTTTTGCAAGATGAAGATCTTTCATTCAAACAACCTCCTGTGACAGTTCCATAAGGGCGGCCTCTGCCTGCTCTTTGCTCGGGGCCTTCCCGTGCCAACCGGCCTGGTTTTCCATGAAAGAGACACCTTTGCCCTTGATCGTATGGGCGATAAGAACGGTGGGGCGGAAGTGGGTATGGCGGAACCTGTTCATTGCTCCGGATATTTCCGTAACATTATGCCCATCGATCTCAATAACGTTCCAGCCAAAAGCGCGCCACTTGTCGGCAAGAGGTTCCAGGGTCTTTATATCATCGGTTCTTCCATCGATCTGAAGGCCGTTGCGATCTACTATCCCGCAGAGATTATCGAGGCCGAAGTGAGATGCTGTCATTGCTGCTTCCCAGATCTGTCCTTCATCGAGTTCCCCATCACCCATAAGGCAGTAGACCCTGTTGGATTTACCGTCAATTTTCATGGCAAGGGCAAGTCCGGAAGCTATCGAAAGGCCCTGTCCCAGGCTTCCAGTAGAGGCTTCCAGACCGGGAAGTTTGCACATATCCGGATGACCCTGGAGGCGTGAGCCGAACTTTCGAAGGGTGTTCAGTTCTTCTCTTGGGAAATAGCCCCCCTCTGCCAATGCTGCGTATACGGCGGGGCACGCATGTCCCTTGGAAAGAATGAAACGGTCCCTGCCTTCCCAACAAGGATTGGACGGGTCGTGAGTCATAACATCAAAAAAAAGAACTGATACGATATCTGCGACTGAAAGGGAACCGCCTGGATGTCCGGAGCCGGCATCCAGAACCATTTTGACGATGTCCTTCCTGATAAGGTTGGACATTGTCTTGAGACGAAGCAGTCTGGCTTCTTCCATATCTTGACCTCCCGGGGAAACGATTATTGAAAAGATCTTTTAAGATAACAATATCAAAGGGACGGGAAAAAACAAGGGCGTGAGGCGTTTACCGTTCACGCCTTTAGGTTTTCCTGTCTCCGGTCTCCTGCTTCCTTGCCTTTCCGATTCAGGACTCACGATTCACGACTAACGTTTTTTGCGACAACTTTAGAAAAAACCCTTGCTATTTTCCGCCAAATAGTGTAGTATCTTTTCATCGGGGTGAAGTGGTCCCCGGAGTCGGGTTTTCCGGAGAGTTTTGGAACCTGCCTCAAACAGCAAGGAAACAGGAAACAGGAAACAGGAAACAGGAAACAGGAAACAGGAAACAGGAAACGGCGTTGCCGCTGATTGGCGGAGAGGCGACACTGTAAGGAACAGGGAGTGGTTGACTGGATGGAAGAGCACAACTCCGGAAGACCCGACCATGAAATGGGCGGGGGCGGATAAGTCCGCCCCCTTTTTTGTAGTATTTTTTCCACATTAAAGTGGAACTATCTCGCAAGCCTTATCAAGGCATTCTTTATTACAAGTATGGATGCAAGAAATTCTTCGATGTCGATGTACTCATCTGCCTGGTGTGCCAGTTCCGGGAGACCGTTGGGGAAAGGAGCAAAGGCTACAACGTTGGGCAGGGCCTTTGCGTAGGTACCTCCTCCCATTGCCTTGAGCTCCGGACGTTTGCCGGTAACCTCAAAAAAAACATCCGAGAGGTCTTTTATCAGTTGAGAATCCTTCGGGACATGAAGGGGGTTTGCCCTTGATGTAACCCTGATATTTATCCCGAGGGGTCCCAGGATGCCCCGGATTTTTTCCTCGACATGATCACCGGTGAAAGTTACAGGATGCCTTATGTCGAGGGTGATGCTAAGGGTGCCTTCCGAGAAAGAGGCAAGTCCGGGGTTGCACGTGAGTGGTCCTGAAACTTCGTCTGTCATTTCTATTCCCAGTTCTTTTCCGAAGGCGGGGTCGCGGAAAAGTTGCGAAAGGGTATCGAAGATCCCCGGTTCAGGGGATCTGCCCAGAAAACAGCATAACGCCGCGATCGCGTTTATTCCGTTTTCGGGCAGGCTCGCATGGGCTGCCTTGCCTTTTGCCCTGATTATCAGGCGCTCTTTTTCGCGGATTACCTCTCCCCCGAGAGGAAGGTATCCTTTCTGGCTTTCCAGGGCATCGGCCCAACTATCCAGTTCCGAAATCTCTCCTGAGAAAACAGCCTCCGCAAGGTCGGGGACGATGTTTACCGCCTCACCGGAGCGGAAATCTTCGAGAAAGACCCTGCCTTCACGGTTTACAGGAATATCCATTTGAACATGGAGGCCGCCCTTTTCCGCGAAAACGATCCCCTCATGAATGTCGGGGGTAAAGCCCGCAACGGGGATTTCTTCGTTCTCGGCATACCACTTGATGCCGCGAAACCCGGACTCCTCGTTAGTCCCGAAAATGATCCTTATCCTTTTCGAAAGACGATGGTTTTCCTCCGCCAGAAATTTAAGAGCCCAGAGGGCGGCAATGGCGGGCCCCTTGTCGTCGGTGGTTCCCCGTCCATACATTTTTCGGTCGTGGATCTCTGCGCCGAAAGGGGGGAAAGTCCACCCCTTTCCCTCGGGGACAACATCCAGATGAGCAAGGACCGCTACCATCTCCTTGCCCGACCCGTACTCGGCATAACCGATCATGCCGTTCCGATTGACTGCCCTGAGACCGAGGATGGAAGCGGTTTCAAGAGCCAGGCGGAGAGCCTGGTCAACACCCTCGCCGAAGGGTTTCCCATCAACGGCGGGGGCCTCTACGCTCCTTATGCGGATCATTTCCTGCAGATTTGATATTATTCTGGGTCTGTATCTTTCGAGCATGGCTTCATATTCCATATCCATCCTCCTTCTAGACTACCAGGAGATCTTTGGGGAACAAGGTCAGGGGTTCGCATCCGTTTTCTGTCAGTACGACACAGTTTTCGATCCGGATACCGATCCTGCCCGGTATGTAAATTCCCGGTTCGATGCTGAAAGCCATACCCTTTGCAAGGGTCATCTGGTTTCCCCTCATGATATTTGGTGATTCGTGGATCGCTATTCCGATGCCGTGTCCAAGACGGTTGTTGAAAAAATCTCCGTACCCAGCCTCCTCAATGACAGATCTTGCTGAAATATCAAGATCTTCGGCCGTAATTCCCGGGCGTGCGGTTTTTTCTCCCAGATCCTGTGACCTGAGGACGATATCGTAAAGTTCCCTGGTTTCATGGTCTGGCTCACCGATAAATATTGTTCTGGTCATATCAGAATAATATCCCCTGTATCTGCAACCAAAATCGATTAACAGAGAATCTTTTTCCCTGATAACTCCATCCCCACCGGGGTAGTGGGGCATTGCGGCGTTCTCGCCGCGGGCCACTATCGGAGTGAAAGCCTGGGATGTTGCGCCGTGGTCATCAAGAAGATCCAGAAGCTTACGGCGGAGGGTTTTCTCTGAAACGCCGGGTCGGATGAATTGCAACAGGGATTTAAGGGCCTTGTCGGCTATATCTCCGGCCTTTTTCAGGCAGGCGATTTCTTCTTTATCTTTGATAAGGCGGAGCGGTTCAAGAGTGTGCCATCCGTTTGCCAGTCTGACCTTTTGGCGTTCTGCGATCTCGACGGCATCCACGGCCATAATCGAATCATTGAGGGCGATGACGGCTCCTTCAGCAATATCATGATCGGAGAAAGCCTTCTTGAGGGCTGGAAAGAACCATTCCTCGTCTCCCCAGTCGTACAAGGTCAATGATCCGGGGAGTGTTTGCTGATATTCCTGGAGGTAAAGTCTTGATACCACGGCAAAAGATCTGCCATCGGCCAAAATGAAAAGACCGTTGAATCTCTCCCCGGGATGCGGCGAAAGGCCTGTAAGGTACTCAAGGTCTGCCGAAGGTGCCATTACAAAGGCGTCGTAACCGTTTTTCCTGACAAGATCAAAGGCGTTGGAAAACCTGGAGTTTGCAGCCATCTCAAGGGGCCTCCTTCATCTGCGCTTCTGGCGAGCCTGCCAGGCATGAAGGGCGAGGGCAAGCCCGATAACCCCGTAGGTAACAAAAACCCTGAAATATTCTCCGATCATCGCGTCGCCGATAAGGTTCTTGCCGGCGAGGGGTGAGACAATAAAGAGCGTGTGGAAAAGAAGGGTACCCAGTAGCGCCTGCCCTATGGTCGCCTTGCTGACGGAGGCCCCACCTATCAGTATGGCCGCGACCGCAAATGTGCCGACCTGCACATGGCTGCCGTAAGTGTTAATGTTACCCAGGTTCTGAAGGAAGATGACCTGGCCTATTCCGGCCAGAACCGTGGAAAAGATAATGGCTATAACCCTTGTCCTGTCGACCTTTATCCCGGCGACCTCGGCGATATGCCTGTTCTGTCCAACCGCGCGGAACTCCTGCCCAAGTTTTGTCCTTATCAGGAAATGAATGGCTAGACACAGGAGCGCAACTGCCAGCAGTGTGAAGACAGGGATGATAATGGGGAAGATGAACCCCGGGATGTTGATACGTATCTTCCACAGGTTGTCCAGGGCATAATGCATGCTCTTGATATCCAGAGTGTTCCTTAGCCCTATCCCGGTAGAAAGAAGCATCGTCGGTACCCTGATAGGTATGAAGTTGCCCAGAAAGTACAGGCAGATCAGCTGGTATATACCGTTGGCGAAGAAACCGAGGATAATACCTGTGATCATCTCTTTGCCTTTGGCCTGGTTGAAAAGTTTGCCCGTGAGCCATCCGAAAAGGATCGAAAGAGGGATCGAGATCAGGGTCGTGACTGCAAACCCGCTGAAGCCTGCCATCTGGAAATTGGCCGTCGCGATGTATCCGAACTGTCCGGCCATGGCCCCCAGGACTATCCCGAAATTGAGTCCCATTCCTGCAAGGATCGGTATTATCAGCGAAATGACCAGGAAGCTGTTTCGAGCCATACGGGTTATTATCTCGTTGATGAGAAAGGGAAGGCTGAGGCCGCTGTAGTAGCCGCCAAAGACACACAGGACGAGGAAGAATACAGGTACTACGTTCTTCCTCAGGTAGTACTTCCAGATGCGCTCCTTGTAAGTAGTCTCTTCGATTTCCTGGAGCATGAGTTTCTTGGACTGGTCCCTGTTGTCGTCGGTCAACTCACGTCACCCCCGATCTCCCTGCGGGTAAGGGCGTACAGGATGATCCCGTTGCTTATGATTATCCTTATCACGTCGGCTATGTTGTCCGCCACGACGACGTTTGCCACCGGCATGGACACGACCAGTATGGACTGGAAAAGGAATGTCCCGATGATGGCGTGGGTGACGGTGGCCCTTTTGAGGCTTGCTCCTCCGATAAGAATGGACGCAACGGCGAAAAAGGCCATGAAAAGTGGTGCCATGTAAAGCTGGATGAACCCGAAGCTCTGGGCGTATATCACTATTCCAACCGCTCCAAGGGCGTGGGATATTGAAGATCCGATTATCCTGTAGCGGTTAACGTTAAGCCCGGACGACTCGGCGAATCTTGGGTTCGATCCAACCGTGGAAAGGGCGATCCCAGTCTTTGTTCTGGAGAAGGTCCAGAGGGCCAGGCTGAATAAGCCGAACATCAGGAGCAGGCCTGTGGGTATCGTTACCCCCAGGATGTCGAAGGACAAGAAATTGTCCAGCACTTTCCCCAGCCTGTCCTGAATGGCGATGGTAACCCTTAGGCCTGATCCGCCGTAAGGCCAGATCATCTCAGGGCTTTTGTAGGGGGCAAGGAACCAGAAAATGCACATCAGGGAGACAATAGAAAAACCAAAATATGTTCCAACAGTCATCTCCTGCCCCTTGACCTTGTTCAGAAGTACCCCGTAGAAGAAACCTGTTATAGCCCCCAGGATGGCTGCCAACCCTATTGAGAAGAAGAGACCCGAAAAACCAGCCATGTCAAGTTCTATGCTAAGGGTAGCAGCCACTATACCGCAGGTTATGCCGAGAGGAAGGGCAAAATTGGGTCCTGCACCGCTCTGGATTGATGGGATCATAGCAAGGACAAGGATACCGTTCATGCCGAAACGGGTAAGAACGCTCGAAAGTATCTGCTCCATAGGCAGTTTGAGGAACAGGGCTGAAGCCAGGAGGAACACAAGGAACGCAAAAATTATTAGGCGGGCTACGCCAAAGTCCCGGTAAAAGTCAAGGGCCCTCTCCTTCAACGTGGTTTTTTCTGTAACGAGGCTGTCTTCCGGCATCAGGAGACCTCCTTCATATGGTGTGTCAGCGCTCCGGCCATCATGAGGCCGAATCTTTCGTTGCTGTCATCCGGGGGGAGTATCCCCTCGAGACGTCCCTTGTAGATTATGGCGATCCTGTCGCAGACCGACCTGAGCTCTGCCAGTTCCGACGAGGTCATTACAATGGTCACCCCGGCCTTCCTGTTCAGTTCCACAAGGAGGTTGAGGACCAGGCGCTTTGCCCCCACATCGATCCCTCTGGTCGGTTCCGACACGAAAAGCACCCGGGGTTCGAGGGTCAGGGCTTTAGCGATACAGACCTTCTGCTGGTTTCCCCCGCTGAGCCGCCTTGTAATCTGATCGGGTCCCGTGCAGCGGATATCAAGGTCTTTTATCATTTTTTCAGTGTGCTGCCTGGAGGTTGCAAAATCCATAAGCTGGATGATACCCTTTTTCAAAAACTTTCCCTGGCTCTGCATAGCCTGGACAATTATGTTCATCTCAATAGAATCTTCCAGCAGAAGGCCGATACCCCTCCTGTCCTCGGACACGAAGGCCATTCCGCTGTTCAAAGCTTCAATGGGATTGTTCAGGGGTACGGGCTTACTGTTTAGGACGATCTTACCGGTGGATGGGTAAAGCCCCATGATCCCGTTGGCGATCCCTATCTTCCCATGGCCAGCCAGGCCTCCTATTCCCAGGATCTCCCCAGGTGTAACGTCGAGGTCGACACCGTGAAGTTCTTCCCCGGGCATCTCGACATGCAGGTTTCGTATTGAAAGGATCGGTTCAGGGCACTCCATATCGGTTTCACACTTGTCTTTTCCTGTCACGGCCTGGATCTTTCTTCCGACCATCAGTTCGGCAAGTTTTCCGACTGTGGCCTCTTCCGGCTTCATGGTTGCTACTTGCTCACCGTCACGCAGAACGGTTATCTTGTCGGCTATCTTGAGGACCTCGTCAAGCCTGTGAGTAATGAAAAGAACAGATATCCCCTGTTTTGAAAGGCGTTTTACAGTTTCAAGAAGGGTGTCAGCGTCAGCCTCCGTAAGAACTGCTGTCGGTTCGTCCAGAACCAGGAGTTGCAGGTTGTCCTTGTCGAGTTCGCGTGCTATCTCTATGAACTGCATGAATCCCACTGGAAGGCCCTCCACCCTGAGCATTTCGTCTATACCGAGGTCAAGTTTTTCAAGGGAGGCCCTTGCATCGTTCCGCATCTTCTGGATGTCTAGGGTCTTCATCTTTTCACCCAGGAATTTGCTCCAGATGTTGGGTATGGTCGGTTCCCGGTTCAGTTTGATGTTCTCCATGACGGTGAAACCGGGAAGCAGCATGAATTCCTGGTGTACCATCCCAATGCCCAGTGCCATGGCATCTTCCGGAGAAGAAGAGGGCGCCGGCTTGCCGTTGAAAAGGATCTTCCCCTTGAACCCCCCTGTGCTATGGATCACGGGCATTCCGAAAAGGACATTCATAAGGGTTGATTTACCGGCTCCGTTCTCTCCAACAATGGCATGGATCTCTCCCGGTTCAACGGTTATGTTGATCCCCTTGAGAACTTTGTTCCCGAAATACTCTTTGCGGATATTTTTCATTTCAAGACGAGGCCCCGTCATCCGGAATCCTCCTTATTTTCAATTTTGACAGAGAAAGAGGGGCCAGAAGTTACGAGGCCCCGTCTTTCTCTTTTTTGGTTTTATTCAAATGGATTGATGTAGATGCTCGTTGCGCTATTTCCCGCCGAAGATGATGGACTCGCCCACTACGAGAAGGAAGTTGTCGGCTTTCTCCCCGGTTGCAACATTGTTGTAAGTGCTGAACTGGGCATTGCCGGCGTGTTTGGTGAGCAGTTTCTTCATGTGTTCGATATCAACGCCCTTGACCTTCCCGTCGGCAATGTCAAAGCCGTAATCCACAGCTGCGTAGGTGAAGGCCATATTGATAGGTATTTTCCATGTGGCGAACCTTCCGGCACCGCCTCCTGCGACGACCTTTTCAGTGATGGCATCAAGGATGAAAGCCACGTCTCCGGCCTTGCCCTCGGGGATCTCAATACCGAGAGCTCCCGGATAACCGTGATACGGGCTTGGGCAGCACTGTTCGGGATAGATGGCCCCGGTAGTAAGGACCGACCTTATAAGTGGTTCCTGCATGCCGCAATTGGTGCTGAAGAAGGCCGTGTCCTTGCCGTACTTCTCGACCTGGCGGGGAACGTCTTCAAGGATGAATTGCTGTGCGCCTGCTATTCCTGCGTCACCGGTGGGGTCCGGAGCGTTAACAAAGACCCATTCGATGCCGCGCTTTTCGCACTCCGCTTTCATGATGTCGCGTCTCTCCGAGAGCAGTGGGTAGGACATGTGACGTGGGAAGGAAATATGACAGAAAGTCTTGGCTCCCATTTTGTCTGCGAGTTCAACGATGGTGACCCCTCGCCTCGGATTATCTGTTTCAAGTACTATGTCAGCCTTCTGGGCTGAGAGCATGGGATCCTCATGGGGAACTATGTTGATGAAGAACATGTCGGGACGGATCTCCTTGACCTTGTCGATAGCGGCAGCGCTGCCAGGGACACCCTGTACAAGAGCTATGGCCTTAACGTCAGGATCGGCGGCCATGCTGAGGATCTGCTGGATCGTGGTCTCCTGCTCATCCATGAACTTGTCGGGGTAGGTTACGTGGATAATCCTTCCAGGGTATTTCTTGATCATTTCCTGGGCAGCCTGGTATTCCTCTTCACCTTGGGACGTGGTGCCTGTCATAACACCGACCTTGGTTGCGGCCAGAGCGGCAGACGCTACAGAAAGAGAAAGAGCGAGAATCAAAAAACACACAAACAGTTTTCTCATGGTGTTTCACTCCTCCTTCAATGAAGAAATTACCCCTTTTCCCGAAATAAATTGTGGGAGAGGGACCCTAAAAACGGTCAATCCTAACGACACCCAGATTTTCTGCCCCGGCATCGCCCCCTTGACTGAATTTGATAAACTCTTCAGAAAGAAAAAATGAAACATTTCAAAGGTGGACAAAGAAATATATTTAAAATATATTTCTCATATATTATGTACCAGAAGGGTATCAGAGAGTCAAGGCTTTTCACGGGAAAAGTTGAGGAGGATCAGATCATGATCACAATAAACAGTAAAGGGAAAAGTAATTCACTAAGATTTGTAGTCTACGATTTTTTCCGTGACGAGATGCAGAAAGGCAACCTCATTCCCGGATCAATGATCAACCTCAAATTAATAAGCGAGAGCCTGGGGATAAGCATGACACCCCTTAGAGAAGCTCTGGTTCAGATGGAGACCGAAGGTTTCGTCTCTATAATCCCCAGGCGAGGGGTTGTTCTCAACGGGCTTTCCCTCAGAAAGATAAGAAATATTTATTCCATACTCGGGGCGCTCGAAGCTGTAGCTCTCAGGGAAACCTTTCCTCAAATTGATGAAACAGTAGTGGAACGTGCCAGGAAGAACAACGAAGAGATGAGAAAATGTCTCGAAGAAAATGATCCAAGAGGCTACCTCGCAAGGAACAACAGGTTCCACGGGATATGGATCGACCGGACCGACAACGAGGAACTTGTGAGGCAGATAAAAGTCATGAAAGAAAGGCTGTATGAATTCCCGTCAAACGAAGACCTGATCCACGAATGGGAAGAATCCAGTCTCCGTGAGCACGAAGAGATCCTCAGGCTTGTCGAAAGAGGAGATGTAGAAAATACGGCCAATTATCTCCAGTTCGTTCACTGGAGTTATGAGAATCAGGAGCATTTTATCAAGCGCTTCTATTCCCGGCACCTGGAATCACTTGAAAAAAAAAGAGGAGCAGGAATTTACGCTCCCGGATAATCCCCGTGTTAAAAAGGGGAGGTGAGGGTCTTTCTCCCTTGCCCCCCCTTTCTCTTTCCCCTTGTAAGATAAAGTGACTACGGATGCAGTTCGTAGACCAGTTTGCCTGTGGCGCCTACTGGCCCCCCGATTATGAACCGATAGGTTCCCGGAGGTAGTTGTCTTATGCCATCACCATTGTTGTCGACCATGTAGATAGCCTTTTCAACTGAAAAAATGTTGCTCCGGAGCCTGTCGCTTGTCTGTCCTGAGCCTGGGTCATGCCACCAGTAATGGGTAATAACCGCGGTAGAACCCGGTGGCACAAGGAATTCAGCGCCCTTCCTCGCAGCGTGTACAGATTCCTGGCCGCTGACGACAGTAGCGTGAAGGGTGTAAGGTCCCGATACCGCACAGACTGAAACAGCCATGGCGAAAAGAGCGAAGAAGGCAAGGACTCCAATAGAAAACCTGGTTTTTCTCATCGCCTTTTCTCTCCCTTCAGATAGATGTAACAACACACGGGTAAATCATAAAACTGGTTAAAGGTGTTGTCAATCTCCCTACGGATTCCCTACGGATGCAGTTCGTAGACCAGAGAGCCCGTGGCTCTGGGTGAACCTCCAACTACGAATCTGTACTGCCCTGCCGGAAGCTGCATAAGGGCATTTCCGTTGCCGTCCACCATGTAGATACCCTGTGTGACGGAGTAGATATTCTTTCCGAGTTTTTCGTTGTGATAGCCTGTAGCGGGGTTGTCGTGCTGGAACTTTTTGATTACCGCAGTGGAGCCGGAAGGGACAGTGAATTCACCAGGTTCGAGAACGGCCTGTATGGCCCCGGTTCCGGATACCACTCTTGCGTACACGGTATGTGTCGTAACCGCGTAAGCGGAAACTGCAAAGATCGCAAGCACGGCGAACACGAAAAGTGACCTCATCAGAATTTCTTTCCTCATTGTTCCCGCTCCTTATTATCGAGATCGTTTTACAGGTTCTTTTTTATAACTTTCCCCATATTTTGTAGGTAAAGGAATACCCTTCTGACGTTGCCACCTCCCTTACAGTGGATCGTACCAGTTTATGGTCGAAACTGTAATCATACTTCTTTCCGAACAGTGTGGATTGCTGGTCGACTATGCCTTCCAGTCCGTCAACCCCGGAAGAAACGGTGTTCTTTATAAAACTGAGACCGGGACCGGTGTCATCGGGGTCTCCTGCCCCCAGGCCGGATCTGCTCTCCTTGAGCCTCTCGGTAAAGGTTACCTCTTTAGCGGTTTCATCGACTTTGAAGCGCGCGATGTAGGAAAGTCGCTGTTTCGAAAGGAACGCCTTTCTTTCTGCGATCACCGTGTCAAGACAATAGGCCTCTTTCATATCCTTGAACTCTTCGGGAATATCCTTGAGTTTTTCACGGATCTTTTGGGCTATACTTTCTTTCCCCATGGCTATCCTCCTCTTCCCGGGTCTGATAATTGGGAATTATATTCCTTTTGGTTTAGCAGCGCAACGGGTCATAACGATAAAGGAAAAAAGAAATGCAGGGTCCCTTGGCCGGGAACATCTCAGCCTTCTTTGAGGGGAGGTGACACTTCATTTTCCAGCAGTTTCAGCATTTCCCACCCGGGATAAGTAAGACCGCGGGTCCTGTGGTATATTGCCAGGATTTCCAGGCGGGCCGGCGGGGCTGTATCCAGTTCGATTATCCTCAGGCGCCCTTCTTTTTGCTCTGCTTCCGCGAAAGACCTTGTAAGGAGCGCAAAGCCCAGTCCTTCAGCGGCAAGAAGGCCCGCTGTCTCCGGGTTATCGGTCTGGATCCTTCTGTTGAATCGTATCTGGTTCTGGAGAGCGAAATCGTCAAGATAGGGCCCCAGAGGGTTGTTTCCTGTGCAGGTAATCGCCGGAAGCAGTTCCAGATCCCGCGGTCCGGCAGGGATGGATGATATATAAAGATTTGGGGAGGCCGCGAAAACGAGGTCCTCGTAGCCCAGGGTGTGAGAGTTCATAGACGGATCCATGTTGTGGTTGAGTTTTCTTTCTGTTATTGCCATTTCGAGGTCGTTGTCACTGATCTTTTTTTCAAGGTCGACCATGTCGCCAGTAACTAGTGATATCCTCACGGCGGAGAATTTGGCAGTAAACCTTGAGATAACCCGGGGAGCGATACAGGATGCAGCATAAGGCGAGAAGCCTGTTTTCAAGTCCCCCGTGTGAATGGATTTAAGGTTCGATATTCTCTGTCCTACGTCCTCTATTCCGTCCAGAATTTCTCTGGCCGAAGAATAAAGCAGGCGCCCCTCCGGAGTCAGGCTGATCTTTCGTTTCTGCCTGTTGAAGAGGCTTGCTCCAAAATGTGATTCAAGTGCAGAAATGTGTTGGCTGACGGAAGGCTGTGAGACAAAAAGCCTCTCCGCTGCAGCACTGAAGGATCCCTCCTCGACAACACAACAGAAGGATGATAACTGGAAAAGGGTTATCAACTTTACACCTCCTTTCATAAGACAAAACCTATCACTAATATCAAACATCCTTTATTGATAATAATAGAAAGAACATTACAATGAAAAAAGTAAAAAGCAAGATTCTGTCTAAACAGGTGCGGTTATGCTCAAGGTGGCCAGGGAAAGGGAACTTATCAGGCTTTGTCAGGAATTTGTCCGGCTCCCCAGCACCTCCGGAAACGAAAGGCAAATGGCTTTCTTTGTCAGGGACACCATGCTTGCAATGGGCTTCAACCGGGCCGACGTGGATCCCTACGGCAACGTTACAGGAAGTGTCGTCCTTGGGGAAGAGGGGAAATGCCTCCTTTTCGAGTCCCAGATGGATCATGTCGATGTTGCCGACCCATTTGAATGGGATTTGTACCCCTTCGGCGGATTCAAAAGGAATGGCAAGATCTACGGAAGAGGTGCAACTGACCAGAAAGGCAGCCTGGCCGCCATGATCTGCGCGGCGTCTTTTCTCAGAGAGGATGCTCCGGCGGGGTGCAGTGGCAAGATCGTAGTTGCTGCCACGGTTCACCAGGAGCGCGCCGAGGGAGCCTCTTCCAGGCTTGTAGATATTAACCACCGCCCTGATCTCGTTGTTTCCGGAGAGGCTTCCGCCCTTGCAATAGAG
>DAOTIQ010000041.1:0-16358 GCA_035448245.1 Thermovirgaceae bacterium | reverse complement strand
CGACGGTGTATGGCTCTCCTTCCCCTTCATGGACCTGACAGGCTTTCTGCTTGCCTTCTGGATGCTCAGGGCAGAAATGAAGAGGTGGGAATAATCGGGAAACACCGTTCATTGAAAAATAAAACTACTTGCCCGCCATCATTGCGGTAATGTCTTCTTCGACGGTGCCAATGGGCTTGATGTCAAATTTATCCACCAACACCTTTACCACGTTGGGCGAGAGGAACGCCGGCAGTGTCGGTCCCAGCCGGATCCCCTTTATGCCCAGAGAAAGCAGGGCCAACAGTACGGCCACGGCTTTCTGCTCGTACCAGGCTATATCGTAGGAGATGGGCAGTTCGTTAATATCGGCAAACCCGAAGGCCTCTTTCAGTTTCATGGCAATGACCGCAAGGGAGTAGGAATCGTTGCACTGGCCCGCGTCAAGTATCCTGGGTATTCCACCGATATCGCCTAGATCAAGCTTGTTGTAACGATATTTGGCACAACCTGCCGTAAGAATGACAGTGTCTCTGGGCAGGTTCCTGGCAACCTCCGTGTAATAATCTCTGGATCTGAAGCGGCCGTCGCACCCCGCCATTACGACAAAGCGACTGATGGCACCGGACTTGACGGCCTCAACGACCTTGTCTGCCAGGGCCATTACCTGGTTGTGGGCGAACCCTCCCACAATTTTGCCCTTTTCAAGTTCCTCGGGCGGAGCACACTTTTTCGCCATTTTCACAAGCCCGGAAAAATCCTTCTTTCCGCCCTTCGGCCTGTCAGGAATATGCTTGGCGCCGGGATAACTAACCACACCCGTGGTGAAAAGCCTGTCAAGGTAGGTGTTTTCCTTTTTCAAGGGAATAAGACAGTTGGTCGTAAGCAGAACAGGGCCGTTGAAGGACTCGAACTCCTCGTTCTGGTGCCACCAGGAACCACCGTAGTTGCCCACGAAATGTTCGAACTTCTTGAAAGCAGGATAATAATTGGCGGGAAGCATTTCGCCATGGGTATAGATGTCGACACCGGTTCCCTCTGTCTGTTTTAGAAGTTCATCCATGTCCTTAAGATCGTGTCCAGAAATCAGAATGCCTGGATTGTTCCTGACACCGAGATTGACTTCGCTGATCTCGGGACTGCCGTAGGTACTCGTGTTGGCCTCGTCAAGAAGAGCCATTGTGGTGACGGCATTCTCACCCGTCTTCATTACCATCGCAACCATCTCGTCGAGGGAAA
Organism: Thermovirgaceae bacterium; assembly: GCA_035448245.1. Classification (GTDB taxonomy): domain Bacteria; phylum Synergistota; class Synergistia; order Synergistales; family Thermovirgaceae; genus DAOTIQ01. Next base: position 15,140 of record DAOTIQ010000041.1, on the reverse strand, counting down.
GATCCTTCGTTGTGGACGCAAGACCTTCCATAATCGCCTCATATATCTCGTCCTTTTCGAAACCTAGAACTTCAGCGTGTTCGGCATAGGCGGCAACACCCTTGCTCCCTATGATGACCAGTTCCCTAAGGGAACGGACGTCATCATTTTCTGTAGCCGTTACGCGTACCTCGTCCGACATGGACTTGGTCATAATCTCTTCCTTGCTGTCCGCTTTCCAGGTAGCGCAATCCGGCAATTTCCCCGGGAGATCGCCGACCCTGCCGGCAATGGCTTCTTTAACCCTGAGCCCTTCCCTTATCCATTCGATTATGGAATCATCATCCCAGGCAGCATTGGTTATTGTCACGAAAAGCGCCCTGCAGATGAATCGCCCCGCATCCCTGTCGACGGTACCGGATTTTCTCAACTCTTCACCGAAGACGGATATTCCCTTGCATACATAGATGAGAAGATCCTGGAGATCGGCAGTCCCCTCCGGCTTCCCGCATACGCCCCTTACCGTACAACCCTGATTCTTTGCTGTTTCCTGGCACTGAAAACAATACATTCCGCAGCCCCCCAGAGAAAAACTTTTTGATCCATATTCAGGTATTTCGGTATTGATTTTACACTTTTATCCGGGCTTGTAAATACTTCTGTATGTCGCAAATCCTCAAGACAGGGTAATCATCGACAGGTTACAGAACCGGCACACTCAAACATTCTCCGGTATGCGTATGCGAGTTCGCCTAAACCGGCACCTGTATTTATATTTTATTACTTTGACATACAGAGATCAAAGCGAATTACAATTGCGATAATCTGCAAAAGCGGAGCCGGAACAGGTCACCGGTGAACATAAAATATTTTGTAAACCTGGTTGACAAAATAAAAAACATGATCTACCATTTTTGTTAAGCACGTAAACGAACTTGATCCTTTAGGGGGGAGGTTCCAATTCTTGATCGGAGAAAAAAAGGCCCTGGAAATGATCGAAAAAATTCTCTGGATGACCGAAGAATACGTCCAGCTTGCGGCCATGCCGAAACACTATGGTACCGGAGATCTTTTTCATAACCTGGACATCCATATCATCCACACCATCGGGAAAAACCGGGGAATCAACGTCACCGGACTGGCCCGCAAACACAGCATCAGCAAAAGTGCTGTTTCCCAGGCTATTGCAAAACTGCAGCGGCGGGGGCTGGTTCGGAGATACCAGGTACCTGAAAACCGCAAAGAGGTTCTGTTCGAACTCACCGACCGCGGAGAACGGGCCTTTGAGGCACACCTGGATTTTCACATGCGGGCAGAAACTCCGTACATTAATGAACTTGCCAGATTTTCCAGAGAGGAATCCGCCATGGTGGAAAAAGTTATCGATCTTCTGATGAGACGAGCCAGGCACGTACGCACCCTGATATCAAACAAGGAGGCAGAAGAATGAAAAACAGATCAGAAAGCAGCAGGAATTTTGCGCAGTGGTTCTCTTTCGTCACAATACGGCTCATGCACGATAACAGGCTTCTCGAAAAATTTGTTCACCCCGCGGAGGCCCTCAGGAACCTCGGGCTCAGGGAAGGGGATCGGGTCTTCGAGCCAGGTTGCGGACCCGGGTTCTATACTGTGGGAGCGGCAAAAGCCGTCGGCAAATCGGGGGAGGTCGTATCTTTCGACGTAAACCCCTATGCCTGCAAATTTGCTCGGGAAAAGGTTCAGAAACTCTCACTGGGGCAAGTCCGGGTGGAAAACCACAACGCTGCGGATTCGGGACTCGGCGATAGAACCATAGATTTCGCTTTTGTTGTCGGGGTCCCGCACGTTGTGGGCGGGGAGCATAACCTTATGGATGAACTCGGTCGAGTCGTAAAACCCGGCGGCACAATGGCCTATCGCCCTGGCAGGGGAAACAAAGCCCGCCTGGTAGAAGCGGCCGTGAAGAGAGGATTTCGGCTGGAAACCACATCAAGGCGTTTTCTCGTTTTCAGAAAATGACCAGCAAGCCCCCCTACCACAGTCTCGCCACACCCCTGACGATCCCCCAGGTTTCGATATCGATACCGCTGCTTTCTTTCCCTTCGGGCAACGCGAAGGATCTGCGGGCACCCGAGCGCCCTATGACCCTCAAGACCAGGGCGCCATTCTCAACCACAACGGCAAGACTTCCTGTGCGAGGTTCCAGTGACCGGTCTACGACAAGGATGTCCCCCTCCAGAAGAGCCCATTGGGGGACATCTTCCTCCAGGCGCATGAAAAATGTGGACACAGGGTTGGGGGCGAGCAGATTCAGGATATCCAGAGGTTTTTCCGACCAGGAAGCCGCCGGAGACGGGAACCCCGTGATCTTCAGTTCCTGCACGGCGGCACCTCTCCCCCGACCACGCGGACCCCGGCGAGATCCTCCCACCTGGTCGTGTAACAAAAAGATACGAGATCCTGCTTCATGTCCCATACACGGGGCTTCCATCGCCCTGAGGCCGCAACAGATATTCTTCCGCGCCCGAGATCGCCATTGATCCGGTCTATTGCCGCCATGAGCCTGACTCTCCGACCCGTCTCCGCTACGTCAAAGAGACCGCTCTGGCGCGTCAGGGCAGAGCGCAGTTCGCGAAGGAGTACACCAGCCTTGACGTACTGAAGACCTGGCACATAAATCTCCTCGAGGCATTCCATGGCAGCGGTAATGATGGCCGGTGTAAAATCGGAGTCCATGGCAAGCCTCCTTGTGGCAGCGTTGGCATATTGAGGATCTTCCCTGTGGGGACTTGTAGCTATGAATACAGATATACATCCGGCTGTAGAACACTGGCTTCGGAGAGTCTCGCATGCGCGTTCCGCGAAAGACGCCACGGCCTCACGCAAATGATGCAGGGAAATCACGGGCTCTCCAAAGCTCCGGGATGACCTTATGCTCTTTGCCGGATCCGGACAGGCCCTGAACGGGTGGCAAACGGTACCTCTGAGTTCCCACACTGTTCGAAGGCCGCATACGGTCATACGCCTCCTTATCCATTCGTCGTCGGCCATCTTGAGATCCAGTGCCGTTCTTATGCCGCTCCTTTTGAGCATGGGGGCGTAGCGGAAACCCACACCCCATACATCTTCCACATTCAAACCGGCAAGAAAAACGTCTGCTCCGACACCCTCAGGTATCGCGAAGACACCTCCGCAGGAACTCTCTTTTTTGGCTATCCTGTTGGCTGCCTTGGCAAGGGTTTTTGTGGCACCCAGGCCGAGGGACACGGGGATCCCCGTCCACCGGAACACCTGTTTTTTGACATGGCGACACAACTCCTCGGCCGTGCTGCCCCGCAAAGGAGCCGAATCCAGCAACAGGAAAGCCTCGTCGACAGAATATATCTCCACATCCGGAACCATGGTCCCCAGCGTCTCCATAACCCTTCTCGACATATCCCCGTAAAGTGCATAGTTGGAAGAAAAAACCGCTGCTCCGGCACTTTCGAGGCGGTACCTCTCTTTAAAATAGGGTGCACCCATTTTGATGCCCATAGCCTTGACCTCCGCCGAGCGGGCAATAATGCAACCGTCGTTGTTGGACAAAACGACAACGGGCCTGTCTCTGAGGTCGGGGCGGAAAACCCTTTCACAGGAGGCATAAAAATTATTGCAGTCACAGAGGGCGAATTTCACTTAAAAACACCTGCCAAAAGTCACCAAAGACGTTTTATGTTTACTATTTATACACCAGAAGAGGGGCGGATGTCACGGGGTATCATAAAAAACCACCCGGCGGCAAGGCCTCGATCCGGGAAAAACGGGTAGCAAGCAGTTATACTACAGGTAGTCAATAAAGTATCGGGGGGGTTACGATTTTGAAGATAATCAGATACCTGGCAACAGGAATTCTTATAGCGCTGGCCGCGGCAGGAACTGCCTTCGGAGATGCGGCCCCGGATCCACTGAACTCGGGACTGGCTCCATCGGCCAGGACTCACCGGGTATGGATGGCCGATGAGGAGGTCAACATACATCTCGGGGAAGAGACCGTATCGGTGGAAGCGATCTTCAGATTCGCCAACCTTTCGGAAAAAAAGACCACCCTCGAGGTGGGTTTCCCAACCGACTACCGTGACGATGTTGAAGGCCTGGAAGTATTCGTCAACGGCAATGTCGTTGCTTTCCGCGAGGAGAAGGAAAAACTCTTCTACCCGGAGTCTATCGACGAGGATGGAATAACCGTCAACTGGGCCCTCTGGGATATGACCTTCCCGGGGAAGACCGAGACGGAACTGAGGGTCACCTACAGGGTAAAACCACGAAAGAACCACGACTACCTGATAACACCATACAGGGACTTCATCGAAAAGATCGTGACGGGCATGCCCCAGGAACCGTCGGCTGACTCGGCAGTCGGCAGGCTCCTGGCCGGAATGGAGACCTTTTCCACGGGATACATACTAGTGACAGGTTCAGGCTGGTACGGAAGCATCGGGGAGGCAGTCATAAACGTATTTCACGAAGCCAAGGGACCAGGGGTCATCAGATGGTTCCACCCCGAAGAGGATTACCGTTTCCTGCCAGACAGGCTGCAGTGGAAGTTTTACTACCTTGACCCCACTTTCAACATCGAACTGGAGTTCAACCCCTCCTTCACTCTGGACGAGGAGATATCCCTGGTCAGCGAAGCCCTCGCCTCAGACGGAAAAAACCAGGGACTGAAAGATCTCATGAACTTCCTTCAGGAACTGAGAGGAAAGATGAAATAAGGATCTTGCCCGACCGACCCTTCAACTATGAGAAGAACCATTCGACGGCATGATTTTCCCCTGAAGGCCACAAACAGGATTTTTACCCGGAGGGCATGCACCTTCCGGGTTTCCTGTGTATAACCCGATAAAAATCAAGTGGTACAATGACACCGATCAGACAGGGGAAACAGATGGGGCATAAGACAAATTCCTTAGTAGGAGGGTTTATTTATGACGTTTTCGCCAAGTATGACTTCAGGTGTTACAGGAGCAAAAAACAGAAGCAAGTATATTTCTCCTCAATCTGGAATGTGCTCTTTATGTACCGAGGAATGCCCGGGAACCTGTGAGATAACCCAGGCTGCGGTTCTTGGGAAGATGACGGTCTACCCCACGACCACGGGAGCCAACCAGATCGCGTCGGAAAAGGATTACCCCGTAGATTTTTCTCATTTCAACATAAATGGTCGGTGTTTTGGCTCCATGGGAACAGAGGCGGACCATGAGCACGCAGAGATCTTCAACGTAGATCTGGCTTCCGAATATGGAACCGACAATATAATCAAGCTGGATCTTCCCGTTGTTCTGCCAGCCCTGGTGAAAATGAACTGGGTCGATTATTTCGGCGGCGCCGCAATGGCGGGAGTTACCTGCATGGTAGGTGAAGACGCAAGGAACAAGGACCCTGAACTCAAGATAGAAAAGGGCAAGATCACATCATTCCCCATGCTCAAGAAGATTCATGACAGTTTCTATAACTATCATCGGGGACCGGGACAGATGGTGCTTCAGTGCAACGTCGATGACCACCTTGTAGGTGTTCCCGAAATAGCCCTGAATAAATACGGCTTCGAGGCCCTGGAATTCAAGTTCGGCCAGGGTGCCAAGGGGACCCAGCCGATGAACAGGATCAAAGACTATGATGAGGCCGTAAAAAAAGTCGAGAGGGGAGATCTTGTCTTCCCCGATCCATTTGATCCAAAAATAATCGAACTTAAGAAAAAGGGCTACTGCCCCAATTTTTACACTTACGGAAGGCTGCCAATGTGGACGGAAGAGTCCATGGCAGAACGGATCTCCGAACTGCGTGCCATTGGTATGAAAAACGTCTACTTCAAGATGGCCGGTTTTGATGTGATCGATGTCGAACGTGTCATCAATATGGCGATAGAGAACAGGGTCGACATGATTACCTTTGACGGCGCAGGCGGCGGCTCCGGCTATAGTCCGGCCAAGATGATGAACGAATGGTGCCTCCCGACAGTTGTTCTTGAAAAAGTTGTCGTTGATATCTGTGCAAAACTTCAGGACCAGGACAAAACCCTTCCCGCAATGGTCATGACCGGCGGATTTATCAGTGAAGACCAGATATTCAAGTCCCTTGCCTTCGGCGATGGATTTATATCGGCCGTAGGCGTCTGCCGCGGCGCAATGGCGGCTGCCATGACAGGGAAGACGGTCGGAGACGAAATAAAGGCAGGCAGGACTCCTGAACTTTTCAAAAAATTCGGCAGCACCATAGATGAGGTTTTTCATGACCTGGCCGATCTCCGTGGAATATATGGAAAAGAAGCAGATGACTTCTCCACGGGAGCGATCGGGGTTTACTCCTATCTCAATAAACTGGGATGTGGCCTGAGACATTTCGCGGCTTTGAACCGCAAGTTCAGACTGGAGTATCTTGACCGGAGCGACCTGATCCCCCTTACCTATTACGCAAACGACCTTTTGAGCTAAATAAAATTTATCGCATCAGAAAATATCAATTCTTTCGTGAAAAATTAAAAACACAAAAAGGCAGTCCCTGGATGATCCGGGGGCTGCCTTTGGTTTTTCAGTATTGGGGGGCTTCCGGCTTCGTAATCCGGCGTCGCACGTTTTTCGGTTCAACTCGGCCACTCTGGAGTTACTCATTTTTGATTTAAGATCACACCAACGTGCCAAAAGAGAGAGAGTGTATACACCTGCGGGAAAGTGGGTGTCCCCTTAGTGCGGGAATCTGGATGTCCCCGAACAAGATTTTCCAATAAACCTCACTCCCTTCAGCATATATACATGTGCGCTATGTGCTGAGGGGTTAACCTGAAAGCATACGTTTATCAATCTATAAGAAAGTATATTGGGGCTTGCATGATGCCTTCATTCGTGGAAAATAGAATTAAGGGGTGGTTCATATTGGGGTAGTTGCTATCAGGATTAAGGAGCTAAGGCAAGATAAGTCGATTGCTAGGCAAGAACCCGCAGAGAACTTGCGGGTTTCCCGTAACACCGTGATCAACCGGGAGACTTCCAAAAGAACTCCCGATGCTGGTGTGTTAGCGTCCCTTGCTTCCTTTTTCCAAGTCCCTGTTGATTACATTTTGGGTATCAATTCCCCCACAACTCTAAAATCAGCTATTTCCGAGTTTGCACTTCCCCCGCAAACATCCGTTCCTGTGTTCGACATATCCGTGGGCTGCGGCCCCGACGGCTGGTGTCCCGACGATGTGAAACCCATCGGCACGGAATCATTCGACGAAGACAAGGTGAAACAGGGAAGCTATGCGCTCAAAACCGTGGGGCATTCCCTGGAAGGCGACGGGATCATGGAAGGGGACATTGTCCTGGTGAACCCGTACCAGGGCGACGACATAAAACCGGAGTGGATCATGTACGTCATCTTTGACGGCTCTCCCATGCTCAAGCACGTCATCTACCACCGCTCCGGCGCGGTAGAGCTAAGGGGATCAAACCCCAAAGAATCTCCGCGGCTCATCCCGCCCGAAATGGTCTCCGGCTACTTCACCATCTGCGGAAGAGTCGTCAGATTGAAGAGGAATTTCTAACGGGGAGGGAGTTTGAATCATGAAAAAAATGATTGCTGCTGTTTGTTTTATCTCGCTTGTATTGGGGATAGCCATGCCCGCCTTTGCTTTTTTCGATAACGGAGAAATTGCTCCTGGCATTTTCTTCGATGATGTTGAGGTCAACAACAATGGCCAAGTAAAGGGTGTGGTTGTGAATAAGACAGATCAATATATTTGCCTGTCCGCTTCAATTCTGTTTTGCGATATTTTCAAAAAAGCGGTTGGTGATGCGTATGTTTCCTGCTTAGACGTTCTCCCAAAAGGCAAGGCCGTTTTCCAAACCGTGCTCCTGAATGGAAGCGGAAAAGACGCAAAGCATGCGCATAAAATAGTGTGGATTGTAAAGAGGTTATAGGATCGATGTTTACTCACTCCATCAAACCATTCGACCCACGGCTGTATTATCTTGCGCCTGCCGTAGAACCCCGAAGCGCGAATCAAAAGGAATCGCCCCGACTCTACCACAGATGGTCTCCTGCTACTTCACTACCTGTAAACGTGTCATCGGTCTGAAAAGGAAAGAGGTACATGAAATGCAGAAGGAACCCGAGAAGAAAGAGTGCTGTTCTTGCGGATCCGGCAAGGATAATTCTCAAAAGAACAACAAAGACATCATCTCTCTAGGAAGCTTTGACGTTGCGGGAAAAGGCCCTGGAAGCTATTTGGGCGGTGTAATCAAGCTGCGCGCGGATTTGAAAAAGGATCTTTTGGATTCTGCAGAAAATTTTCTCAAAGCATCTGACCGTTGCCTCAACGGCTGCAAAATAGAAGAAGGCGTGGAAATATTGACTGTCCCTGGCACAGTATGTTCAGCTCTTTCATGCGAGCTTTTCCTTAAATATATAATCCTCATAGAAAGAGATAGGGAATTCAAAGACCATGATCTTGTTTTTTTATTCGGACAATGCAGAAGAGAAACACAATCAGCACTTTCCGAACTTATAGCAGACATCCTCAATATTTTAGAAAGGAACAAGGATCATTTTGTCGATGCCAGATATCATCATGAAAGAGATTATTTTCCCTTCCGCCCGCAAGAACTGCTGCAAACTGCTGAAGTATTCTCAAAGTTTGTAAAATCAAAATACCCGCACGGGGAATCTACTTAACCCTCTCCAAGACTGTGCGTGCACAACGGGAAAAGAATATCTATCAAGCCGTAAAGCGATGGTGGTTGTTATCTCTTTTATTCGTTACTTCAACGCAGCTTCGCCGGAAAGGAAGATCTCTATAAGGTCTGGTGGTTCTTCTTCGACTTGCCAATGTTTGTTGCCTTCTACGCCGGGAACAGGATCATCGTCTACAGATGGCTGTGGGAGTGGAAATTTTTCTGATTAACGTCGGTTTCTTCTCCCTGGCAATTCCGGAAGTCTGGAAATACCTGCCTTGTTGAAATTTGTTCGTATCTGATGCTTCAACTTGGGGGAATATCCCTCAGAATCGCATATCTTCCCGTAGATTTCCTTCAGTCTGGCAGTGTTTAGGCATCCTTTTCCCTCTATCCGACCTGATTCTTCCTGATTTTGGAAATCCGTTTTACGGACCACAACATCTGCATAGGCCAGATCAAGAATACATTCAGATGTAAAACCAAACCCTTCCTCAGGGTAAAACCGGACACCCATTGACGAAACCCTTGACAGGGCATTTACATTATTCGGTTTTGTGCCAGAAAAACATTCACAGGTTACCAATGAAAATATTAAGAATTCTTGTGACTCAAAGAAGCGAACAAATGATCAGTGAAGGGGGGGCGGGGAAATTATTTCTTCTGTGTTCATGACAGGAAAGGGCAAGGTCAGGGAGGTTAACGAGGATTCTCTCATCGTGGGTTCCAGGCTGATCGGCTGCGGCGAGATGTTGGAGCCGAAGATCTGCCAGATAGCTGATGTCCCATTTCTGGCCGTTGCGGACGGAGTGGGGGGAGGACCTGGAGGTAAAGAGGCTTCGTTTGGTGCCCTTGAAGCCATTCTGGAAAACATCTCACTGCTCAATTGCGAAGACCCCGAGCCGGTCCTGGACAAGGCTGTGGAAAAACTTATCGAAATATCGGCCCTGAAACCGGAATTATCCGGGCTTGCCACCACTCTGGCTGCCCTTTACATCAACCTTCCCCTTAACTGTTTCATGGCTTTCGGATGCGGAGACAGTCGCGTCTACCGGCAGAACGGCCCTTTCCTTCAGCAGATAACAAAGGATCATAGCCTCGTCAGGGAGATGGCCGATAGCGGCCTCATAACAGGAGAAGAGATGTTGACCCACCCTATGCGCAATGTCATTACATCATCCATCTCAGGCAGAAACGAAAAGAAGACCAGGTACTCCAGCTTTTCCCAGAGCCTTAAGGAAAAAGAACGCTTTTTTCTATGCACTGACGGTGTCTGGGAATATTTGGATATAAAAAATCTCGAACGTTGCCTTCAAACAAAGGATATTTTTAGTGCAGCCAAAGAGATCGCCGATTTGATCATGTCTTCTCCGGCCACTGACAACTTCACTTTTATTGTCACTGACATTGGATAAAAGGAACTCCGTAAACGAACAACCAGAAGATATCAATTGTGCAGGTCTGACACCACCTGTTGCTCCAGTGATCAAATGAGGCCATTTCTGTCTTAATCGATCAATTTCAGCTCTCTCTCTAAAATAGTGGAAACCAAGCGATCGCAAGGCTTTTCCCCGGAAACCATTTCCCGGATCATTTCAATGGTTTCGGACAGGCACCCCGCTTTTTTCGCCGCTTTCACCGTATGATCAAAAGCCGCCACCACATCATAAGACGTGATCTCATAACCATACCCTGCCGCAAGCCACCGCAGCGCTGCTATCCCCGCATCTTTTGCAAACAATGGCCGGGTTTCTGCCATATCTCTGGCTGCGCGTGCAAGGGTTCCGGGGTCGCATGGCGAACTATTCGCAAGGCTGATAGCTTCCTCATACAGGCCAGCAGATTTAGCCGCAGCAAACCACTTACCCTTATTGCCCGGAGAACGGGCCACAAGATCTTTCAATATCACTGCGGGTTCTTTGTGAGAATACTTTTTTGCGATTGCGCGGAACGTCGCAAGATACGTGGTTTTCTGATTGGCCGTAAGCGCATAGCGTTCATAAGCCTCTTCCACCATGCCGCTCGCCAGCAGTATCTCCTCGCAAGCCTCGCTGATCCGGAAATCCGGTTGATTCGACTCCCTTGATCCCTCGGCAAAACGGATAGCTTCGCTTCTCTTCCCTGTTGCAAAAAGAGCTTTTACTCCCCATATTCTTTGGTGCCATGTCTTGTAAGGGGCCTGCTTGAGAAGATCCATTATTTCGTCGTTTCTTCCGGCCTTGAAAAGCGAGCTCAAACAGGCCGGAATTCCATGATAATAACCTGACAATTCCTTTCCAGGGCCCCAGACCATTCTGACAGTTTCAATGAAACTGTCGGCCCAGCGGGAGGCACACTCAGGGGTTGCGCAGAGCTCACCCCAATAATCGGCAAGCGATTCAATATAGGACATATCGTCCGCTTGCACCGCACTCCACAGCCGTTCCAGCCATCCCTCACGAAGCGCACCATCCGCAGGCGCGTTTGCAACGATCGGAACCAGTGATTCTATTGCCCAGTTGACGGCACTTCCAATAGCGCCCGAAGAACTGTCGATATTCTCAAGAGCCCCGGAAACCTTCTCCAGAAAAAGGACAGCACCCTCGCCTCCAAGGATCGGGTTTTTTGAAGCCACTTTTTTGATCTCCGAAACAGCCTCCTTGATGCGGGTGATGGCAGGCTGGCTTCGCCATCCGAACGCACCTCGCCTGAAGCGCGGACGAAAGACCCATTTGTGTTTGATATTCGAAGACATCTTCTGTCACCCCACCTTACAATCCGGCTTTTTTTAATTCATTCTGGAGTGCGGGAAGCCGTGTATATCTGTTTTTCAAGGAAGCCAGGTCTTCCCGCCATTCTCCGATGCGATCCAGTTTCTCATACAGTTTCTTGACGCACACCAGATAACGAGCGGCCATTCCGTAGGATTCCCGATGCCGCAAAGCGATGGCTTTTTCGGCAAGATCCTTGTACAGCCTTATGGCTTCCAGAGGCAGGGTCTTCTCGGCGGCTTGTGCTACGTCGAGCCTGGGATCCGGGCAACTCGCACGAGGCAACCGAGGCAGCAGATCAAGAGCCGTTTGGATATCTCCTTCGTAAAGGGCAATATCGATAAGCACACCGAACCTCTTTATTGTTTCCAAATAATCAAGAGCTTCCGCCCGAACCTCCTGCCAGACTTTCATCGTTTTGCCCAGCTTTTGCAGCACCGAAAACATCTCTAAAGAAGGATCATCGAAAAACAGCTTCCGCTGCCATTCCAGAGCCTTTTTGTGGTTTCTGCTTTTTCTGTAATATTCGGCAAGCCATTGCCGATAACATAAAAACCTGTAGCAGCCCTGTTTTTCCGAACTTGCATATTGCAAAAGAAGCTCGACAGCGCACTCAGGAGCTTTTGCCACGACCAGTGCGTCAGCCAGATCCAGCATGACGCCGGGCTGATCTTCGAGATGGGCTCTTGCCAATGACACTGCCTCTTCAAACCTGCCATCCTGCACCAGGGAAAACACCTTTTGCCTCGATGAACCCTTCTCGCGGATTACCTCGCGGGCTTCATCACTCCTCACCCACTTTTTCCTCCAGGCTGCAAGGACATTCACTAATGCTTCCCTCGTCCAGCCCTCGGATGCGGGGATAAGGTCAAGTACGGTCGGCTCCAGCGAAAGCCAGTCTTCTTCTCCGGCAAAATCCATCAACACATCGAGACTTCCTTCAGCAAAGGATACGCCGCCGATATGGATATCCGCCAGCATTGCATCGAGCAGCGACTCAAACCATTCATACCTTGCTTCTTTTGAAATACCTTTTTCCCTCAGAGATACCTCAAGCCCCTCTACGCAATCGCAGGCTAAGGCGGCAATATCCCCATCATCATCGAGTGGGAGAAGATACTCTTCGTAAACTGGCGCAAGCTCCCGCAATAACTCATGGTACACAGATCCGGCTCCATGCCAGTCTCCTTTTTCCGCAAGCTTATGAGCCATACTCATAATACCCGTGAGCCGCATCAAGATCTGGAAGGGATCATCCCCGAACATTGCCTCCCTGATATCGTGCCTCAGTCCATCAAGGTCATTTGCGGCGCCTGTTTTGGCGGCGGCTCTCGTCACAAGAGTAACCAGCCGTGGTTCGCATTCAACCATGCTTGAGATCACTGAGGCCATCTCTTCCCTGCTCAGAGAAGAAAGAATATCTTCAAGAGGGGGCATTTCCCGAAAATCATCTGGCTCATCTATGAATTTGAGAAGCATCGCTACAATATGTTTACAGAAACCGTCCATGGGACAGGTGCAGGAAGCACTTTCGATACCGCTCTCGCTCAAAACCGCCCGCACCCTGTAGGGGCTAGAGCGTGAACCTTCGCACAGGGCGCGGATCGCACTGCCCTCTCGAACAGTTTCGTGAACAGCGCCTCCGGCGTAATATGCTTCTCCACGCGAGAAGATTCGCTCACCCGCGACTTTGCGTATTCCAGGTTCCGTAAGTTTTGCCAGCTCCATGTCAGACATACAGCCTCCCCAGACGCGTTGATGAATAGTGTTTTCTTCTATTTCGCCCCTGCTTGCCTTGAAAGTATAGGACCCGCGTCAGGAGAACGTCAATTTTGCAGGTAGACATATGTGCGCTTTTTTGTCGCATTCTGTCTTGTAAATTGTGCAGGTCTGACGCCGCCGGTTGCACTTTTACGAATAACTCGGCCACACTGAGGAAAACCTTAGCGTGTACGGCCTGATACCACTGGTTGCATTTTTCGAATTACATCAGTCTGTTCCCCATGCGTACACTCGTGATTAACTTGTTCCGTTAAGACACCTTGTGGTAAAATTCAGACTCAATAGCAACCAGGAGGATCAAATAAATGTCTTTTACCGACCAGCTTTTTGCAATGCCGGGATTCTTTGGTGGAATGGCCTCAGCCCTTGATATGGGCAACACGCTCACCATCTTCAACGAATCCTGCACACCCGAAGAAGCCGACGCTATGGCTATCCGATCCGACTGGAAAATCGTGGGGCAGGACCTCAGGTCCGCCATGCAGGTCGTCGATGACGAAACCCGGTAAGCAGCAAGGCTCTGGACTTGCCATCAGGCACGAAGAATACTCCGGTATCCTCCCAAGACCGGGAGACTTTTCCGGTTATGAAAGCGTTCTTCCAGGTTCGGCAGAAAGAATCCTCAAAATGGCCGAAGAACAGTCCATGCACAGGCGCGAAATGGAAAAAATCGTTATTCGAAGCCGAAGCCGTGATAGCCTGTGTGGGATCATCTGCGGATTTCTCATCGGAGTAACCACCGTTCTTTCCGGAGCCTTCTGCATCATCAAAGGACACCCCTACCCAGGAACCTTTCTCGGCACCGCCGGGCTTGTCGGCCTGGTTGGTGTATTCATCTACGGAACAAGTTCAAACCGAAAAGAACGTGAACAGAAATTCTCCCAACGTTAATCCCTTACCCTCTTCACCCTTGCCGCGATCTCTTCGATGGCACGGCCGGTGACACCGGTCTGCTCACTGAGGAAAACCTTTACGTGTACGGCCTGATGCCCATGAGATTTCTACTTTTCCAAATGATCGATCCTGGCCATCGTGATCACCAGGTCACAAAACTGGTCATCTTCATTGGATAACACATACTTGTTGGCCATAGTCCCGTGGTCGATCACCAAGACATCCCCCAGGACAAGATACTCCTCGATATCGTTGTATCTAAAGGTAAGCCTCCCCCTGGCGCAATAGACTATTTCAAGGGTCTCATCGCATTTGTCGTTCCCCTTCCGGGGATAGACCAAACTCCCCTTTGCCAGGGACATGGCCATAGTATCCCCGCGGCAGACCCCTCTTTTCATAATGAAGTTGTAGTCATTGACCTTTCCTTTGCCCTGGGTTTTGTCTCCCCCATAAAAAAGTTGGAGCTCGTATTTGTTCAAAAAAACCTCATCCTTGTCATTGTGGAGCGGGACAAATTCCTTGTCGGTAGTCATGATGATCCGGTCGTAGTTATCGAAGAAGGTGAAAAGCGATTCCTCGACATCCACCGTGGCCGTGGAGACCCGAAAGATAAAATCCTTTTTGGCAAAATCAGCATCCTCAGGGTTAATGAACAGCTGATCCACGGTGTCTCCGGACCACGACCTTTTTTCACCTTATCCTTTCTGATGATCCAATAGGGGGTATCCTTCAGGAAAGGTCTTTCTTTCATCTCTTTTTGCCTCCTGCTCGATAGAAAGCTTGATGGGGTAAGGACTGCCACTACGCGCTTATAACTGCTTTTCTACTCGATCTTACCAACAGAAGCAGCGTAACCAACAAAAGTGCAGGCTCCTGAGACCTATGGTGACAGAGTTGCTCCGAAAAACGCAGGGTTTGCTGGAACAATACAAAACTGGCTGATACAATAAACAAACAGGCGACTTTATGCCACATGATACAGGCAGGGAGGCATCAGACAATGCCAGCAGTCAACGAAGACCTTCGTAAAGAGAGAAAGGCAATCTACAGGATACTTGCCGGTCTAAGC
>DAOTIQ010000040.1:0-16527 GCA_035448245.1 Thermovirgaceae bacterium | reverse complement strand
TCTTTTCCGAAAGGCAACTCGCCTGAAAACCCTTCTTTTCTTTGTGAGAACCAAAGACCTTCCCTGCCTCCAGTTTCCTGACGTCTCGCTCTTTAACCGTTTACCGTTTACCGTTGACCGTTTACGCAGTTGAATTTGGTCGTCTCACTTCTCACGTCTTACGTCTAACGGCTTTTTTGCCCTTCCTGCCTCCAGTCTTCCGTCTCCTGTTTCCTCACCCGATATCCCGAGAAAACAATAAAAAATCAAAATAACCAGCCAAAAAACCAGAATATTTAGCCATACAAAGCCAAAACTCTTAACCATTACTGACCTAGTAATTTGACCTACCCTGACATAAATTGATATATTCTCGCCATCAGGAGATTTCAAGGAGGGGATATAAATGAGGGGTATGGTTCCGTTTGGAGGATCAAGAAACTCGATTTTTGACGAAATGGATGAAGTTTTCCGCGGTTTTTCCGATGCTATCAGGCCTATGACCCGTCGTTTCGTGCCCGTTGATCTTTATGAGGAGGGAGACGAGCTGTTTCTTAGCGTTGACGCTCCCGGTTTTGATCCCTCCCAGATTGAGATAAAGACCTTCTCCGACAGGGTAGACATTAGGTCCAAGGCTGAAGGATCGGAAGAGGGCCCCGAGGAAAGGGTATGGCATATCCGCAGGCCCGCCAGAGGCATAAACCTTGGCGTATCTCTCCCGACAGAGGTCGATCCCGAGCAGGCGAGGGCATCCTTCAAAAACGGCGTGATAACGGTACGGATGCCAAAGAGCAGGGCCGTACAGGGCAGGGTTCTGGAACTCAGGGAAGAGTAATACCCAAGGGTATGCGAAAATTCCTCCGATAGGCTACAATCTCGGGGCGGCGGTTATCCCGCCGCCCTTTTTGTTTGAATTCCGCCGAGTGGCGGATCAATGATTCTCAGTTCAGGGTGTACGCACTTGATTCTTGCCCTTTTTCCGTTTTCCGTTGACCGTTTACGCCTTTTGAATCCTGATTATTTAAGTTTTTGTCAAGGAGGTTCTAAAAATGCCCGATAGCAAACAGTCTTTCACATTTCAGGCCGAGGCGAAACAACTCCTCGATCTTATGATCCACTCTGTTTACTCGAATCCGGATATTTTCCTCAGGGAACTGGTATCCAATGCCTCGGATGCACTGGACAAGCTGAGATTTGAGGCCCTCACAAATGAGGCTCTCTCGGGACTCACCGGTGACCTCCACATAAGGCTGGATGCGGACCCTGAAGCCCGTACGCTGACCATCTCCGACAACGGTACGGGCATGACCCGCGGCGACCTTGTGGAGTTCATTGGCACCATCGCCCGTTCAGGTACCAAAGAATACCTGAAAATCCTCCGTGACAAGGGATCTTCCGTTTTGCCCGAGGACCTTATCGGCCAGTTTGGTATAGGTTTTTATTCTTCTTTCATGGTTGCAGAAAAAGTGGTCCTCCTTACACGCAAGGCCGGAGAAGAGAAGGCCTGGAGATGGGAATCCCCCGGTGACGGAACATATTCCCTCCAGGAGGATGCCCGCGAGGAGCAGGGAACCACGATAACTCTTTTCCTGAAGGAGAAGAGTGAAGGTGGGCCCGAAAAGGATTATTCCGACAGGCAGGTTCTGAAGGAGATCATTGGAAAATACTCCGATTTTGTGGCCTGGCCGATCCGCATGAAGGACAAGGACGGCGCGGAAGAGACACTGAACTCGATGAAGGCCATCTGGACGAGGCCCGAGAGCGAGGTTTCGGAGGAAGAATACGAGGAATTCTACAGACACATCACGAGGGACTGGAACAAGCCTGCCAGGAGGATCTTCTTCAAGGCTGAGGGGGGCATGGAGTTCAGGGCTCTTCTTTATATACCCTCGCGGGCTCCCCTTGATGTTTTCGTCAGGGATATGGCACGGGGGATACATCTTTACATCCGCCGGGTCTTCATCATGGACGAGTGCAAGGAACTTGTCCCAGAATACATGAGGTTTCTCAGAGGGATGGTGGATTCCGAGGACCTGCCTCTGAATATTTCCCGGGAAATGCTTCAGCAGAGCCGCCAGGCCGAGACTATACGTAAAAGTATTACAAGAAAGGTTCTGGATAGCCTTTCCGCCATGCTCTCCGGCGACAGGGATGCCTACCGTACCTTCTGGAGTGAGTTCGGAAAGGTCCTTAAGGAGGGTATTTTCTCGGACAGCCGCAACCGGGAGAAAATAATGGAAATATCCCTTTTTGACACGACCACCGCCGAAGAACCTGTCACTCTTGATGAATATGTCTCCCGTATGCCTGAGGGTCAGGATGCTATCTATTACATCACGGCACCAACTTCGGCAATTGGCAAAAACAGCCCACACCTGGAGGCTTTTACGGAAAAAGGGTTCGAAGTACTTGTTCTGGCCGACCCAGTCGACGAAGTCTGGACGCCTGCCGTCACAGAATACAAGAGCAGAAAATTTGTATCCGTCGCAAGGGGCGTAGTGGATCTGGGCGATTCTGGAAAAGACGTGGAAAGCCAGGGGGAAAACACCGATGCCAGGTGGGATCCCTTGCTAAAGGAGCTGGAGAAGATCCTTGGAGAGGATGTCAAGGGGGTGCGAATATCAGGAAGACTGAAAAATTCCCCCTCCTGTCTCGCCGGAGAGGAGTTCGACCTCTCGCCGCAGATGGAGGCCATTCTCAGGGCTGCCGGGCAGGATGTTCCAAGAGTTAAAAGAAACCTTGAGATCAACCCGTCCCACCCGCTTGTTGCCAAACTCGACCGGATCCAAGAAGAAAACCCCGCAGATCCGAAGGTGGCACTGTTCGCTCGTGTCCTGTACGGCCTTGCCTCTATCTCCGAAGGTGGAAGGGTCGAGGATCCGGCCGCCTTCAGCCGAGAGGTCGCGGAACTGCTATCCGAATAAGCGGAGGGCAACTTGGGGCTGAGAGTTTATAATCTTCAGGGGGGTGGGCTATATGTCCAGGGCCTTTGTCAACGAGGACAGCGAAGCCCTTGTGAACCGCGAGGCCATTGAACAGGAAAAAAAACTTCGGGACTGGCTCCGCATACAGGAAAAGAAACTGAAATATCTTGAAACGGATCCTGAGGCCGAAAAGATAGACCAGGAGCTGAGGGAAAAATGGATCAGGGAGACCCGCGAGGATATCGAACGGGCTCGCCGGCAACTGGACGGTAACCCCTGATGCTATTGATAGTACGGCTTTTGAGGTTCCTGTTCCCGCTGTTTATCGGGTTTGTCATGCTCAGGCTATTTTCCAGACTCTTCTACACGGGGGCCTGGCAGGGCGGAAGCCGGAGTTACTCTCCTCCTCCGCCAGGGAGCAAGGCACCCCGAAACCCCTACGAGGTTCTGGGGTGTTCTCCCCGGGATTCCGATGAGACTGTCCGGAAAGCCTACCGTAAACTTGTCGCGAAGTACCATCCCGATAAATTCATAGGCCTTGAACTTGAAAAAGAATTTGTAGAACTGGCCGCAAGGAGGTTCCAGGAAATACAGGAGGCCTACGATCATATTCGGGAGTCCAGAGGGTTTTCAAAAAATTAGTAAAAGACCATGACAACAGATAGCCGAGAGGAGGAGAGAGTCCATGAAAAAGTATCTGGTATTGTCGACGGTCCTGGTAGTATTGGCTGCCGTGGCTTTTTTTGCCCTTTCACAGAGACATGAAAATATTCTGAATCTGTCGCCCGAGGCGGCTGAAGAGCTTGCGGGGATGGGTGGCCAGGGAATCCTTTCACCCGAGGAAATTTCCAGTGGCTGAGGCCGCACGGTCGTCGCCCTGGTTCGGGGCGGCACTCCAGAGGATACAGGTAGATACAGACTTGTCGAGGGTAGCGGGGTACTTCTTTGGGTCGACAGGTCGCTAAAGTTTCGGGGCAGGGGTATAGACCTGGATATCGGGTATGCCAGTGAAGGCCTGGTGGTATATGCGACCAATTTTGTTCCAGGTCCCTGAAAAGAGGTCTGAGAAAATGGCAGGCAAAAAGAAGATCCCTGTCGACGGGTCCTCGGAGCCCATCTCCAATACAGTTCTTGGAGACCTCCTCGTTGAAAAAGGCCTGGTAAAGGAGAAAACCGTAAAATCATCGGGGAACACAGGGCAAAAACTTTCTCCGGCAGCGGACGGAGGGATGCCCGATCTTTCCAGGGTGGGTAAGATAGTGTTGAGGGTTCAGCGCAAAGGAAGGGGAGGCAAGACGGTGACCCTTCTTTCCTGTGCCGGTCTTGCAAGGTCTGGCCTGGATCCTCTGGCCAGGGAGATGAGAAAGGCTCTGGGTTGCGGATCCCGTGTCGAAGAAGAAGGGATAGTGCTTCAGGGCGATGTCCAGGAACGGGCCTACATCTGGCTCTCCGAAAGGGGAGCGACCAGAATTGTCGGCGGCTCCTGAATAATTCCGGGAGGAACAGATCAATGTCATGGTATGTAAGGACCCAGAAGGGCTGGGGCTTGAGATGGGTATTTCTTGGCGCGTTCCTGGTCCTTCTTTACAGGGCAAGGGTCAGGGCGGGATCGTGGGGAAACATAACAGATTCAGCCGAATTCTGGCCTCTTTTTACCTCGGGGATCATCCTTTCGCTGATCCTTCTGGTCTTCACGGTAATGACCGTTACCGTCAAGGAGAGCGAGATAGAGGTCTCCATGGGGCTTGAACTGATCCGTAAAAAAATCCCCATATCGCAAATACTTTCAGTAACCGAGATGATGATTCCCTGGCATTCGGTCGGTTTCAAGAAGATATCCGGGGGATGGCTTTACAGCGTTGCCGTATCGAAAGGGCTGGATATAACCCTTCAGGGTGGGAGACGGGTCGTCATAGGTTCCGATGATATCGAAGGCCTCGCAGAGGCCATCAGGTCGAGAATGGCCGTGCCTCAATGACCCCGGTACGCGAGCGAAGATTCACTTCTTCAGAAATTTCACTATTTCATCGCCTTCCAGCCTCAGTACATGGATATCATCGATGATCCTGGCCCCACTCCTGGAGTAGTAATCCAGGGAGGTGGTGTTTGTTTTCATGCACCACCATTCGAATCTTCCGCAATTCCGATAGATAGCGACCGACGCGAGCCATTTCATCATCGACGTCCCGATACCCTTGCCGCGCCATTCCGGTCTTATATAAAGGTCATCAAGATGCAGACCCCGTTCGCCGAGAATTGTCGAGAAAGTATAGTAGAAAACGGCAAATCCCACATACTCCTTGTTTACGATGGCCATTGCCGTCTCCGCGGCCGGCTTTTCTCCGAAAAGAGTATCGATAAGGCTTTCCTGTGTAAATGAAATGCGGTCCGCTATTCCCTCGTACTCTGCCAGTTCTCGTATGAACTTTGCAATAACAGGAATATCGTTGATCCGGCCTCTCCTTATGAGCAGATTCTTGATGGAGTCGCTGTTTCTGATAGACATGATCTCAATCCTCCGTCGGAATTGGTAGAATGATACTCTGGAAGTAAGTCATTTATAATTCAAAAGGGCAATTTTTCAAAGGGTTGCAAAAAAACAAAAAATAAAAGAGAAGAAACCTTAGACCTTTACTGACCTTGGGGGTCGCAAAGATGAAATTCTGTTACTTCGATGAAAGCGGAATGGGGGAGGAGCCAATCCTTGTTGTAGCTGGCATAGATGTTGATGCCAGTCGCATGAGGACAACCAGGAAGGACTGGGCCGACTTTCTGGATTCCCTCTCACAGAGGACGGGAAGGCCTGTAAGCGAGTTCCATACAAGGAATTTCTACAGGGGGAACAGGCTTTCCCGGACCATCGACGGAAACGAAAGGGCGGAGGTGATCTCTGCTATCCTTGACTGGCTGTCGGTTCGGCGTCACAAGATAACCTACAGTGCCATCAGTAAAGCACGCTTCGAAAGTTCCAGATCCGACCCCAGGCTAAAAGATCTCGAGACTCCATGGAGTGCGGCCGCCTTCCACAGTGTCCTCACGCTGCAGAAGGCTCACCAGGGCCTGAAGGGTTCACGAAGACAGACCGTTCTTGTCTTCGACAGGGAGGTGGCCGAGGAGGAGCGCTTCAGCGAACTTATTAAGGATCCGCCTGAATGGTCCGGAGAATACTATGGTCAGGAGCATGGGGCGACCCCCCTTGACACCCTCCTGGAAGCGCCGCTTTTCGCTGACTCGCGACTGGTTCTGCTCATACAGGTGGCCGACATGGTCGCCTACCTTCTGCGGTTTTATGCAGAGCTTCAGGAGGGACTCTCGAATGAAAGTTACCCGGGAGAAAAACAGCAGATAGAGGAATGGGCAATAAGAATATTCGGGATGTCTCTTCCCGGAAGTTTCAGGTACCCTGAAAAATGCCCCGATGGCCCATGTGGCCTGTTCTGGGAACTTGCGCCCGAGACCCTGAGGCGTTGAAACCGCAAATCGGAAAAACTCGAAGGAGGTTCTCTCTTGAAAGAAATACCTGTTGTGGCCGTGACATGTTCCCCTGATCGGGAGATCTTCCCCCTTTTTGATGAAGTGATAGGTAAACGTGCCAAAGTCTGTTTCATTCACGGTGCGGGTTCGGAAGAAAGGGAAAAAACCCTTGAAAGGTCCTATGCGGTCATTACCACAAGTTGTGCCCCCGACGAACTTTCCGGTAGCGAGGCAGGCCTCCTGAAGCCCGGCTCTCTGCTGCAGCTTCTTTTCGCTGGAGCGGACAATGTCCCCTTTGACGTATTGAATGAAAACACTCTGGTCGCCTCCAACACCGGGGCTTTTGCCGAACCAATAGCCGAACACGTTCTGGCCATGACCCTTGCGCTGGTGAAAAAGATCATCCCGAGGAACGAGGCGCTGAAAAAAGGTGTTTTTGACCAGAGCGGTTTCAATGGGACCCTCAGGGGGAAGGTCTGCGGTATTCTGGGTTTCGGGGGTAACGGCAGGGCGGTCGCAAAGGCCATGAGATCCATGGGGATGAAGGTGGCGGCGGTCAACAGGGGCGGAAGGACCGAAGAGGACGTCGATTATATCTGGAAGAACGACAGGCTGGAAGATCTCCTTGAAATATCCGATGTCCTTGTTCTGGCCCTTCCCCTTACGAGAGATACGAGGGGTATTATCGGAAGTCGTGAACTCTCCATGATGAAAAAAGAAGCGATCCTGGTCAATATAGCCAGGGGAGCTGTCGTGGATCAGGGCGCCCTATACAGCCACCTCATCGACAATCCGGACTTTGGGGCGGCGATAGATACATGGTGGTCGGAACCCTCTCACCATGGGAAGTTCCTTCTGGATCACCCCTTCCTTGACCTGCCCAACTTCGTGGGATCTCCCCACGTAGCCGATAATGTTGCCGGAATGATGCCCGCGGCGACACGTTTCGCGCTTCAGAACGTGGTTGACTTTCTGGAGGGTGGAACTGTAAGGGGCCTTCTTGACAGGGCCGACTACATGGGTATGGGCAAACCTGAGTGATTTACCCTTTTTTCGGGGCTTCCCCGCCGTGTTTTCTGTACCAGTCGAAAAGTGACGAGATAAGTTCTCCCTGATTTTCCCGACGGATCTCTTCATCGAAGGGGAATGTCGCCGCGACCTTTCCAAGGTAGTATGGGTGTCGGCTGATGGGGAAAAAGGGGCCACGGTAAACGATGAAGTCATCGTAGATGATCCATTCCATGATCCCCTGCTCGAGGTCTTCCTCGGCATTCAGGGTTGGGCCCGGCCCGTACTTCTGCATCCTTGCCGCGCCCCTTTCGTCGCCGCAAAAGACGAAAGCCTCGCCCTCGGCTTTCAGGCAGACCAGCATCACGCTGCCGCTTTTGTCCACGAAAAGATCGTGGAAACCCCAGAAAGGGGGATCAAAGACCAGGATTCTTTTCCCCTGGGCCCAACGGAAATACTCCTCCAGGCGGGAAGCGCGTCGCGACATCTCATCCGGGGAGAGGGGAAGTTTTTTCTTTCTGAAAAGAGAACCCAATAAGGACATCGGAATTTAGCGGGCTATCCTGCCAGAAACGAAGAGACCTTTTCCGACAACTCGTCCCAGGTAAGAGGGAAGGTCATCACCGAACCCAGCTTTATACTGTTCTGTTTCTTTTTGTTGAGGCCGCCCATAAGAGCTTCCTTTGCCTGGTCCGTGGTGAAAATGGTGTAACGCCTGTTCCCTTTGGGTTTGGTTATATCCACGAGTATCCACCTGAATGTCTCGGAAGCCATGGCGGATCTTGATGTGTTCAGTTGAAGTAGTTCCATTTCGGCTCCCGATCCGTTCTGGTCTCCTATTTCGACGGCCCTGGGTTTCGCGCCCATGTACATTTTAAGGTTGAAAAAGACCGGGCGTGTTGTTCCTTCCCTGCTGACAAAGATCCCAAGGTCGAACCCGAAATCCGGGAGAATGAAAAACTCGTCTATCTTTTCCTCCTGCTGGAGGGAGGAGAGCATTCCAAGCATCTCCTGGAGGAGTCCCGTCCTGAAACTGTCTTCCGGGTGAGAGCCTTTAATGATGTCCGGTTCAAGGCTGAAAGCCAAGAAAACCACCGTCCTTTCGGGTTTTTCAGAATATGAATCCCCCGGATCATGTTGTTCGGGGGAAGTTCTCTGATTCGACAGATCGGAAAACTTCGGATTCGATTATACCCCAATACAGGTGGGAATGACCTTACGCCCCATCATGGCCTATACTTTAGGGAGCCCCACAGGGGGAAGACGATATTGCACACCAACCGGGAGGTAGTAAAAATGCTATTTTCAAAAACTCTTGTCCCAACGGCCAGGGAAAACCCCAGAGGGATCTCGGATCAGTCCGTGGCAAAACTGGCCAGAGCGGGTTTCGTGGTTCCTGACCAGGAGAGCAGGAGACTGGAACTGCTTCCGATGGGATTTATGCTCTGGAAGAAAGTAATATCCGTTGTATCGGACCTCGCGAGGGAGAGCGGTTTCCAGGTAGTCTCCTTTGATGATCTTGGAAAGGGGTCCGATTCAATTTCGGGAAAGATTGTGACGAGCTATCGCCATCTGCCTCTTTCTTTCATTGGCGGAGATGTCAAAAAACTGGATGCCGCCGGATTTGCCGCGGACAAAGAGTTATCGAAAGAGGTTAGAGATGCTTTCATTGCAATTGCAGCTCAAACTGCAGGAATGGCTGGGCTGAAAGTCTTTTTCGGAGAATCTGAAGGGGGAGAGGTGACATACGCCTCTGTCCCTTGCGAAAAGGGATCCTGGCATGGAAGAGGCGGTTTTGTCTGTAATTCCTGTTCCTGGTGTGGCGACGAGTCCTCTCCGCTTTCTCTGCCCGAAGCCCCGTCTGGGGGAGACGCGCCTCTTGAGGAAGTTGAAACTCCCGGTGCCGACACCATCGCGGAACTATGCCGTCAGTTGGGAACAGAACCCCGTGAGACCCTCAAGACCATGTTCTACGCCGCCGGAACGGGGGATGCCAAAGAAATTGTTGCCGTTCTGGCCAGGGGGGACCACCAGATCAACGACGTCAAACTTTCTCAAGTGCTTGGTGGAAAAGATGTCCGCTTTGCAGATCCGCTGGAGATAAGGGAGGCCGTAGGCGACCTGGCGGGGTACCTGGGTCCGGTGGGTTTGCCGGGGAGCATAAGGGTAATTGCCGACAGGCATGTCGAAGGCTGCCGGAGGCTTGTCGCCGGAGCCAACAGGCCGGGATTTCATATCATGAACGTCTGCTGGGGTCGTGATTTCGAGGCACGGCTGGTCGCCGACATCGTAAGTGTAGATGAGTCATTCCCCTGTCCATCCTGCGGCGCTTCCATTTCACCGGCGAACATTGCCACTGTTGCCTCGGCCAGGATCGGAAAGGGAGCCTCACAGCTTTCTTTCCAGGATGACGCCGGGCACTCCTGCCTGGCCACCCGGTGGGAAGGATCGATCAGCATGGACCCTCTGGTGCTTGCGATCGCGGGTGGAGAAAAAACACCCTCCGGATTCGCCCCGCTGGATGTGAACGTAGTTATTGCCTCAATGAGGAACGACGATGCCGTTGGCCTGGCGCACCTGATTGCGGAGAAACTGGAAGATCGTGGCCTCAAGGTCCTGATCGACGACAGGGACGAAAGAGCCGGAGTCAAGTTTTCCGATGCCGAACTTCTGGGCATACCGGTTACGATCGTTGCCGGGAGGGAATCCGCTGAGAGAGTTGTAGAAGTCTGGCAGCCCGACGGGACCAGGGGAGAAATGCCCGCCGATGCGGCGATAGAGCGAGCGGTTCGCTGGGTTCGGTAGTTTTCCCCATTCGGGAATCGGCTTTTCTACCCATTACCAGGGAAACAGGAGGTCCTAGAATGACCCCATCAGGGATATTGAGCGAGACTGATGGAGGTGAAAGGGATGAACAAAAAAAGTATTCTTCTGGCTCTGGCGGCGGTTTTCGTGATCGGTTCCGTAGCTTATGCCCACGGTGGCGGTTTCGGCAGCATGGGTGGTTTTGGTCCGGGGATGGATTTTGATGGCTCGGGACGGGCGGCTAAAATGGGCAACCGTAATCTGGCCATGGAAAGAAACTCCCAGAATATCCAGATACCCGATGAGATCCGTGCCAAAATGCAGGAACTGCAGAGAACTCACCTCGAAATGAGGCTGGCTCTTACCCAGGAAAAACCTGACGTCAACAAGGCCAGGCTTCTCTTTGGGAAGGCCCAGAAACTCCAGAACGAACTCTCAAAGTGGCGTTTTGAAGAGTACGTCAAGACCCTGAGCAAGTAGAGAAAAAACTGACCCGGCAGGCGGGACTCCGTTAGGGGTCCCGCTTTTTTGTGCACCTTACACCCCAAAAATACCCATAAAGAGTCAAAGAAACCCTAAAAAACCCAAAAACGAAAAATATTTCCGCCCTGTCGCCATAGACCAGGTACAGGTGAATTGCCTGATTAATGTTGACCTATATAATTGTCCTTGTGTTGGTCAATATTAGTCAGGCCAAATTGAAACTCATAAAGTCGGCCTGCTTTCAGGGGGGAAAAGAAATGTCTAAAACCGTCGGAATAGATCTTGGTACCACTAATTCCGTTGTAGCGGTCCTCGAGGGGGGGCACCCTACAGTAATTGCCAATGCCGAAGGCAGCAGGACAACGCCATCGGTGGTGGCTTTCACAAAGGATGGAGAAAGGCTGGTCGGCGCGCTGGCAAAACGTCAGGCTGTGCTCAACCCTGCCGGAACGGTATCTTCCATCAAACGCTTTATGGGCAGGAACCACGACGAGGTCGGAGAGGAAATGAAGATAGTTCCCTACACCGTCGTGAAGGGAAGCAACAATTCCGTTAAGATCAAGGTAGAAGGCAAGGAGTATGCCCCCGAGGAGATCAGCGCCCAGGTTCTTGGAAAGTTGGTTCGGGATGCCGCGGCCTGGCTGGGAGAAAAGGTCACCGATGCCGTCATAACTGTTCCGGCATACTTTAACGATGCCCAGAGGCAGGCGACCAAGAACGCCGGCAAGATAGCGGGCCTTAATGTGCTTCGGGTAGTCAATGAACCCACAGCCGCCGCTCTGGCCTACGGTATGGACAAAAAAAACAACGAAACAGTAATGGTTTTCGACCTCGGAGGGGGAACCTTCGACGTATCCATACTGGATGTGGGTGAAGGTCTATGCGAGGTGCGCTCCACGGCGGGAGATACCCACCTTGGCGGTGACGACTTCGACAAATGCGTCGTGGACTGGCTCGCTGAAGAGTTCAAAAAACAGGAAGGGATAGATCTGAGAAAGGACAGGCAGTCGCTGCAGAGGCTTTACGAGGCGGCCGAAAAGGCCAAGTGTGAGCTCTCCAGCAGAACATCGACGGATATCAGCCTTCCTTTTATCACTGCTGATGCCAACGGGCCGAAGCATCTTTCCCTGAGCCTTTCCCGGGCGAAGTTCGATGACCTTACCCGGCATCTTGTGGAGAGATGTCTTGAACCGATGAAGCAGGCCCTCAGGGACGCGAAACTCGAGGCGGGAGACATCAACGAGGTCATCCTGGTAGGAGGCTCTACGAGGATACCGGCGGTCCAGGAGATGGTCAGGAAATTTACCGGAGGCAAGAATCTGAATATGACCGTCAATCCCGACGAGGTCGTGGCGATGGGAGCAGCGGTCCAGGCGGGAATAATCAAGGGCGAGGTCAAGGATGTCCTGCTCCTCGATGTAACGCCACTTTCTCTCGGGATAGAGACTCTCGGCGGGGTCATGACAAAGATAATAGAAAGGAATACCACCATACCCTGCCGAAGATCCGAGGTCTTCTCGACTGCGGAGGACAACCAGCCCGCAGTGGATGTCCTTGTTCTTCAGGGAGAGAGGGAGATGTCCAAAGACAACAGAAGGCTCGGGAACTTCAAACTTGAGGGTATCCGGCCCGCTCCCAGGGGATTGCCGCAGATCGAGGTGACCTTCGATATAGATGCCAACGGGATCCTGAACGTGTCAGCAAAAGACAAGGAGACCGGCCGGGAGCAGAAAATAACGATAAGCAATTCGACCAACCTGGACGAGAGCGAGATAGATCGCATGATAGAGGAGGCAAAGGCCAACGCCGAAGCCGATAAAAAACTCAGGGAATGGGCCGATGCCAGGAACGAACTCGAGGCAGTTTCCTACCAGGTGGAGAGGCAGATATCCGAACTGGGAGATGCCGTACCTCCCCATGAAAAAGCCAGGGGAGAGGAACTGGTCAGGGAATCCAAAGATGCCGTTTCCAGAGAGGAAGAAGTCTCCAGGCTGAGATCCCTGACCCAGGACCTTAAACAGGTCGCGGCCGCCCTCTCGCAGCACTCCGGCACTCCTTCCGGGGATAGTGAAAGTTCCGGGACCAATGCCGGGGGAAGCACCGGTAGCGGGCAGGCTGAAGATGACGTAATTGATGCTGAATTCAACGAGGGCTGATGCGGATAGAATATAACTGTGCCGTTGGCACAAAACGGTCGATCTGAGGGCCGACATCGGGGTGGAGGGGTGTTTGAATGAAATTTCGCGACTACTACGAGATTCTGGGAGTATCAAGAAACGCGACCCAGGACGAGATACAGAAGACTTTCAGGAAACTGGCAAGGAAATACCACCCCGATGTCAACAAGGCTTCAGATGCAGAAAAACGCTTTAAAGAGATAAATGAGGCATACGAAGTCCTGAAAGATCCGGAAAAGAGAAAGAAATACGATGCTCTCGGAGAAAACTGGAAAAACGGTCAGGACTTCTCCCCTCCTCCTGGCTGGGACGGAGTATTTCAGTTTGGAGGGGAGGGCGGTTCGGGATCCTTCAGTGACTTTTTCGAGGCCATATTCGGGCGCATGGGAGGTTTCGGCCCCATGGGGGGAGAACCCTTCCATGGCCGTTCCATGAGGAGACGCGGCAGGGACCTGGAATCCAGGATCGAACTCACCGTTGATGAACTTGTCTCGGGGGGGAAAAAACACCTGGAATTCGAAGTTCTCGAAAAAGATGCCGCAGGAAGGCCCCTCAGAAAGAAAAAATCTCTTGACGTCACGATCCCTCGAGGTGTAACCGAGGGCTCCAGGATCCGGCTGGCCGGCCAGGGGGAGAAGGGTGCGGGTGGAGCCTCCGCAGGGGATCTTCTCCTGGAGGTCCACATAAAAAAAGACCCATGTTTTGAAGTAAACGGACAGGACCTTCGCACAACCGTCGACATAACTCCCTGGGGTGCTGCCCTCGGTTCATTCGCCGACGTAAAGGTCCCCGGGGGCTCGGTCAGAATGAAGATCCCCCCCGGGACCCAGAGCGGCCAGGTCATGAGGTTGAAAGGCAAGGGCCTTCCCGGCAAGGGGGACTGTTCCGGAAACATTCTCGTAACGGTAAGGATAGTTGTCCCGAAGAAACTCACCCCCCGCGAAAAAGAGCTCTTTGAGGCCCTGGCCAAAGAATCGGAGTTCAGGCCCTGATCATAGGGGCAAGGAGGCAAGCACAATGGATCTGAACAAACTGACAATAAAATCACAGGAAGCTCTTTCAAGCGCGCAGAACATCGCCGTCACAATGGGTCACACCGAGGTAGATGGCGAACATCTGCTGCTTGCTCTTCTGCGCCAAAACGGTGGACTTATACCAGGTCTTCTTTCACGAATGAGCATCTCACCGGAAAAGGTCGCCGAGGAGACAGAGAAAGACCTTTCCCTCCGAAGCAGGGTCTCCGGCCCCGGAGTCGAGCCCGGGAAGATAAATATTACGATGAGGCTTTCGAAACTTCTTGTGGCCGCAGAAGATACGGCCACGAGAATGAAAGATGAATATGTATCGGTGGAGCATCTTTTCATGGGTCTTATCGAGGAGGGAGACTCCACCAGCGCGGGACGTATTTTGCGCGGATCCGGTGTAACATCCCAGTCCTTTCTCAAGGTTCTCCGGGAGACAAGGGGGAACCAGAGAGTCCAGAGCGCCGATCCTGAGAACACCTATGAGGCCCTTGGGAAATACGGCCGCGACCTTGTTGACATGGCCCGCTCTGGCAAACTGGACCCCGTTATCGGACGAGACGAGGAGATACGGCGAGTAATAAGGATCCTGAGCCGGAAGACCAAGAACAACCCGGTCCTTATTGGAGAGCCCGGTGTCGGGAAAACGGCGATAGCGGAAGGTCTCGCCCAGAGGATAGTCAGGGGTGATGTCCCCGAAGGGCTCAAGGACCGCTCTGTATTCGCTCTGGACATGGGCTCTCTTCTTGCGGGGGCCAAGTACAGGGGCGAGTTCGAGGAACGGCTCAAGGCCGTACTTAACGAGATAAGGGAGAGCGAAGGAAGGATAATTCTCTTTATCGACGAACTGCACACCATCGTCGGCGCGGGCAAGGCCGAAGGCGCTATCGACGCCGGCAATATGCTGAAACCCATGCTGGCCCGGGGCGAGCTCCACTGCATAGGGGCTACTACGATAGACGAATACCGCAAACATATAGAGAAGGACGCCGCTCTGGAACGCAGATTCCAGCCGGTGATGGTGGAAGAGCCCTCCGTCGAGGATACGGTTTCCATATTGAGGGGACTCAAGGAACGTTTCGAGGTCCATCACGGTATACGTATCCAGGACAACGCCCTTGTAGCGTCTGCCGTCCTCTCCGATCGATACATTACCGACAGGTTTCTCCCCGACAAGGCGATAGACCTTGTCGACGAGGCCTCTGCCATGATACGTACCGAGATAGACTCCCTGCCGGCAGATCTTGATGCCGCCACACGCAGGGTCATGCAGATGGAGATAGAGGAAGCTGCCCTGGCAAAGGAAACAGACAAGGGAGGTATAAAGCGTCTTTCAAACCTCCGGAAAGAACTCCAGGACGCCAGGGCGGAGACGGACTCGCTGAGAGCCAGGTATGATTCCGAAAAACAGGGAATAGCAAAACTCCAGAGCATCAGGGAACAGATCGAGAACACCCGACGGGAGATTGAAAGAGCCGAACGGGATTACGATCTCAATAAAGCGGCCGAACTCCGGCATGGAAAACTTCCGGAACTGGAAAGGAGACTCGTCTCCGAGGAAGAGCTGCTGGCCTCCAGACAGGGAGGAGAGAAACTGCTTCGTGAGGAAGTCACGGCAGAGGAGATATCACGGATAGTATCAAAATGGACCGGCATACCTGTTTCGAGGCTGCTGGAAGGAGAACGTGAAAAACTGCTCCGTCTCGACGACATTCTTCACGAAAGGGTCATTGGGCAGGAAGAGGCTGTCAGCCTGGTGGCAGATGCCGTGCTCCGGGCCAGATCGGGGATCAAGGATCCCAAAAGACCGATCGGATCCTTCATATTCCTCGGCCCCACGGGAGTCGGGAAGACGGAACTTGCCCGTACCCTCGCGGAGGCCCTGTTCGATACGGAAGAGAACATGATAAGGATAGACATGTCCGAATATATGGAGAAGCACTCCGTCTCCAGGCTCGTGGGTGCTCCCCCGGGTTACGTCGGCTACGATGAGGGAGGACAGTTGACCGAGGCCGTCAGGAGAAAGCCCTATTCGGTCGTCCTCTTTGACGAGATAGAAAAGGCGCACCAGGATGTCTTCAACGTGCTCCTCCAGATACTGGATGACGGGAGGCTCACGGACAGCCACGGAAGGACGGTGAACTTCACCAATACGATAATTATAATGACCAGCAACATAGGCGCTTCAGACCTCATGGAAGGCATAACGACAGAGGGGGACATCCCCGATGGTGTCCGCGAAAGGGTAATGCGCCAGGTGAGGTCGTCCTTCCGGCCGGAGTTCCTCAACCGTGTCGATGATATTGTCCTGTTCAAGCCTCTGCGTATGGATGAGATAGAGCAGATAGTGGATCTTCTTGCAGCAGGCCTGCAGGAACGACTGCAGGGAATGGGTATTACCCTGGAGATAACCCCCTCCGCCCGCAGGCATATCGCGCGCGAGGGTTATGACCCTGTATACGGGGCAAGGCCGCTGAAGAGATTCATCTCCCGGCAGGTCGAGACGCCCGTTGCCAGGAAGATCATAGCCAGCAGCCTTGCTGAAGGAGCGAAGATAACCGTCGACGAAGAGGGGGGAAAGATCGTAACTTGTAACGCGTAAACAGTAAACGGAAGATGCAGAATTTATTATTTGGTTTTACCGTTCACCATTTA